>NZ_JAMAYF010000001.1:0-392945 GCF_023712445.1 Curtobacterium sp. P97 | reverse complement strand
CCGTCCGCGTCGACGCCCACGTCGACCACGCTGGCCACGCGGTCGTCGGCCTCGAGGTCCCGCTTGATGACCTCCTTGTAGTCGAAGCCCGCGTCGTCCGAGCCCACCACCAGTCGTAGCGTCATGCGTCCACTCCTTCGCGTCGTGCGCGGTCGGCGAGCACCTCGCCGATCCGTGTGAGGACCATCCCCATCGAGGTGGCGCCCGCATCGGGCGTCCCCACGCTCTTCTCGGCCAGGGGTCGGGCCCGCCCGACCTTCGGCCGCAGGTCCGCCGTGGCCTCCGCCTGCTCGACGGCGACCCGCGCTGCCGTCCGCCAGGCCGCCGGCAGGTCGGCGCCGTCGTCGACCGAGGACCGCAGCTGGTCGACGAAGGGCAGCAGTGCATCGAGCAGCGTCTTGTCGCCGCGGGCCGCGCCGCCCAGGTGGACGATCGAGTCCGCGAACGCCTGCGCGGCAGCCACGACGTCGGCCGGACCGTACGTCTCCCGGTCGTCGCCGAGGGCACGACCGAAGGCCTCGAGGGCCGCGCCCCAGAGCACACCGGACGTCCCGCCGGCGGACGCCGCCCAGGCGTCACCCGCCCGACCGAGCACGAAGGCGACACCCGCGGCCGGGTCGGTCTGCTCGACGGACCGGCGAGCCGCCGAGACACCCTTGACCATGCCGCGCCCGTGGTCGCCGTCGCCGGCGACCGCGTCGATGCGCCCGAGGGTCTCCTCGTGCTCGCGGAGCAGCGCGTCCATCGCCACCACGGCTGCGCGGGCGGTCTCGGCTGCCCGCCGGGAGGCCTCGGTCGCGTCCGGCACGACGGTCGCCTCCGCCTCGGCCTCGGCCACCGCGTCAGCCGGCACGAGCGCCGCGACCGGAGCGGCGACCTTGCGGTACGCCGGCGTGTAGGCGTCCGCGCGCCAGTACTGTTCGAGCTCGTCGTCGAGGAACTGCAGCGTGAGCGAGCAGCCGCCCATGTCGAGGCTGGTGACGAGCTCGCCGACCTCGGGCTCGACGACCTCGAGCCCGGCGTCCTCGAGGAGCGGCAGCACGCGGCCCCAGAGCAGGAAGAGCTCCTCGTACTTGGTGTCGCCCAGGCCGTTGAGGATCGGTGCGACCCGCGGCCCGGCGCCCTCGGGGCGTTCTGCGACCAGCCGCTCGACGAGCAGTGCGGCGAGCTCCCGCGCGGGCAGCACCGGGACGTCCTGGATGCCCGGCTCACCATGGATGCCGAGGCCGAGGCCGAGGTGTCCGTCCGGGACGGAGAAGAGCGGTTCGGTGGCGCCGGGCATGGTGCAGCCCGAGAACGCGACGCCGATCGTCCTGGTGGCGGCGTTCGCCGCGGTGCCGACGCGCTCCACCTCGTCCAGGTCGAGTCCCGCCGCCGCGGCGGCACCCATCGCCTTGAACACCGAGAAGTCGCCGGCGATGCCCCGCCGCTGCGCGACCTCGTCGGCGCTCGCGACGTCGTCGGTGACCACGACGATGCGCGTGTCGATGCCCTCGGCGCGCAGGCGCTCGGCGGCGAGGCCGAAGTTCATCGTGTCACCGGCGTAGTTGCCGAACGACAGCACGACGCCGCGGCCCTGGTCGGCGGCCTTGGCCACCGAGTACACCTGGGCCGCGGACGGCGAGGTGAAGACGTTGCCGACGACGGCGCCGGTGGCGAAGCCGGGGCCGACGACGCCGCAGAACGCGGGGTAGTGCCCGGATCCGCCGCCGACCACGACGGCGACCTGCCGGTCGGCGCCCTCGGTCGGGAGGGCGACCACCCCGCCGTGCACGCCGCGTACCCGGTCGGCGTACAGGGCGAGCCAGCCGGCCAGCTGGTCGTCGGCGAAGTCCTCGGGGTCGTCGTGGATCGTGGTCATGGCGTGCGTTCCTGTCGTGCGGTGGACCGGGGTCCGGTGGATGGGGTCAGGATCGGGTCGGACGACCGGGTGCGTCGGTCGGGACGGAGGGGACGGGTCGGGGGGGGGCCGGGCGGCGGTGGGACGGCCACCGCCGCCCGGGGTCGGCTCGGCGGGCCTCAGCGGGTGCCGCGGTGCGGGCGTCCCTGGGGCACGTCGAGGAAGTGGATCATCACGAAGGCGCAGGCGTAGAGGCCGACGAAGGTCCAGGTCACCGCCTGGCCGCCGCCGCCGAGCGCGAAGACCGCGGCGACGACGCCGGTGCCGAGGAACGCCGCGCCACCGGCAGCGGTGGTGTACATCGCCATCGCGGCACCCTTGTGCTCCGGGGCGAGCGCGGGCATGATCGCGCCCATCGGGACGAAGCCGGCGAGCAGGCAGCCGAACACGCAGCCGGCGACGACCGAGAGCACGTAGCCCCAGTCGGAGCCCGCGGGCACGAGCTGCGGCACGTACCACCAGGCGACGAGCCCGGTCGCCGAGCCCACGATGCCGAACCACTTCACCGTGCGCTGCCAACCGATCCGGTCGCCGACCCATCCGAACAGGGCGTTGACCAGGATGTTCGTCGCGTAGACGCAGACGGTCATGAGCAGCCAGCGGCTCTGGCCCCACCCGCGGTCGTTCGCGATGATCGCGGGCAGCACGACGAACATGCCGAACTCGGGCGCGGTGTTGATGAGGCGGACGAGGAAGCCCATCAGGATCTTCGGCCGGGTGGCGGTGAGGCGGATCCCGCTCGTCATCACGCGCCAGGCGCTCTCACCGGCGGGTGCGATCCGCGTGAAGCCGTTGGGCAGGCGGACGCCGAACAGCATGATCAGGAAGCCCACGACCACGAGGCCGATCGACGCGACCATGGCGCCCGCCTCGCCGACCGTGCCGCCGCCGAACACCGGGATCGCCCCGATGGCGAACAGCGAGCCGAGGGTCGGCAGCCCACCGGTGAAGGCGACGTAGAACCAGCCGACCGCCGAGCCGTTGCGCTCCACCGGCGTCGTGATGTTCACCCACACCAGGAAGGCGAACGCGAACAGCGGGTAGCCGAAGCCGCGCAGGGCGTACGCGACGGCGGCGAACGGCACGCTCTGCACGTCCAGGGCCAGCAGGAACAGCACCTCGAAGACGACCCAGACGGCGAAGCCGAGGATCATCACCCGGCGCGGACCGACCAGGTCGGACAGGGCGCCGGAGACGTAGCTGCCGATCAGGGCGGCGAGGCTGTAGAACGTCACGATCGTCGCCACGGTGGCCTCGGGGCTGCCGAGCACCGCGACCATGTGCGGGGTGATGAAGTTCGACTCGACGCCGTTGCCGGTCATGAAGACCAGCACGGCGACGAAGCCGAGGGCGAGCGGACGGGGGATCCCCATCCGGTCCAGCCGGCCCTCGGACCGGCCGGCGGTGGGCGTGGAGGCGGTGGTGCGCGCGGTCGTCGTCGACATCGCGGGGACTCCTCGGGTGTCAGGCCCGCGCAGCGGACGTGGTCGGCGCGGACGTGGTCGGTGCGGACAGCGACGGGATGATGGACACCTTGACGGACGCACCGGCGGAGTCGCCGACCAGGTCCAGTGCCTGCTGGAAGTCCTCGAGCGGGAACTGGTGCGTGCAGATCTCGTCCATCGGCAGCGTGCCGGACTCGAGCAGCTTGATCGCCGCCGGCCAGGTGTGCGGACCGAGGTGTGCCCCGCGGACGTCGAGCTCCTTGTCGTCGGAGATGATCGACCAGTCGACGGATACGGCGTCCTTGAAGACCGAGTACTCGACGAACGTGCCGAGCTTGCGGAGCAGGTTCAGGCCCTGCGGTACCGCGGACGGGTGGCCGGTGGCCTCGATGTAGACGTCGGCACCGTAGCCGTCGGTGAGCTCCTTCACCCGGGCGACGGCGTCCTCGTGTGCGATGTTGATCGTCAGGTCGGCACCGACCTTGCGGGCGAGCGCGAGCTTCTCGTCGACGACGTCGAGCGCGATGATCCGCAGCGGGTTCTTCTGGCGGGCGCCGGCGATCGCGGAGAGACCGATCGGACCGGCGCCGGCGATGACGACCGTGTCGCCGAACCGGATGTCGCCGCGCTCGACGGCGTGGAAGGCACAGGAGAGGGGCTCAGCGAAGGCGGCGACCTGGCCCGGCAGCGCGCGGTCCACCGGGTGCGTCAGGGCCCCGCTCGGCACGAGCACGTACTCGGCCATCGCGCCGTCGAAGCCCTTGAAGCCGAACATGTCGTGGACGTTGCACATCCAGTAGGCGCCCTCGAGGCAGTAGCGGCACTCCCAGCACGGCACGATCTGCTCGCAGGCGATGCGGTCGCCGAGTGCCACACCGCGCTTCGCGAGCGCGTCGTCGGCGCCGGCGACGATCGTCCCGACGAACTCGTGGCCGGGGATCCGGTCGGCTTCCGCCCATGCCGGGCGGTTCTCGTCGCCCCAGAACTTCGCCGCGCCGTGGTAGCACTTCAGGTCGCTCGCGCAGATGCCGACGGCGTCGGTGCGGAGCAGGAGCTCACCCGGTCCGGGCTGCGGGACCGGGCGGTCCTCGAGTCGGTAGTCGCCCGGACCGTGGACCACCACGGCACGCATCGTGGTCGGGATCTCGCGGTGCGCGTCGCCCTGCGCCGGGGTCTCGGTCGTCGTCGTCGACATGAGCTGGTCCTCCGTTGGTCAGCCGGGCGGTGTGCCCGTTCCGATGGTTCGGCGACGACTGTACACGGTCGGGAACAGATGTCCAGAACACAATTTCTGCTATCGTTCCGACACCACGACCGCGCATCGCAAGGGAGCGACCATGACCACCGCCACCGAGACCGACCTCGCCGCCGCACTCCGACCGGGCCCCGACGCCGTCGACCTGACGAACGACCTGACGGGCCGCACGGCGGTCGTCACGGGTGGGGCGTCCGGCATCGGCAACGCGATCGCCCACGCCTTCGCGTCGCGCGGGGCCCGGGTCGCGATCGTCGACGTCCGGACGGACGCCTCGGCCGCTGCCGCCGCCGAGCTGCCCGACGTCACCACCGGGGCGCACCTCGGGCTCGCCTGCGACGTCACGGACGACGCCTCCGTCTCGGCGGCGGTCCAGCAGGTCGTCGACGCCGCCGGGTCGATCGAGGTGCTCGTGAACTGCGCCGGCATCGTCGCGCTCGACGCAGCGGAGGACCTGGACGGCGGCGCGTGGGCGCGCACGCTCGACGTCAACCTGACCGGGACCTTCCGGCTGGCGCAGGCGGTCGGGCGGCACATGCTCGCGGCGGGCAGCGGTCGGATCGTGAACATCGCGTCGCAGGCGGCACACGTCGGCCTCGACCGGCACGCGGCGTACTGCGCGTCGAAGGCCGGCGTCCTCGGGCTGACCCGGGTGCTCGCACTCGAGTGGGGCGGACGCGGGGTCACGGTCAACACCGTCTCGCCGACCGTCGTGCTCACCGACCTCGGCCGGGCGGCCTGGGCGAACGAGGCGGGGCTCCGCCACCAGGACGAGATCCCGACCGGTCGCTTCGCCACCCCCGCCGAGATCGCCGCCGCGGTGCTGTTCCTGGCGAGCGACGGTGCCGCGATGGTGAACGGCGCCGACCTGCGCGTGGACGGCGGGTTCACGATCCGGTGACCCCCGGTCGGACTACGATCCGAGTGTCCGACCGATCCGAAGGGTCCGCAGCATGTCCTCCGAGAGCACCACCGGCGCCGAGGGGGCCCGGGCCCGCTTCCCGCTCGACACCGTGTACCAGGCGGCGCGGATGTACTACCTCGAGGACGCCACCCAGGTCGAGATCGCGTCGCGCCTGGGGGTCTCCCGTCCCACGGTCAGCCGTCTCGTCGCCGAGGCCCGCCGCGCCGGACTCGTCCGGATCGACGTCGTGGACCCCTTCCAGGACGAGACCGTCGCACTGGCCGAGCGCCTGCAGGTCGTGCTCGGACTCCGAGCCGTGCACCTGGCCGCCGTGACGCACCAGGCGACGCTCGGTGCCGACCTGGCCGCCCCCATCGCGACCGCGGTCGAGGGCATGGGGCTCACGCCCGGCGACGCCGTGCTGATGTCCTCCGGTCGCACCGTGTACGACGTCGCACACGCCGGGATGCCGCCGCTGGCCGGGGTCCAGATCGTCCCGACGGTGGGCGGCCAGGCGGACCCGATGCCCTGGTTCCAGACGAACGAGATCACGCGGACCGCTGCCGAGCACTCCGGTGCGATCCCGGCGTTCCTCTTCGCGCAGGCCCTGCCGTCCGCCGCGATGCGCGCCACCCTCGACGAGGACCCCGCCTTCCAGCACGTGGTCGGGCTGTGGGGGCGGGCCAAGGGTGCGATCCTCGGCGTCGGCGCACCGACCCCGACCCGCGACGCGCTGGCACGGGGGATCCCGGTCGAGGACGCCGTGTTCGACCAGGCCGCCGGTGACGTCTGCCTCAACTTCTTCGCCGCGGACGGCTCGCCGATCGAGTTCCCCGGCAGCGAGCGCATGGTCCGGACCTCGCGCGACGTCCTGGCCGGCGTCCCGCACGCGGTCGGTGTGGCCGTGGGGGCGGCGAAGGTGCCGAGCATCGTCGGCGCGGTCCGCGCCGGCATGGTCAACGAGCTGGTGACCGACGCCGCGACCGCGCGCGCCCTGCTCGACGCGCTCGCCTGACCCGGCCGCGCACAGCGTCGCTCTCGGCCGCGTCGCCCGTGCGCGTGCCGCCCGCCGTCGGGACGGCACCGTCGACGGACGGGAGGCGCGGTGCGGGCCGGTGCCGCGCCTCCCGTCCGTCCCGTGTCCCGACCGTCAGTCGGTCGTGCGGGCGGTCCTGCGGACGTCCCACAGGTGGTGCACCGGGTCGTGCGCGTAGTAGGTCGCGAGGGTCGCGACCGTGAAGACGCTGCCGTCCGACCGCCGGCCCGTCCGCCCGAGGGCGTCGTCCGGTACCGCGGCGAACGCGGCCGCGGCGTCGCGAGCCGCCTCGGTCAGGTCGCGGGAGACGACCGCCGGGTCCTGCTCGCCGTACCGCTCCTCGACGGCGGTGGCGTCCTGGTCCCAGTTCGCGAAGGCCGGGCCGTCCTCGGACAGCACGAGGCGGAGGCGTTCGGTCATCTTCCGGTGGACGTCGCGGACGTGTGCGCCGTACTCGAGCGGCGACCACGTGTGGTCGTCCGGGCGCTGCCGGACGTCCGGACGGGCGAGCTGCTCCGGCCAGGCCGCCGTGTTCTCCGTGATCACGGCAGGGACGTCGCGGAAGGCGAGGGCTGCGCCGTCGAAGCCGCACTCGGGGCACGCCGCGCCGATCACCCAGGTCCAGTTCTTCGTGTCCGGTCGGATCGCCATGGGGCAGACGTTACCGGCTCGTGACCTCGCGCCCCATCGGCACGGGCATGCGGATCGGGCGGGACCCCCGTCCGGGTGACACGCCGTTCCCTGTGAATCCCGTGGCAGTGCCCGGCCCCGTGCTCCCTAGCGTTGCTGGCTGTCCCGGGCCGGTACCGACCGGCCCGCCCCACCACGAGGAGATCGCGAATGGGTTCCGACCCCAGCAGTACCAGCACCCGACCACCCCGACGTCTGCGCGTCAGCGACGTCACGGTGGTCGACCGGAGCATGATGCGCCGGGCCGTCAGCGGCATGGTCGTCGGCAACACGATGGAGTGGTACGACGTCGGGGTCTACGGCTACCTGGCGGTCACGATGGGCCGGGTGTTCCTGCCCACGGCCGAACCGTCGGTGCAGATCCTGTTCAGTCTCGGGGTGTTCGCGGCGACCTACGTCGCGCGGCCCCTCGGCGGGATCGTGTTCGGGCGGCTGGGGGACCGGCTCGGACGTCAGAAGGTGCTCGCCACGACGCTGATCCTGATGGCGTCGTCGACCTTCCTCATCGGGGTCCTGCCGGCGTGGTCGACCATCGGTGCGGTCGCTCCGGTGGTGCTCGTCGTGCTGAAGCTCGCGCAGGGGTTCTCGACCGGTGGTGAGTACGCCGGGGCCACCACGTTCGTGACCGAGTACGCCCCGGACCGTCGGCGCGGCTTCTTCGCGAGCATCCTCGACTTCGGCAGCTACATGGGCTTCGCGCTCGGTGCGACCGTGGTGACCGTGCTGCAGGTGACGCTGGGCGAGGAGACGATGACCGCCTGGGGCTGGCGCCTGCCGTTCCTGCTCGCCGGCGTGATCGGCGTCGTCGCGATCTGGTTCCGCCTGCGCATCGAGGAGTCGCCGGTGTTCCAGGCGACGCAGGCCGCGCAGGAGGCCGCCGCGTCGGACCGCGAGGCCGCAGCGGGCGGCCGACCGGCGAACGTGCTCGTCATGGTGCGCGACCACTGGCGCCCCATCGTCATCGCGATCATGCTCGTCGGCGCATCGAACACGGTCGGCTACGCGCTGACCTCGTACATGCCGACGTACCTCACCGACTCGCTCGGCTACTCCGCGATCGACGGCACGCTGCTCACCATCCCCGTGCTCGTGCTGCTCGCCGTGATGCTGCCGGTCGCCGGACGGCTGTCCGACCGGATCGGTCGCCGCACCGTGATGTGGATCGGCGCCGGGACGACCGTCGTGCTCGCCGTCCCCGCCTTCCTGCTCATCGGGCACGGCGCGCAGTGGTCGACCCTCGCCGGGCTCGGGCTGCTGGCGCTGATGACCGCGCTGTGGGTGTCGAACCAGGCGGCGTCGCTGCCGGCGCTCTTCCCGACGTCGACGCGGTACGGCGGCATGGGCTTCGCCTACAACATCGCCATCGCGGTGTTCGGCGGGACGACGCCGCTCATCGTGCAGGCGCTCCTGACGGCCACGGGGGACCAGCTGGCGCCCGCGTACTTCCTCGTCGCGATGAGCGTCGTCGGAGCGGTCGGTGTGTTCTGCATGCGGGAGTCGTCGCAGCGCCCGTTGCCGGGGTCGATGCCCGCGGTGGAGTCCGAGGACGAGGCCCGCGAGCTCGTGCTCACGCAGGACACGAACCCGAACCTCGACCTGGGGGACCTGCCGTTCGCGGCGCAGGACCGGGCGGAAGCAGCCGCCGAGCGCTGACGGTGTGCGGCTGACCGGCGCCGGGTGACCGGGGCCCGGGGCGGCGCGCGGCGCCCGACGCGCGGTGCCAGGTGCCAGGTGCCAGGTGCCAGGTTCGCGACGTTGCACGTGTCGATCGACGCGTGCAACGTCGCGGTTCGCGCGTCACCCGCGTCTCCGGGGGTTCCCACGTCCCTGGCGAGCAGTGCTCCGCCGTCGGTGCCGCCGCCGACGCCCGGGCCGGTCGGCCGTCCGGGGTGCTCAGTCGTGCCGGTGCTCGTGCGACGGGTCGAGCGCAGGCCACACCGGGAACGGGTCCGGCCACCGACGCCACACGTCGGGCCCGGCGAGCAGTTCCGCCGGGGTGAGGAGCGCACCGTCCAGCGCGCGTTCGACGGCGTGCACGTCGAGGCGCTCGCCGACGAACCAGATCGCCTGACCGACCGGTGCGTCCTCGTCCCACGACGGGTTCGCGGTCGGGTCGAGCGCCAGCATCGCGCCGAAGCTCGACCACGAGCCGACGTGGTCCGGCCGGGACGCCAGTCGGAAGAAGCCCTTCGAGCGCAGCACCCGGCCGTTCGCCCCCGCCGCGAGGTCGTCGGCGATGACGTCGGCGAGCCGCCCCGGGTGGAACGGCAGGGGCTCGCGGTACCGCACGGTCACCAGGTCGTCCCGCGGACCGCGCCCGGTGTCGGTCCGGCCGGAGTCGGACGACAGGGCGCGCATCCACCCGGCCCCCGAGGCCAGCAGCCGTGCTGCGCCGCCGTTGGACGCCGGCAGGTCGAGGGCGCTGCGCACGGCGGGCGCGGCGACGATCACCGCGTGCGGTGCCATGCGGTGGAGGAGGGACACGAGGGCGCGACGTCGTCGCCCGGACAGCGGCTCGACCCGGTCGAGCGCGATCACCGTGGCGTACTCGACGACGGAGACCACCCGCTCGGCCGCGACGAAGGCGTCGTCCACGTCGGACCAGAGCAGGTGGGCCACGTCGTCCGCGCGGAGCACGGCGACCACGTGGCGCAGGATCCGGTCGTCCCCGGTCTCCGAGCGCGCGGCGTTCGCGAGCATCATGCCGACCGCGCGGACGTCGACCTCGGGCGCCAGCGTCACGACGAGGTCGTGGTCGGCGTCGGGTCCGCACACGCGGTCGAGCTGGTCGCGCCGCGCGGCGATGCCCCGGGCCGCGGCGAGGGCGTTGCCGGCGACGTGCATGCGGTGGCCGCTGCTGATCCTGCCGGCGACACGGACGGCGTCGGCATCGTGCAGGGCGGTGACGAGGGTGGTTGCTGCGGGCGCATGTCGAGTACCCTACATGACAACCGTTCTCAACAAGGAGCCGGTGCAGGAAGGAGACCCCGTGAAGGTCCGCAACTCGCTCAAGGCGCTCAAGAAGATCCCCGGCTCGCAGATCGTGCGTCGCCGCGGTCGCGTGTACGTCATCAACAAGCGCGACCCGCGCTGGAAGGCCCGCCAGGGGTAGGTCACCGGCCGTCCGTAGGGTGGGGTCATGCGACTCCTGCTCATCCGGCACGGCCAGACCCCCGCGAACGTGAACGGTGTCCTCGACGCCGAGGTGCCCGGGCCCGGGCTCACCGAGCTCGGGCAGCAGCAGGCGGACGCGCTGCCCGCGGCCCTGGCCGACCGCGGGATCGAGCGGCTCTTCGTCTCGTCCATGGTCCGGACGCAGCACACCGCCGCGCCCCTCGCTGCGGCGCTCGGGCTCGAACCCGTCGTGCTGCCGGGGCTCCGTGAGATCGAGGCGGGCGACCTGCAGGGCAAGCACGACCGGACCTCGGTGCAGCTCTACATCTCGACCGTGCACGGCTGGTCGGCGGGGGACCGCGCGGGCCGGATGCCCGGTGCCGAGAGCGGCGATGACTTCTTCGCGCGCTACGACGACGCCGTGCGGCAGATCCTCGCGACCGGGGTCGAGGTCGCGGCTGCGTTCAGCCACGGCGCGGCGATCCGCACCTGGGCCAGCGCGGTCGCGCAGAACACCCCGGACGAGTTCGGCACGAAGCGGCACCTCGAGAACACCGGGATCGTCGAGGTCGAGGGGTCCTTCGAGGACGGCTGGCGCCTGGTCGACTGGGAGGGCGAACCCGTCGGCGGCGAGGACCTCATCGACCGGACGGCGCAGGACCCCACCGGCGACGCGTTCTGACGGCCGAGCCGCGCCCGAGACGCCGGCGTCGACTCGAGACACCCGCAGTCGAGCGAGACGCCGCCGGAACCGGCGGCGTCTCGTCGGGACGGCGGCGTCTCGTGATCCGAGCGGTGCGCGGTTGCGTGACCACGCGACGGACGGGAGGCGCGGTGCCAGCCGGCACCGCGCCTCCCGTCCGTTCCGTGCTCGCGTGGACTACGCGGGCTGCGCCGTCGTGTGCAGCGGCACGATCACGCCGTGCGACTCGCGCAGGACGTCGAGCGTGCGCTGGACCTCGTCCGCGCGCTCCTCGGTGTCCCAGCCCAGGGTGTCGGCGAGCACGTCCGCCAGCTCGTCGAGCAGGTCGATGGTGACGCCGCCGACGAAGGCGAGGTTCGTGCGCCGGAGCACCACGTCGACCAGGTGGACCGCCTGCTCGTGCTGCGCGAAGTACGCGACCTCGGCCCGCGTGAGCGACGGGTCGGACTCGAGGGGCTCGACCGGGCCGTCGGTGAGGACGTCCACGACCTCGGCCGCACGGGTGCCGTAGCGCTCGAGCAGCCCCTCGACGACGGACTCGTCGAGGCCGTCACGGTGCGACTTGATCCACAGCGCCCGCTGCGCGTCGGTCGTCGGGAAGTCCTTGCCACCGCCGATCGCCATGCCGGTCGTGTCGACCTTCCGGGCGGTGCCGAGCTTCGTGGTGACGTCGCTCGACAGGTGCGCGGCCAGGGCGCGGAACGTGGTCCACTTGCCACCGACCAGGCTCAGCACCGTGGTGTCGGGGAGGCCGGCGATCGGGGTGTCGACGATCCGGTAGTCGCGGGACACGAAGCCGGGGGCGGTGTCCTCGTGGCGGGGGAGCGGGCGGATGCCCGAGTAGCTGTAGACGATGTGGTCGCGGGTGACCTCGATCTGCGGGAAGACGTGCTTCACCAGGCCGAAGAAGTAGTCGATCTCCTCCTCCGTCGTGGTCACCGGCTTCGACGGGTCCGCGTCGATGTCCGTCGTCCCGATGAGCACCCGGCCCTTGAGCGGGTAGATGAGGACGATGCGGCCGTCGTTGTTCTCGAAGAACAGCTCGCGGCCCTTGGTCGCCTCGAGCAGCTCGTCGTTCTTGACGACGATGTGGGAACCCTTCGTCCCGCCCATGAACTTCGTCTCGCCGCCGAAGGCCTGGTTCGTCAGGTCGGTCCAGGGGCCGGACGCGTTCACGACCACGTCGGCGGTGAACACGAAGTCCTCGCCGGTCTCCCGGTCGCGGAGGACGACGCCGCCGTCACGGGTGCCGGCTGCCTCGACGTAGTTGACGGCGCGGGCGGTCGCGGCGCTGCCGGTGCCCTGCGCGGCGGCGAGGCCGTCCTTGAGCACGTCGAGCGCCAGGCGCTCCGGCTCGTGCACCGAGGCGTCGTAGTAGGTGCCCGTGTACTTGAGGTCCTTGTTGAGTGCCGGCATGTCGGCCAGCGCGGCCTTCTTGGTGAGGAAGCGGTGCTTCGGCACCGAGCCGCCGTCGCGCGAGAAGGAGTCGTAGATCGTCATGCCGATCTTGATGAGCGCGGCACCGCGCTCCTTGGTCGAGCGCTGCTTGTGGGTGAGCATGCGCAGCGGAGCGTTCATGATGCCGGAGAACGTCGAGAAGATCGGCATCGTGGTCTGCAGCGGCTTCACGTAGTGCGGCGCGATGCGGATCAGGCCGTTGCGCTCCTGCACGCTCTCGCGCACGAGACGGAACTCGCCGTTCTCGAGGTACCGGATGCCACCGTGGATCATGTGGCTCGACGCGGCCGAGGCCCCGCCGGCGTAGTCGCCGCGCTCGACGAGCACGACGTCGACCCCCTGCAGGGCGAGGTCGCGGAAGGTGGCGATGCCGTTGATGCCGCCACCGACGATGAGGACCTGTGCGTTCGGGCGCTCGGTGAGCGCGCTGACCGTCTTCCGGGGCTGCGTCTTCTTCGACATGGTGCGTCGCTTCCTTGGTCGGTTCCGTGGGACTCCTCCGATGGTGCGCCTGTGTGGGAGGGCGGGCAACTTGCGTGCACGAACGTGCAGCACACGTGTCGATCGGGTCGGAAGGCCGGCTGCCGACGCCGCTGCGGGTGCGGGGGCGACGGCCGGGAGGCGCGACAGGGGTTGCAGAGGCCCTGCACGTCCGTGCATGCTCGGTTCCGTGAGTGACGCAGCGCAGCCGATGCGAACGCAGCAGGCGCTGCGCGCCGCGCACCTGTACTACCTGCAGGACCTGACGATGGACGCCATCGCCGACGAGCTGGGGACCTCGCGCTCGTCCGTGTCGCGCCTCCTGAAGTACGCCAGGGACACCGGGCTGGTGGACATCCAGATCCGCTCGCCCCTCGACCAGGCCGCCGCGCTCAGTCGCAACATCCGCGCGCGGTTCGGCGTCCACGCGCACGTCGTGCCGGTGCCGGACCACACGAGCGACGTGGACCGGCTGGAGCGGGTGGCGCTGTCCGCGGCGCGCATCCTGACGCAGTACGTCGAGTCGAACATGGTGATCGGCATCTCGTGGGGATCGACCGTCAGTGCGGTGAGCCGCTACCTCGTACCGAAGACGACGCACGGGTCCACCGTGGTGCAGATCAACGGCGCCGCGAACACCCGCACCACGGGCATCGTCTACGCGTCGGAGATCCTGCGCCGGTTCGGCGAGGCGTACGGCGCGTTCGTGCAGCAGTTCCCGGTGCCGGCGTTCTTCGACGACCCGGCGACGAAGGAGGCGCTGTTCCGCGAGCGCTCGATCCGCCGCGTCCTCGACCTGCACGAGCGGATGGACCTCGTCGTGTTCGGCGTCGGTGCCCCGCAGGCGCCGGTGCCGTCGCACGTGTACTCGGGCGGGTACCTCGACCCGTCCGACCGCGACGAGCTCACCGAGGCCGGCGTCGTCGGGGACGTCTCGACCGTGTTCTACCGCGCCGACGGCTCGTGGAAGGACATCGGCGTGAACGCCCGGGCCGGTGCGCCGGACCTCGACACGATCAAGCGGGCGCCGCGTCGGGTCTGCGTGGTCGCCGGGCGCTCGAAGGCGGCGTCGCTCAAGGGTGCGCTCGCGGCCGGGCTGGTCACCGACCTCATCCTGGACGAGAGCGTCGGGCAGGCGATCCTGCAGCCCTGACCGCTCCGCTTGGGTCAGGTGCCGACCTACTTTGTCGGTGGTGCCCCGTAGGTTCTGGTCCATGGTGCCTTCTCACGAGAACCCCGATCGGGTGGAGTCCGACGGCGCCGTCCCGGCGGCACCTGCGACCGCGACGGACGGCCGCTCCTTCCGCCGCATCGCCGGCACCGACGTGGATGAAGCCCTGTCGTTCTTCACCGGCGACTACGACTTCCGGGCGCCCCGGGTCCGACGGACCCGACAGCGCCCACAGTGGGACTTCGCGGGGGTGAGCGACGGGCTGCTGTCCCTGCGGACGGCCCGGTTCCTCGTCGACCTCCGGACCGAGAGCGTCGTGGACGACCAGGTCCTCGTCGCGTGGTTGCGGTCCGGGTCCAGTACCCTCACCTTCGGCGGCCGGAGCATCGACCTCGAGCCCGGCGTGCCCGTGGTCCTGCCTGATGCGTACGAACTGCACCACCGCGACATCGGGCTGAACCTGGTGCAGCTCGACAAGGCGCACGTCAGGTCGCTCCTGGGCGATGCCGACTTCACGTTCGACGCGATGCACCGTCCGACCGCCGACGGCGTGCGCACCTGGCAGTCGGTCGTGCGCGCGCACTCGTCGACCTGGTTGCACAGCGACAACGACCTCAGCCCGGCGGCACGGCGCAGCATCGTCGACGCCTTCGTGACCGCGGCGGTCGACGCCTTCCCGCACCGCGAGCGCTGGCAGTCGACGGTCACCGGCAACGGTCCGGAGCACGCCCGACTGCGGCTGGCGCTCGAGTACGTGCACGCCCACGCGCGGGACGCCATCGGGACCGCCGAGATCGCTGCGGCGGCCGGGCTCAGTCCGCGTGGGCTCCAGCAGTCGCTCCGGCGGCACCTCGACCAGACGCCGGGTGACCTGCTGCGCAGCGTGCGGCTCGACGGCGCCCGGGGGGACCTGCTCCGCGGTGACCGCGACGACACCAGCGTGGCGGACATCGCTCGCGCCTGGGGGTTCGGGCACCTCGGCCGGTTCTCGGCGACCTACCGCGCCCGCTTCGGCGAGCTGCCGAGCGAGTCGCTCCGCGCGCACTGACCACCCGGGGCGTGCGCGGGCCGAGCCGAATCTCGTGCGACCGTATCGGCGGAGACCGTGCAGATGTTCGGCGGAATCCCATCCGAAACGAACTCCGGCGCATCGTGGAAGTGTCCTGCACCGCCCACGAAGGAGTCCGTGATGCTGATCGGCGTCCCCACCGAAGTCAAGAACAACGAGTACCGCGTCGCGGCCACGCCGGCGGGTGTGGATGAGCTCGCGCTGCACGGTCACCGCGTGCTCGTGCAGGCCGGCGCCGGAGCCGGATCATCCTTCTCGGACGACGAGTACCGGGCTGCGGGGGCCACCGTCGTCGACACGGCCGCCGAGGTCTGGGAGCAGGCGGAGCTCGTCCTCAAGGTCAAGGAGCCCGTCGCCTCCGAGTACGCGTCGATCCGTCCGGGACAGGTGCTCTTCACCTACCTGCACCTGGCTGCCGACCGGCCGCTCACCGACGCGCTCGTCGCCTCCGGTGCGACCGCGATCGCCTACGAGACCGTGCAGCTGCCGGACCGGTCGCTGCCGCTGCTCTCGCCGATGTCGGAGATCGCCGGGCGACTCTCCGTGCAGGTCGGCGCCGACCAGCTCATGCGCACGAAGGGCGGCCGCGGGCTGCTCCTCGGCGGGGTCCCCGGGACGCCGCGCGGCCGGGTCGTCGTCATCGGCGGCGGGGTCGCGGGGGAGCACGCCGCGACCATGGCCCTCGGGCTCGGCGCCGAGGTCACGGTGTTCGACATCAGCCTGCCGCGGCTGCGTGCGCTCGACGCCCGGTTCGACGGTCGGATCACGACGCTGCGGTCGTCGTCGCACGCGATCGCCGATGCGCTGCGCGAGGCGGACCTCGTCGTGGGGTCGGTGCTCATCCCCGGTGCCTCGGCGCCCAAGCTCGTGACCGACGCCATGGTCGCGGACATGCGGCAGGGGTCGGTGCTCGTCGACATCGCGATCGACCAGGGCGGCTGCTTCGAGGGCTCGCGGCCGACCACGCACGACGACCCGACCTTCCGTGTTCACGATGCCGTCTACTACTGCGTCGCGAACATGCCGGGTGCCGTCCCGCGCACCAGCACGATCTCGTTGACGAACGCGACGCTGCCCTACGCCCTCGCGATCGCCGACCAGGGGTGGGAGCGGGCCACCGAGGTCGACCCGGCCCTCGCGAAGGGCGTGAACGTGCACGCCGGCCAGGTCGTGAACGAGGCCGTCGCGGCCGCGCACGGCCTGGCGGCCGCCGCGCGCTGACGCGCGCCGCGCGCCGCGCGGCGCGCGCCGCCGCGGTCGAGGCAGCGAGACTCGGCCTGGCGGACACTTTCGCGGCTGGAACGCTACGAAAGTGTCCGCCCAGCCGAGTCTCGCGGCTGCGCCGCGCGGGCGCGCCGGCGCCGCGGCTACGCCGCGCGGCCGGCGCGCCGGCCGCGCCGCGCGCCGCGCGCGAGCGCGCGGCCCAGCCGACCCGGGCGCGCACCACGAGGGTGACGACGACCGCAACGGCGATCCCCACGACGGCCGTGACCGCCGTCGGCACGGACACGAGCGGCCCGTCGAGCCGTCCGACCGCGACCCACGCGAGACCCCAGGACAGCGCCGCGGTCGGTGCGAGTCGTCCGCCGCCCCAGATCGCCAGGAGCACCCCGACGAGCCCGGCGACCGCGGCGACGAGCACGCCCCAGGCGTCCTGCCCGAGTCCGAAGCCCCGGAAGCCCGCGGCCGTCAGCACCGCAGCGGTGTTGGCCGCGGTCGCGACGCAGACCCACCCGAGGTAGAGCCCGAACGTCCCGTCGGTCACGATCGCCTCGACGGCACCCGAGGGACGCGTCCGCCGCAGCACCGCGAACGCCCAGACCAGGACGCCGAGCAGCGTGACGATGATCGGCTCGCTCGCCCACAGGAACCCGAACTGCACGGACAGGATCCACGCCGCGTTGAGCAGCAGCGACAGCACCGCGGGGACGAACAGGCGCTCGTGGCGCTCGTCGTCGGCGGTGCGGAAGAACTGCCGCACCGTGTAGGCGATCAACCCGACGTAGACGACGCTCCAGATCGAGAACGCGGGGCCGGCCGGTGCGATCGCGGTCGACGACGCCGAGAGTGCACCGCCGGCCGCTTCGGCGATGGGGGTCCCGCCCGCTGCGCCCGAGCCGACGAAGGCGCCGACCACTGCCACCACAGCGCTCACGGCGACCGCGATGCGCTTCCAGATCTTCTTCATGTCCGCTCCGTTCGTCAGCATGCTGATGACCCGTACGGTAGGCCCGTGCCGTCGCGTCGGACGCAGCCGACGTCCAGGTGGCCGGGGGACGGGCCGACGGGCGGTGCGTACGGTGGCATCGTGACCGTCGAGCTCAACACCGTCTACGTCGACCGCATCGCCCCCATCGCCTGCCCGTCGCTCGACGACACCTTCCGGATGATCGGCGAGCAGGGCGCCAGCGCGTGCATCGTGCTGCACCGCCCCGACGCCGAGGAGCTCGGGGACGTCGCGGTCGCCCTCGGGCTGCACGAGCTCGCGGTCGAGGACGCCGCCGAGGGGCACCAGCGCCCGAAGCTCGAACGCTACGGCTCGACGCTCTTCACGGTGCTGAAGCCGGCGGTGTACCACGACGGCCCGGAGGAGGTGGAGTTCGGCGAGGTGCACGCCTTCGTCGGGCAGGACTTCTTCCTGGCGGTCGTCCCGGCGGACCCACGTGGCGCGCAGGCCGTCCCGCACGCGCTCCGACGGCTCAGCGGCAAACCGGCCCTCGTGACGGCGGGACCGCAGGCGCAGCTCTGGGCGCTCATGGACTCGATCGTCGACGGCTACGCGCCGGTGATCGACGGCCTGGAGGAGGACATCAACCAGATCGAGGACCAGCTGTTCTCCGGGGTGGCGGGGGTGTCGAGGCGCATCTACGAGCTGTTCGGCGAGGTCGTCGACTTCCAACGCGCGGCCCGTCCGCTCATCGGCATCATCGAGAACCTGCACCGCGGCGCGGAGAAGTACCACCTGCCGGTGGAGCTGCAGCGCCGCTTCCGCGACGTGCTGGACCACGTCATCCGCACGGTCGAGCGACTCGACACCTTCCGACAGCTGCTGCAGAACGCGCTGACGGTCGACTCGACCCTCGCAGCGCAGAAGCAGAACGACGACACGAAGCGCATCTCGGGCTGGGCGGCGATCCTGTTCGCGCCGACGCTCATCGCGGCGATCTACGGGATGAACTTCACGCACATGCCCGAACTGTCGTGGACGTGGGGGTACCCGCTGTCCATCGTCGCGATGATCGCCTTCGCCGCGATCCTGTTCGTCGTCTTCAAGGTGAAGCGCTGGTTCTGACGACCCACCGTCCCGGACGGCCCGGCCCCGCCGGTTCCGCGGACCCTCGCGCGTCGTGTTGCGCAGCACACGCCGCGCCAGCCAGGCTCGTCGTGCCCACGACGCACAGGCGTCGACGACGCCGACCGGAGCAACGATGCCCACCACCACGAACGACCTCGTCCACCTGACCGCCGGTGGGGTGTCCGTCGTGCTCGACTGCCGCGACGGCGCGCTGCCCGCCGTCGTGCACTGGGGCGCTGCCCTCGGGCCGCTCGCCCACGACGAGCTCGTCGCCCTCGCGGACGCCGACGTGGCCCCGGTCGCGAACAACGAGGCCGACGTGCCCGTCCGCCTCGCACTGCTGCCGGAGCCCCACCGCGGGTGGACCGGTCGCCCCGGGCTCTCCGGCCACCGTGGTGGTCGCGACTGGTCACCGGCCTTCACCGTCACGGCGATCGACGTCGACGACACCCACGTGACCGCCGAGGCCGAGGACACCACCGCGGGCCTCGCCGTCCGCGTGACGCTCGAGCTGCTCGTGTCCGGCCTGGTGCGCGCCCGCGCCGCCGTCACGAACACCGCCGTCGGCACCTACACGGTGGACGACCTGACCGTGGCGCTGCCCGTGCCCTCCCGCGCCCGCGAGGTCCTCGACTTCGCCGGCCGCTGGGGCAAGGAGCGCACCCCGCAGCGTCGCGAGCTCGTCGTCGGCACGCACGAGCGCGACAGCCGCAAGGGTCGCACCGGAGCGGACGCCGCGACCGTGCTCAGCGTGGGGGAGCCCGGGTTCGGGTTCGCCCGCGGTGAGGTCTGGGGCGTGCACACCGCGTGGAGCGGGAACCACCGTCACTTCGCCGAGCGGCTCGCGACCGGGCGCCAGGTGGCCGGTGGTGGCGAGCTCGTGCTCCCCGGCGAGGTCCGCTTGGACACCGGCGAGACCTACGAGGGCCCCTGGGTGTACGGCGCGTGGGGTGACGGCCTCGACGACCAGGCCCGCCGGTTCCACCACTGGCTCCGCAGCCGCCCGCAGCACCCGTCGACCCCGCGGCCGGTGACGATCAACGTCTGGGAGGCGGTCTACTTCGACCACGACCTCGCCCGCCTCACCGACCTCGCCGAGCGGGCCGCCCGGCTCGGCGTCGAGCGGTACGTGCTCGACGACGGCTGGTTCCGCGGTCGCCGTGACGACCACGCCGGTCTCGGTGACTGGTACGTCGACGAGGACGTCTGGCCGGACGGCCTCGGTCCGATCGTCGACCGTGTCCGTGCCCTCGGCATGGAGTTCGGGCTGTGGTTCGAGCCCGAGATGGTGAACGAGGACAGCGACCTCGCCCGAGCGCACCCGGAGTGGATCATGCAGGCGGACGGCCGGTTGCCCGTCCGCTCGCGCGACCAGCAGGTGCTCAACCTCGCGATCCCGGAGGCGTACGCGTACGTGCTCGAGCGGATGACCGCGATCATCGGCGAGTACGGCGTCGACTACGTCAAGTGGGACCACAACCGCGACCTGGTCGAGGCCGGGCACCCGGGCGGCGGGGCAGCCGTGCACGAGCAGACCCTCGCCACCTACCGGCTGATGGCGACGCTCAAGGAACGCTTCCCGGGGCTCGAGATCGAGTCGTGCTCGTCCGGTGGTGCGCGCGTCGACCTCGCGGTGATCGAGCACACCGACCGCGTGTGGGTGTCCGACGACATCGACCCCTTCGAGCGCCAGCAGATGCACCGCTGGACGCAGCAGCTGCTGCCGCCGGAGCTCCTCGGCGCGCACGTCGCCAGCGGGGTGAACCACACGACGGGCCGCTTCCACGACGTGTCCTTCCGTGCGGGCACCGCGCTGATCGGGCACTTCGGCATCGAGTGGGACCTCGCGCAGGCCACCGCGGACGAGGAGCGCACCCTCGCGTCGTGGATCGCGCTGCACAAGGAGTGGCGCGCACTCCTGCACGGCGGCCTGCTCGTCCGCGTCGACGAGGTCGACCCCACGCGCCTGGTCTACGGCGTGGTCGCCGAGGACCGCCGCCAGGCCGTGTTCTTCGTCGCGAGCACGGGCCGGTCCGAGGTGTCGGGCATCGGGCGCGTGGTCCTCCGTGACCTCGACCCGGACACGCGGTACCGCGTCGACCCGGTCCTGGTCGGCGAGGACCACGAGGTCCGGGCGCCCGACTGGTGGGCCGGCGACCGCGTCTTCAGCGGCCGCGTGCTCGAGCAGGTCGGCCTGCAGCCGCCGCTCCTGCCGGCCGACCGGGTGGTCCCCTTCCGCGTGACGGCCGTCTGACCGCGACGCGACCAGCAGCCGGACGGGAGGCCCGTGGCGGCCCCGCCACGGGCCTCCCGTCCGTCCACGGGTGCCGTCGGCCGTCCGTGGGCCGGTCCCGATCGCCGCTAGGCTTCCGGTCATGCCGCAGACCGGGAACGCGACACGCACGACCACGCCGGTCTGGGCCCTCAAGCTCGCCGTGATCACCGGGCTCGTCGGCATCGCCGGCGGCGTCGCGGGCATCTCGGTGTGGCTCGCCCTGCAGGCCATCCAGTTCGTCGCCTTCGGGTACCCGTTCGGCGGGCACCGCGAAGCGGCCGATGCGCCCTCCGGGCTCAACCGCTTCCTCGCGCTCGCCGCGGCCGGCGTGCTCACGGGCGTCGCGTGGTGGGCGCTCCGGCGGTGGGCGAAGCCCGTGGTGTCGGTGACCGGCGCGGTCGACGGCAACCGGATGCCGGCGCTCGCCACGGTCGCGAACGCCGCGGTGCAGATCCTGGCCGTCGGGCTCGGCGCCTCCATCGGCAAGGAGGTCGCGCCCCGCGAGATCGGTGCCTGGCTGTCCCAGCTCGTCACCGCTCGTGCCGGCCTGACGGGGCGCGAGACGCGCATCCTCGTCGCCTGCGGTGCTGCTGCCGGCCTGGCGGCGGTGTACGACGTGCCGCTCGGAGGCGCGCTCTTCGCGGTCGAGGTGCTGCTCGGTGAACTCACGTTCGCGACCGCACTGCCGGCCTTCGCGACGAGCGCGATCGCCGCGTTCACCGCACGGCTCGTGATCCCGGACGAGGTGCTCTACGACGTGCCCGCGATGCACCTGTCGCCGTCGCTGCTGGTCTGGGCGGTCGTCGTCGGGCCGCTGCTCGGGTTCGCGGGAGTCGGCTTCGTGAAGCTCACGAACCGGCTGCAGGCCACGGCGCCGAAGGGGTGGCACCTGCTCGTCGTGCTGCCCGTCGTCTTCGCGATGGTCGGGCTCATCGCCGTGCCGTTCCCGGAGATCCTCGGCAACGGGCGCGCGCTCGGCCTCGTCGCGATGAACGCCACGACCGAGGCGCCGACGTTCGCCGGGCTGTCGCCGATCGTGTTCCTGCTCCTCCTCGGCATCATCCGAACGATCACGACCTCGGCGACCATCGGTGCCGGTGCGGTCGGTGGCACGCTGACGCCCTCGATCGCCGTCGGCTCCGCGGTGGGCGCCGCACTCGGCGGCCTGTGGGTGCTGCTCTGGCCCGCTGACGGCTCGAGCCTGGCGGCGTTCGCGTTCGTCGGCGCGGCGGCCTTGCTGGCGACCACGATGCGGGCGCCGTTCACCGCGCTCGTGCTCGTCGTCGAGTTCACGCAGGAGGGCACGGACATCCTCATCCCGTCGCTCCTGGCGATCACGGGCTCGGTCGCGGTCTCCTACCTGCTCGCGCGGCGACGCAGCGCGCAGATGGTCTGAGTCGTCCGTCCGGACCGGGTCGGGCCGGCCGCGACTCCGGGCCGGCCGCGACCCGGACAGGCGCCGGAGCCGCGACACCGGGCCGGTCACCCGGACAGGCGCCGGGGCCGCGCCTACCATCGGCGGCAGGTCGGGGCGACGGGCCCCGCACGAGGTGAGGAGCCGTCCATGGCGGGGTTCGACGACATCACGAAGAAGGCACAGGAGCTCCTGAAGGACGGCAAGGTCCAGGACGCCCTGAAGAGCGAGAAGGCCGAGGACGTCAGCGACAAGGTCCTGGGCGGTGTGGCCGACGCGGTGAAGAAGGCCACGGGCGGCAAGTACGACGACAAGATCGACGCCGCACGCGAGCAGGCCGACAAGCGCATCGGCAACGAGTAGCGGCCGGCCTGCCTGCGTCCCGCCGCCGTTCCTGCTCCTTGTCCGCTGCAGGCGATTGGACGCACGGGGCGGGACCGACCACGATTGACCGCGTGACCGTGCTCGCCCCGAACCAGCCGCTGACCGAGTCCGAGGTCGCCGCGATCAAGCGGGACTTCCCGATCCTCCAGCAGGAGGTGAACGGGCAGCCGCTCGCGTACCTCGACTCCGGCGCGACGGCGGAGCGGCCGCGGCAGGTGCTCGACGCCGAGCGACGGTTCCTGGAGCACGACAACGCGGCCGTCCACCGCGGTGCGCACACGCTCGCGGCCCTGAGCACCGACGCCTACGAGGACGCACGGGCCACGGTTGCCGGCTTCGTCGGGGCGTCGTCGCCGTCCGAGGTCGTCTGGACGGCGAACGCCACCGACGCGCTGAACCTCGTGGCGTACGGCATCGCCAACGCCAGCCGTGGACGCGGGGGAGCGGCGGCGGAGCGCTTCCGCATCGGCCCCGGCGACGAGGTCCTGGTCACCGAGGCCGAGCACCACGCGAACCTCGTGCCGTGGCAGGAGCTCGTCGCGCTCACCGGTGCGACCCTGCGCTGGGTCCCGGTGGCCGACGACGGCACCTGGACCGCCGAGGACGCGGTCTCCCGGATCACCGAGCACACGAGGATCGTGGCGTTCGCGCACGTCTCGAACGTCACCGGCATGGTCGCGCCCGTCGCCGCGGTGGTGGCAGCGGCCCGCGCGCAGGGCGCCCTCGTCGTCCTCGACGCGTGCCAGTCCGCGCCGCACCGGCCCCTCGACGTGCAGCAGCTCGGCGTCGACTTCGCCGCGTTCTCCGGGCACAAGATGCTCGGGCCGAACGGCATCGGCGTCCTGTGGGGTCGCGGGGAACTCCTCGACGCCCTGCCGCCGTTCCGCACCGGTGGGTCGATGATCACGACCGTGACGATGGAGTCGTCGGAGTACATGCCGGCGCCCGAGCGCTTCGAGGCCGGGACGCAGCCGGTGTCCCAGGCCGTCGCACTCGCCGAGGCGGTCCGCTACCTGCAGGGCATCGGCATGGAACGCGTCCGCGCCCACGAGGAGCACCTCGCCCGCCGGATGCTCGACGGTCTGGCGGCGGTGCCGGGCATCCGGGTCGTCGGCCCGCCCGCCGGGGTGCCGCGCTCCGGACTCGTGTCCTTCGACGTCGACGGGGTGCACGCCCACGACGTCTCGCAGTACCTCGACGCGCAGGGCATCGCGGTCCGGTCCGGGCACCACTGTGCCCAGCCGCTGCACCGTCGGCTCGGACTCGTCGCGACCAGCCGGGCGAGCACCTACGTGTACACGACCGAGCAGGACGTCGATCGCTTCCTGACCGCCGTCGGCGAGGTCCGCGGGTACTTCGGAGCGGCCTCGTGAACGGCCTCGACTCCCTCTACCAGCAGGTCATCCTCGACCACGCGAAAGCGCGGCACGGCGACGGCGTGCTCGACGGCGCCGACGCGTCGCACTTCGAACGGAACCCCACCTGCGGCGACGAGATCACCGTCAGCGTGCGGCTCGAGCCCGGGTCGGACCGCATCGCGGCCATCGGCTGGCAGGGCGACGGGTGCTCGATCTCGATGGCCTCGGCGTCGGTGCTGTCCGACATGGCCGTCGGCCGGACCGTCCCGGAGCTGCTCGAGCTCACCGATTCCTTCCGCACGATGATGCGGTCGCGCGGGGCCGGGGAGCCCGACGAGGACGTCCTCGAGGACCTCGTCGCCTTCCACGGCGTCTCGAAGTTCGTCATGCGGGTGAAGTGCGGGATGCTCGCCTGGGTGGCTGCCGAGGCTGCCGTCCGCGAGGCCACCGCGGTCTGAACCGGTCCGGTCAGCTCCCAGGAGCGGCACCGACGTGTGCGAGCACGACCGGGTCGCTGCACCCCCGGGCGAACCCGGCGATCCGTCGGTCGATGTCGCGTTGCAGGACGAACGCGCCGATGCGCTCGGCCAGCGGTGCGAGCCAGGCGGGTCGGCACGTGAAGTTGTAGCGCCACACCGCCAGCGTGCGGCTCGGCTCGCCCTCCACCGGCGTGAAGCGCCACCCACCGCCCATCTTCTCGAAGAACCACGAGCCCTTCGTCATCTTCATGCCGACGTTCGAGGGCGGGTTGTACGAGACGTACTCGCTCTCCATCCGCAGGCCCGAGCGCTGCACCGTGAAGGTCCGGACGCCCTTCGCCGGCGCGTCGGCGCCGATGAGGTGCTGTCGACGGATGAAGGGGTCCCAGCGCTTCCGGACCGGTCCCTGCACCTGCGACACGGCGAAGGCGACCGCGACGGGGACGGGGACGACGCAGCGGGACTCGACGACGGGCACGCCGCCATGCTGCCACGCGAGATCGACTCAGGTCTGCGGCGCCGTGCGTCGGGCGGGCGTCACACGGCGTCACCTCACGTGACGCGTCGGGCTGCTGGACGTAGCTTCGCCGCGTGACCTCGACGAACGAGACCCGGCAGATCCGCTTCAACGCGTTCGACATGAACTGCGTCGCGCACCAGTCCTCGGGGCTGTGGCGCCACCCCCGCGACCGTTCGCGGCACTACAACGACCTGTCGTACTGGACGGACCTGGCGCAGCTGCTCGAGCGCGGGCGCTTCGACGGCATCTTCATCGCCGACGTCCTCGGCACCTACGACGTGTACGGCGGGACGAACGAGGCCGCGCTCCGCACCGGTTCGCAGGTGCCGGTGAACGACCCGATCCTGCTCGTCTCCGCGATGGCCGCCGTCACGGAGCACCTGGGCTTCGGCATCACCGCGGGCACCGCCTACGAGCACCCGTACCCGTTCGCCCGGCGCATCTCGACGCTCGACCACCTGACGGGGGGCCGCATCGGCTGGAACGTCGTCACCGGGTACCTGCCGAGCGCCGCGCGCAACATGGGGCAGACCGACCAGCTCTCCCACGACGACCGCTACGACGTCGCCGACGAGTACCTCGAGGTGCTCTACAAGCTGTGGGAGGGCTCGTGGGAGGACGACGCCGTCGTCGAGGACCGCGAGACCGGTGTCTTCACCGACCCGTCGAAGGTGCACCCGATCGAGCACCACGGCACGCACTTCGACGTGCCCGGCATCCACCTGACCGAGCCCTCGGTCCAACGCAGCCCCGTGGTCTACCAGGCGGGCGCCTCGCCCCGCGGCATCCGCTTCGCCGCCGAGAACGCCGAGGCGGTCTTCGTCGGCGCGCCGACCATCCCGCAGCTCGCCGCGACCGTCGGCAGGATCCGTGACGCCCTGGAGGCCGCTGGTCGCGACCGCTACGCCGCCCGCGTCTACACGCTGCTCACCGTCATCACCGACGAGACCGACGAGGCAGCCCAGGCCAAGTACCGCGACTACCGGTCGTACGCGTCGGCCGAGGGCGCGCTCGTGCTCAACTCCGGCTGGATGGGCGTCGACCTGTCGCAGTACGACCTGGACGAGCCGCTCGGCAACATCGAGTCGAACGCGATCCAGTCGGCGGCGGCGAACCTGTCCGCGGCGACGGGGGAGGACGGGTCGAACTGGACGGTCCGGGACATCGCGGAGCACACGGCGATCGGCGGCCTCGGTCCGGTCGCCGTCGGCTCCGGGGCGACGATCGCCCAGCAGCTGATCGACATCCAGGAGCAGACCGACGTGGACGGGTTCAACCTGGCGTACGCGGTGACCCCCGGCACGTGGGAGGACGTCATCGAGTTCGTCGTGCCCGAGCTCCGCGCGCGCGGTGCCTACCCGGACGAGTACGTCGAGGGGTCGCTCCGTCACAAGCTGCACGGCCGCGGCGACCGGCTGCCGGAGGAGCACCGCGGAGCCCGGTACCGGGTCGGCTCGCGGGCGACCGTCTGACCGATCGCGCGGCGGGCTCCGACCTGACCGCCGGTCGGGGCGTGCGACGTATGGTGGTCGGGTGATCGGGTCGTCCTTCGTCGTGCGCACCGCGGACGACGAAGCGACCGCGGCCGCGTGCATCGCGCTCTGGGTCGCCGCCGTCGCGGACCGGGACGGGGTGCCGGCCTCCGACGCCGTGCGCGCACGTGCGCACGAGAAGTTCGCCGCGGAGCGGGTGGCCCTGGTGGTCGCCGACGACGGCGGCGCCCCGCTCGGGTTCGCCCTCGTCACCGCACCCGGCACCGGCGGCGCGCCGAGCGACGGCGCGTACCTCAGCCTCCTCGCGGTCGCGCCGACCGCGCAGGGTCACGGACTCGGCCGTCGACTGCTCACCGCCGCGGTGGACGCCGCAGCCGCCGCCGGGCACGACCGGTGCGAGCTCCACGCGCTGGACGACAACGCACCCGCCCTCGCGCTCTACACGAGCGCGGGCTTCCGACCGGTCGGTGACCCGTTCCCGCACGCGCTGAACGGCCGTCCGACCCGGGTCTGGCAGGCGGCCTCCGTTCGGTGAGGTGAGGCTCACCTCACCACGAAAGCCCTGATCAGGCTTGCCTCACCTTGCTGGCGCGAACCGCTCCGGAGTGGTTCGATGGCCGTCATGTCGACCGCATCGGACCTCTCGCTCCCCACCTCCGAGCACGACGACGCCACCAGCGCCGCGCGGCTCAACTGGCTCCGGGCCGGGCTGCTCGGCGCGAATGACGGCATCGTGTCCGTCGCGGCCGTGCTCGTCGGGGTCGCCGGAGCAGGCGCGGGCACGGGGCCGATCGTCGCCGCCGGCACCGCGGCGCTCGTCGGCGGGGCGATCTCGATGGCCCTCGGCGAGTACATCTCGGTGAGCGGCGCCCGCGACGCACAGCGCACCGGGCAGGCGGCCGAGCAGGCGAAGCTCGAGGCCGATGCCGAGGACGCCCCGGCGCTCGCGGCGCACTACCGGTCGCTCGGGGTCGAGGGGGACGTCGCGGATGCCGTCGCGCGGGAGCTGACGCGGCCCGAGGTCCGTCGTCGCCGCGCCGAAGCCGCCCTGCACGACGCCGAGGACGAGATCGTCAGCCCCTGGCGTGCCGCCTGGGTGTCGGCGGCGACCTTCACGGTCGGCGCACTGCTGCCGTTCCTCGCGATGCTGCTCGCGCCGGAAGCCCTCCGCGTGCCGGTCACCGTGACCGCCTCGCTCGTCGCGCTCGCCCTGACCGGCACGACCGGTGCGGTGCTCGGCGGTGCCCGTCGGGGTCGCGCGGCGCTGCGGGTGGTCGTCGGCGGGGCGCTCGCGCTCGCGGCGACCTACGTGGCCGGGGCGCTGCTCGGGACGCACGCGCTCTGACCGGACGGGGACGGTCGAGTCTGCGATCGCGATCATCGACCACTCGCGTCAGGGCGATGCGCTCCGGGGAGCGATCCGAGGCCGTCCCCGCTCGTGGCGTCAGGGAAGCTGCGGTGGGGCGATCAGTTCGAGGAAGCCGCCGAGCGCCCCCTCGAGGTAGATGATCCGTGTGCCGGTCCGGACGCCACTGGTCATCTCGTGCGGTTCCCCGACGGGCCGCCAGCCGTGTGCTGCGCAGAGGTCGAGCACGCGGTCGAGGTCCGACACGGTCAGCGCGATGTGGACCGTGCCGGTGCGCGCGGGGGAGTCGGATGCTCGACCCGAGCGGGGAGCGTCGTACTGCAGCAGTTCGATCCGTTGGTCCCCGAGCGTGACCGTGGCTGCACGGATGGTGGATCCCTGGACACCGGTGGTCGCAGTCGTGGTCCGCGTGTCGAGCGTGAAGGTCCGTTCGAGCGCGAAGCCGAGACCGGAGCACCACAGCACCAGCGCGTCGTCGAGGTCGTCCACGGTGAGCCCGGCGTGCGCGACGTCCGAGACGAGTGGTGCTGTCATCCGATCAGTATCGCGCTCCACCGGACAGCTCGGCCCACGGGCACTGTCGTCGCGATCACGCCGAGCGAGCTACCGGAGCCGAGGGGCGCGGAACGACGACGTTCGTCGCACCGGGAGTACGTGGTCGAGGAGAGGGCGGGATGCTCCTCGCTGCCGTGGTCGAGGACCTCGGACCGCCCGGCCTGGAGCGCACGCTCCCGTCGACCCGAGACGCGCACGGTCTCTCCGCGCAGTTCGGCTTCGCACCGTCGGCTGACCCGTCCGAGCTCATGGTGCGCGTCTGGTGATCGATGGTCCAGGGCCACGGGTGTGAGGTGGACGCATGCAGATCGGAGAAGCCCTGTTGCCCACACGGTCCGCGTCGGTCGTTGCCGGGTTCTTCGACCGACTCGGGTGTGAGGTCGAGCGGGACGGTCCGAGCGTGACCGTGGCCATCGGCCTGAGCCGGCTGCGCTTCGTGGAGAGCGACTTCGAGGGCGCTCACCACCTCGCGTTCACCATCCCGACCGGGTCGTTCGACCTGGCCCGCCGGTGGCTTGGACAGCGCGTGCTGCTCCTGTCGGTCGACGATCGGACGGAGTTCGGAGGACCCCCGTCGTGGGACTCGCGGTCGATGTACTTCGACGGCCCTGATGACCAGGTGCTGGAACTCATCGAACGTCGAGCCCTGCCTCCCCGAGAGGTGGAGTCCTTCGCCGCTGCCGATCTCGTGTGCGTGAGCGAGATCGGCGTGGCAGTCCCGGACGTCCTCGCCGCGGTCGCGACCCTGCGAGCAGCAGACCTCCAGCCCTACGGGAACGAGCCCACCAGCGAGTTCGCTGCCGTCGGAGACGTCGACGGTCTCCTCATCCTGGTCACCCCCGGCCGCGCGTGGTTCCCGACCAGCACGCGTCACGTCGCGGACACCGCCGTCACGGTGCGCACCTCCGTGCAGCAGGAGGTGACGCTCGGTGCTGGGAAACGCCTCCGGCCCGTGACTGCTGGTCTCGGCGGACGTCCGGTGACCGACTGAACAGCTGGAAGGATGCGAGCATGCCGTGGCCGCGCGCCGTCCCGCTCAGCGCAGACCGTCTCTGCCTCGAACCCCTGACGGTCGAACACGCCGACGTGATGGTGGACGTGCTCGCGCCGGTGGAGCTGTACCACTTCACCGGCGGCGGACCGCCGAGCCTGGAGGAACTCCGTGCGCGCTACACCCGTCAGGTCCGGGGTCGGTCCCAGGACGGCACCGCAGGGTGGCTGAACTGGATCATCCGCCCCCGCCAGGGCCGCGCGCCGATCGGGTTCGTGCAGGCGACCCTGCACCGGACCGCCCAAGTCACGACGGCGGACCTCGCCTGGCTCGTCACGCCGAGCGCGCAAGGGCACGGGTTCGCGACCGAATCCGCGGAGCGCGCAGCGACGTGGCTGCGCTCGGTCGACGTGCGGGAGCTCAGGGCGCGGATCCACCCGGAGCACGGAGCCTCAGCACGTGTCGCCCTGCGGATCGTGATGCACCCGACGATCACCCGTTGCGACGGCGAGGTCCTCTGGCGGGAGCGACCACCAGCAAGCGATGAGTGCTGACGCGGGACTCGGTACCCGATCGGCTACTCGGACAGCAACGACCGGCGGCGTTCCGCTTCGTCGAGTCGCCGGCGGCCGATGGCAGCCGCGATCCCTGCGGGGACCGAGACGGCCAGTGGGTACTGCCAAGTGAGGTGGTCGTCCTCGAAGGCCAGCAGGAGCACCTGCATGCCGATCGCGGCGAGTGTTCCGCCGAGGACGGCATGTGCGCTCACATGGACGGCACGGCTCAGAGTGCATCGGAGCGCGCGGCCGAGGAGCTGGGTGAACGGCAGCGCCACGGCAGCGCCGACGGCGGCGATCACGGCGAAGACGACGACGAAGACGACGACGAACAGGAGGGCGCTGGCGGCTCCGTCGAGCGAGACACCGCCCCGGATGGCGATGACGATGCAGGTGATGACCGCACCGGTCGGAGCGACAGCTCCAGCGAGCCAGATGTAGCTCGTCAGGACGAGCTTGTAGGTCGTCGCCCAGGTCCACGGTTCCACAGCAGCAACCATGCCGCATCGTACGGTCTCAGGCGACGTGTTCTTCCCTCGGTGCCGGGTGCCAGCGGAAGACGTCGAGGAGACGGGACAGGCCCGGCGTCCGTGACGCCAGGACGAAGACCGCGTAGCCGAGGACCCCACCGACGGTGTTCCAGATGAAGTCGTTGACGTCGGCGACGTGGCCACCGGAGAAGAGCCGCTGCGCAGCAAGCTGCAGCAGTTCGATCGCCAGGCTCACCGCCGCGGCGGCGAGGAGGACCTTCCACCAGGACGGGCGGCGCATCAGGAGCGGGATCAGGACGCCCAGCGGGGCGAACACGACCACGTTGGTCACCGCGTCCGCAGCTTCGTAGTCGGAGAACGGGATCAGCGCCAGCGCTGGCGTCCACGGCTCAGCGTCGGGGAGCGGATCGAGGAACACGGGGAAGACGGTGTTCGCGAGGATGCCCGCGGCGTAGACAGCGATCACCCCAGCGACGGTCGCGCGCTGCCAGGTGAACCGTCCGGACCGGAGCAGGAACACCAGGTGCACGACGAAGACGATGATGCCGAAGACGAATGCAACGGGCAGGGCGGGGACTTCGCCGTACGGGTTGTCGGACATCAGCACGACACTACGTGTCGTCGCTCCGTCGTCGCCACTCTCCGCCGGCGTAGGCAAGCGTGAACAGCCCGAACATGGTGAGCGGTGAGATGGCCAGGAAGACCAGCATCGAGTCGACGAGGAACAACAGCAGCGCGGCGACGCCGAGAAGGACGACACCGCCGAGGACCATCGTCCACAGCGGGAGACGTCTGCTCAGCCGCTGGCGGTCACCCATGGGCCTGACGCTACCCGTCGCCGCGTCCGCGACCGCGCGCTCGTGCAGCCGTTCGTCGTGTCAACCGGCGGGCGGGGGACTGTCGTGCGTTCCCGTCGAGTCCTACCCTGGTGCGATGCAGGGTTCACGGGTCACTCGCCTCGCGGCCGCCGCTGGCCTGGTCGCGGTCCTCACCGGTTGCGCGACCCAGGCGCCGCCTGCTGACGGTCCGACGATGAAGTCGCTGCAGCTCCGAGCCGTCGTGTCGGAGGTCGAGGAGGCGTGCACTGCGCCTCCGGTCACCACTGAGGTCGCAGCGTCGGCGTGTGACCAGGACGGCGCGACCACCTACCGGTTGGCGAAGTCGCTCGGGTCGATCACGCCGACCTCCGCGCACCGCTCCGACGGTGAGGGTGCGGGCGGCTCGATCGTGTTGCAGTTCGACAGGACCGACAGCGATGTCCTGGCCTCGGCCACCCGCGAGACGATCGACGAGCGCATGGCGATCCTCCTCGACGGCAGGGTGCTCTCGGCACCCCAGGTCATGGAACCCCTCACCGGCGGTGAGGTCACCCTCGCGTTCGGGTCCTCCGCCGAAGCTCGCGAGGTCGACGACCGCCTCCGCGCGACGACGTCCGGGGACTCCCGGTAGCCGGTCCCTCCCGGAACCGCCCGGTGAGAGGGTCGGGCATGCCCACCGTCACTGCGCTGCTCGTCATCGACCTCCGACCAGGTGCAGTTCCGTCCCGGTCGGTGAGCGGAGGCGCACCGGATCGACGTCGGGAGTGACCGCTCCTCGTACACTCGCCGGATGGACCAGGACACCGTCCTCGAGCACATCGCCGAGCGAGCGCGGGTCGTGGGGCACCCGCTGGTCGTCGGCATCTCCGGCTTCTGCGGCTCCGGCAAGTCGACGCTCGCACGCAGCCTCGTCGCAACACTGCCCGATGCCGTGCGCCTCCGCGGCGACGACTTCCTGGACCCCGCTCGATCACACCGCCGTTCCTCGGACTGGGACGGGGTGGAGCGCCACCGCCTGGTCTCGACGGTGCTGGAACCGTTCCGAGGAGGACGACCCGGGCACTTCCAGCGGTACGACTGGGCACGGCGGGCCCTCGGTCCCGAGGAACCGCTCCCGCAGGCGAGGATCCTCGTCCTGGACCTCATCGGACTCTTCCACCCCGAGACGTTGCCCGCGCTCGACGCGACCGTCTGGTGCGACGTCGACCTCGACACCGCAGCTCGCCGCGGTACGGCCCGTGACCGGGCACTCGGCCGCAGTCACGACGCGCTCTGGCGCGACGTCTGGATCCCGAACGACCGGGACTTCGCGCAGCGCTTCGCGCCGCGCGACGCTGCCGACCTGCTCGTCGAGCCGTCCCGCTGACCCGTCCGCCTCTCGACGTGGACGCGACCCGGCGCCCGCAGTGACCGGCGCGGCGGCCGCGAGCCGTGCCTCCAGGCCGTTCGCGAGCCTGATGCGGTCAGGCCCGGTCCAGCTGCCGGAGCTGGGCGACGTCCGGCCACGGCGCCCACTTCGCCCGCGGCGCGTGCAGCAGGTACGGCTGCGGCGTCGGGTAGGTGACCAGCTCGAGCGTCGACCCCCACGGGGTGCGCGTGTAGACGAACCGGTTGCCCTCCCCGGCCTCCTCGCCACGCAGCGGCCGCGGGTCCGAGTTGCGGACGGCACCGGCGGACTCCGCGCGGGCGAGGGCTGCGTCGAGGTCGTCGACGTACAGCGCCAGGTGCTGCCACCCGAGGTCCGACGGGTGCGCGGCGGCGCGCTGGTCGGGTCCGCGGTACTCGAAGAGCTCGAGTCCGGGTCCCTCGGGCAGCGCGAGCATGCGGATCGCGCCCTGCGCCATCGACGACGGGATGCCGAGGTAGCGGTGGGCCTCCGGTGTGCCGTTCGGCTCGTCGGTGGTCCGGCGCACGTCGTACAGCACGACGGCGTCGAAGGCGTTCGCGAAGAACGCCGTGGCGGCCTCCACGTCCGGCACGGTGACGCCGACGTGGTCGATCCGGATGCCCGTGGTCATCCCTCGATGATGGAGCCGGTCGGGCGGCCTGGACGGGCTTGGGGCAGGACCTGCGGCGTTCCCTGCGGCATCCCGCAGCCGCCGCCCGGAACGAGCGTTCCAGCGGGCCGTCCGTGTCACACGACCGTTACACGAGGGAAACGGGCGATGCGAAGTGCCTTCGTAGCGTCGTCCTCGAGCGGGGACCCCCGCCGCACACTCCCACGGAGGACGCCTTGGTCACAGAGATCGCGACCCCGGTCGCCGCGCCCCACGCCCCCCGGACGACGTCGTCGGCAGCCGCCGGCGCCGGCATCGTCAAGCCCGGGTACGACCCGGCGCTCACCAACGAGGACCTCGCCCCGCTGCGCGAGCAGCGATGGACGAGCTACAACATCTTCGCCTTCTGGATGTCCGACGTGCACTCGGTCGGCGGGTACGTCACCGCCGGGTCGCTCTTCGCGCTCGGCATCGCGAGCTGGCAGGTGCTCGTCGCCCTGGTCGTCGGCATCCTCATCGTGCAGGTGTTCGCGAACCTCGTCGCGAAGCCGTCCCAGCGCACCGGGGTGCCGTACCCGGTCATCAACCGCGCGGTGTTCGGCGTCATCGGGGCGAACGTCCCCGCCGTCATCCGCGGCCTGATCGCGACGGCCTGGTACGGCGTGCAGACCTTCCTCGCCGCGCAGTCGCTCAACATCGTGTTCCTGAAGTTCCTCCCGGGCTCAGCGGCGCTGCTCGACCACTCGTTCCTCGGGCTCTCCGCGCTGGGCTGGATCTCGTACGGCATCCTCTGGGTCGCGCAGGCCGCGCTCTTCTCGATGGGCATGGAGGCGATCCGCCGCTTCATCGACTTCGCCGGTCCGGCCGTCTACGTCGTGATGATCGCGCTCGCCGTCTACCTCGTCGCCCGGGCCGGCATCGGCAACATCTCGCTGACGCTGCACACGGGCGCGCCGATGTCGTTCGGTGCCTCGATCCCGGTCATGCTCTCGGCCGTGGCGATCGTCGTCAGCTACTTCTCCGGTCCGATGCTGAACTTCGGTGACTTCTCGCGCTACGGTCGCTCGTTCCGAGCCGTCAAGCGTGGCAACCTCTGGGGCCTGCCGGTCAACTTCCTGTTCTTCTCGGTCCTCACCGTGCTCTGCGCGAGCGCGACGGTCCCGGTGTTCGGCAAGCTCATCACCGACCCGATCGAGACCGTCCAGGCGATCGACGCACCGTTCGCGATCCTGCTCGGCGGCCTCACCTTCGTCACCGCGACGGTCGGCATCAACATCGTCGCGAACTTCATCAGCCCCGCGTTCGACTTCTCGAACGTCGCCCCGCGGAGGATCAGCTGGCGGACGGGCGGCATGATCGCCGCGGTCGGCTCCGTGCTGCTGACGCCGTGGAACTGGTACGGCAACGACCAGGCGATCCTCTACACGCTCGGCATCCTCGGCGCACTGATCGGCCCGCTGTTCGGGATCCTGATCGCCGGCTACTACCTGGTCGCGAAGCAGCGGGTGGCGGTCGACGACATGTACACGAAGGAGCCCACCGCCCGGTACTGGTACCGCGCGGGCTGGAACCCGAACGCGATGTGGACCCTGCTGCTCGCCGGCGCGGTGTCGGTCGCCAGCGCGGTGCTGCCGCCCGCGACGGGTGTCCTGCCGTGGTTGAGCAACTACAGCTGGTTCATCGGCTGCGGGCTCGGGCTGGTCGTCTTCCGGGCGCTCGAGCGTCGGTCGCCGCGGATGCCGGTGCTGGCATCGGAGGACCCGACGGTCGACGACGGCGCGGCGGCAGGACGCGACTGACCGTCCGCCACACCCCTGCACCGACCCCGGCCGGGAGGCGCGACACGCCTCCCGGCCGGACCGTCGCCGCCCGGGTCCACCACCTCCTCCTCGTCCCCACCCCCGCCTGAGAGGCTCCGCTTGCGCATCCGCGTCGTCAACCCCAACACCACCCCGTCGATGACGGCCTCGATCGGCCGCGCCGCGGCCGCGGTCGCCGGACCCGGCACCGTCGTCGAGGCGGTGACGCCCACCACCGGACCCGCCTCGATCGAGAGTCACTACGAGGAGGCCCTGGCGGTCCCCGGGCTCCTGGAGCAGATCGCGCTCGGCGAGCAGGAGGGTGTCGACGCGTACGTCGTCGCGTGCTTCGGCGACCCGGGTCTCGACGCCGCGCGCGAGCTGGCCGCCGGGCCGGTGCTCGGGATCGCCGAGGCCGGCTTCCACGCCGCTGCGATGCTGGGGCGCCGGTTCGGGGTCGTCACGACGCTGGCGCGCACGACCGGACGGGCGTGGGAGCTCGCGGAGCGCTACGGGTTCGCGTCCCGGGTGACCGAGGTCCGTGCGTGCGAGGTGCCGGTGCTGCAGCTCGACGATCCGACGTCGGGCGCCCGGGAGCTCGTCGTCGAGGAGTGCCGCGCCGTGCTCGCCGGCGGCGCCGATGCGGTGGTGCTCGGCTGCGCGGGCATGGCGGCGTTCTGTGCCGAGGTCTCGCACGAGATCGGTGCGCCGGTGGTCGACGGGGTGGCTGCGGCGACGGTGCTCGCGGAGTCGCTCGTCCGGCTCGGGCTGCGCACGGGCAAGACCGGCGAGTACGCGCCTCCGCCACCGAAGCCGGTGACCGGGCTCCTGTCCGGGTTCACGCTGCAGAGGTCCGACGTCTCCGCGCCGATCGTGCTCGCGGGGGCCTCGGCATGAGCGCCGCGGTGGGCGCCGACCTGGTGCTCCGCGCTCGGCGGGCGTGGGTCGACGGCGTCCTCCGCCCGGCCGCGGTGGTGGTCCGCGACGGCGTGGTCGACGCGGTCCTGCCGTTCGGTGCCGCGGTCGCGGCCTCGCTCGACCGCACCGTGCCCGACGAGCACGTGCTCCTGCCCGGGCTCGTCGACACGCACGTGCACGTCAACGAACCCGGTCGCACCGAATGGGAGGGCTTCGCCTCGGCCACGCGGGCGGCGGCCCTCGGCGGCGTGACCACGATCATCGACATGCCGCTCAACTCGATCCCGGCAACCGTGGACGTCGACGCCCTCGCGGTGAAGCGGGCGAGCGCCGCGGGCCGGGTCGCGGTGGACGTCGGGTTCTGGGGCGGCGCGGTCCCCGCGAACGCCGGAGCACGCGGTCCGCTGCACGACGCCGGGGTCTTCGGCTTCAAGTGCTTCACCGCGCCGAGCGGTGTGGACGAGTTCCCGCACCTCGACCCGGTACAGCTCCGAGCAGCGATCGAGGAGGTCGCCGAGCTCGACGCCCTGCTCATCGTGCACGCCGAGGACCCGGACCACCTCGTGCCGCACGAGACGCTCGGCGGACGGTACGCCGACTTCCTCGCCACCCGTCCGGGCCGCGCCGAGCAGTCCGCGGTCGCGCGGGTCCTCGACGGCGCGCGGTCGACGGGTGCCCGCGTGCACGTGCTGCACCTGTCCGACGCCGGGGTCCTCCCGATGATCCGCGCCGCGAAGGCCGACGGGGTCCGGGTGACCGTCGAGACGTGTCCGCACTACCTGGCGTTCGAGGCCGGGTCGATCCCGGACGGCGCGACCGAGTTCAAGTGCTGCCCGCCGATCCGCGACGACGCGAACCGCGACGCGCTCTGGGCGGGGCTGCTCGACGGCACGATCGACTGCGTCGTGTCGGACCACTCGCCGTCCACAGCCGACCTGAAGACCGACGACTGGGGGTCGGCGTGGGGCGGCATCGCCGGACTCCAGGTGGGCTTCCGGGCGGTCTGGACCGAGGCCGTGCGCCGGGGGCTCCCGCTCGAGGCCGTCCTGCCCTGGTTCACGACCGGCCCCGCGGCGATCGTCGGCTTCCACGACCGCGGTCGGATCGCGCCGGGTGCGGTCGCGCACCTCGCCGTCCTCGACCCGGCGGTCGAGGGCGTCGTCGAGGTGTCGGCCCTGGCCCACCGCAACCCGGTGTCCGCGTACGCCGGCCTGCACACGCTCGGGGTCGTCACCGAGACCTGGCTCCGCGGGCGGCTCGTGGCGACGGCCGGCCTCGGGGTCACCGCCGTCGAGGGGGTCCTGCTCGACCGCCCCGCGGCGCCGCAACACGCACGAAACGGACGTTTCGCTACGCTCGTTCCCGGAACGGAGGCATCATGACGCAGCCAGTCAACCCACCCGCCCGACTCCTGATGGGACCGGGGCCGATCGACGCCGACCCCCGCGTGCTCCGCGCGCTGTCGACCCCGCTCGTCGGGCAGTACGACCCGTGGATGACGACGACGATGACCGCGACGCAGGAGCTCTACCGCGAGGTCTTCGGGACACGGAACGACGCCACCGTGCTCGTCGACGGCACGTCCCGCGCGGGCATCGAAGCGGCCCTGGTGTCACTGCTCGCCCCGGGGGACCGGGTGCTCGTGCCGGTCTTCGGACGCTTCGGGCACCTGCTCGCCGAGATCGCGACCCGTGCCGGCGCCGAGGTGCACACCATCGAGACCGAGTGGGGGCAGGTCTTCCCGCCGTCCGTGATCGAGGACGCGGTGCGCCGGGTCCGACCGAAGGTCCTGGCGATCGTGCAGGGCGACACCTCGACGACGATGAACCAGCCGCTCGACGAGCTCGGGGCGATCTGTGACCGGCACGGCGCCCTCCTCTACACCGACGCGACGGCGAGCATCGGCGGCAACCCGCTCGAGACCGACGCTTGGGGCATCGACGTCGTGAGCGCCGGCCTGCAGAAGTGCCTGGGCGGCCCCTCCGGCAGTGCACCGATCACCCTGTCGCCGCGTGCCGTGGCGGTGCTCGACGGCCGCCGCAGCATCGAGGCCGGCATCCGCGAGGCCGACGACGTCGTGTCCGACGACCCGATCCGCTCGAACTACCTCGACCTCGCGATGATCCTCGACTACTGGGGCCCGCGGCGCCTCAACCACCACACCGAGGCCGCGTCGATGCTCTACGCCGCGAACGAGTGCGCCCGCATCCTGCTCGAGGAGGGGCGGGACGCCGTGGTCGAGCGCCACGCGATCGCCGGTCGCGCGATGCTCGCCGGGGTCGAGGCGCTCGGACTGCAGGTGTTCGGTGACGTCGCGCACAAGATGCACAACGTGGTCGCCGTGGAGATCCCGGACGGCGTCGTCGGCGACGAGGTACGGGGCGCGATGCTCGAGGACCACGGCATCGAGATCGGGACCTCGTTCGGGCCGCTGCACGGACGGGTCTGGCGCATCGGCACGATGGGCTACAACGCCCGCAAGGACACCGTCGTGCGCACGCTGGCCGCCCTCGAACACTGCCTGCGCCGGGCCGGGCACGCCGTCCCGCATGGCGCCGGGGTCGACGCCGCGCTCGACGTCCACGCCGGCCGCGTCGCGCCGGTCGGGGCAGCCCTGTGACGACGACGACCGGACCCGCGACGGCCGAGGTCCCCGCGGCGCCGACCGCGAGCGCCCGGGCGATCGCCGACGCCGCGACGATCGTCCGGTGGTGCGACGCGCTCGCCGGGATCTCGCAGGACGACGGACGCACCACCCGCGTCTACCTGTCGCCAGAGCACGCCCGGGTGAACGCCGTGGTCGCGGAGTGGATGCGCGACGCCGGACTCCGCACCTGGCAGGACGCCGCGGGCAACCTGCACGGCATCGTCGACGGTGCGACGCCGGACGCACCCGTGCTGCTGCTCGGCTCACACCTCGACACCGTGGTGGACGCCGGCCGGTACGACGGAGTGGTCGGCGTGCTCATGGCGATCCGCACGGTGGCGCGGCTCACGGCCTCCGGCCCGCTGCCCTTCGCGCTGCAGGTGATCGCGTTCTCCGACGAGGAAGGGACGCGCTTCGGCAAGGCACTGTTGGGCTCGTCGGCCGTGGCGGGGGTCTGGGACGACGCGTGGTGGGACCTCGAGGACGGCGACGGTGTCACGCTCCGCCGGGCCTTCACCGACTTCGGGCTCGATCCGGAACGCGTCGGCGAGGCGGCACTGCCCCCGGAGCGGCTCGTCGGCTACCTCGAGGCGCACATCGAGCAGGGCCCCCACCTCGAGCAGGCGGGGCAGGCGCTCGGTGTCGTCACGAGCATCGCGAGCGCCCGGCGGTTCACCGTCGAGGCCGTCGGCGAGGCACGGCACGCCGGCGGCACCCCGTACGAGCGGCGTCACGACGCGCTGCTCGCCGCGGCCGAGGCGGCGCTCGCCGTCGAGCGGATCTGTCGCGCCGAGCAGCACGTCGGCACCGTCGGCACGATGTCCGTCGAGCCCGGGGCGGTCAACGTCGTCCCCGGCCTGGCCCGGTTCAGCGTCGACCTGCGGGGGGAGTTCGACGAGGGACGTGACCGCGTCTGGGAGTCGATCACGGCGGTCTTCGACGAGATCGGAGCCCGTCGTGGCGTGACCGTGTCGCCGACCGAGGTGCACCGTGCCCCGGCGGTGTTCTGTGCCCCGGTGTTGATGGACGCCGTCCGTGCGGGGATCGCCGCGACCGGGGAGGCCACACCAGCGGAGCTCTTCTCGCGCGCCGGGCACGACGCGATGTCCCTCGGGCTGGTCACCGACGTCGCGATGCTGTTCCTGCGCAACCCCGACGGCATCAGCCACCACCCGGACGAGTTCGTCTCCGAGGACGACGTCGCGCTCGGCCTCGACGCGCTGGCCGTCGCCGTCGAGCGCATCGCCGACGACCGTGCGGAGACCCGGTGAGCGCCGCGCCCGACGTCCGTGCCCGGGTGGACGCCGTCTGGGACCGCCTGTCGCCCGCGGAACGCCGGGTCGCCGCGATGGTCCGGCACGATCCGGAGCTGCTGCTCGTCGGCACCTCCGCCGAGCTCGCGGCCGAGTCGGGCACGTCGAAGGCCACCGTCTCGCGGCTCGTCCGGTCCCTGGGGTTCCAGGACGCCGCCGAGGTCCGCCAGGAGCTCATGTCCGCGCGGGGGAGCGGCCTGCCGTGGGCCGCCGAGGACGCCGCGCACGTCGACCAGCGGGCCGTCGAGGCACGCAACCTCGACGCCGCGTTCGCCTCGCTCGCCCGGGCCGACCGCGTCCGGCTCGCCCGCCGGATCGTCCGTGCCCGGCGGGTGCTCGTCTTCGGGGAACGCGGCGCGCACCCCGTCGCCATGCAGCTCCGGTCGCAGCTGGCCCAGGTGCGACCGGACGTCCGGATCGGTCCGGCACCGGGGCAGCGCCTGGGCGAGGAGGTCGCCGACCTCGACCGCCGCGACCTCGTCGTGCTCGTCACGGTCAGGCGGCACGCGGCGGGTGCCGAACGGCTCGTGCGGCACTGCGTCGCGACCGGCGCCGACGTGGTCGTGCTCGGCGACCCGACCGCAGCCGTGATCGCGGCGCCCGCGGCGACCGCAGTGCTCTGCCCGGTGGACTCGCCGTCGGCGTTCGACTCGATGGCGGCGCTCTTCGCGGTCGTCGCGGCGATCGCGAACGACGTGTACGAAGCCTCCGGGCCGGCAGGGCGTGCCCGGGTCGACGCCGTGGCGGCGGCCTACGACGCGCTCGGGGAGCTCGCCCCCCGCTGACCGTCCCCGTCCCGCTCGAGCTCGTCGCGCAGCGATGCGCCGCGCGCGGCGATCAACCGCGGCAGGTAGCGGGCGAGCGCTACCCGCTCGGCCAGCCAGCCGAGCGGGCCGAGGGGCGCCCGGAAGACGACCTCGTCGACCATCCGCGTCCCGTCGGCCGACGGCTCGAACCGGTGCTCGTGCCGGAACCGGGCGAACGGACCACGCACCTGCTCGTCGACGAAGCGACCCGGAGCCTCCAGGGCGGTGACCCTGCTCGTCATCGACCAGACGATCCCGAAGTGCCGCGCGCGCCACGTGACGCTCTCGCCGAGCCCGATCGTGCCGGACGTCGTCCCGGCCACGGCGCGTTCGTCGGTGTCGGCCATCGAGCGTTCGTGCGCGCCGATGTCGAGCGACAGCGCGAAGACGCGCTCCACCGGAGCGGCGATCTCGGTGACCACCCGGAAGGCGACGGTCACGCGTCCGGCCAGACCTGCGGCACCGTGCGGTCGTCGTCGCGCAGCACCGCGGCGAGCAGCTGGTCGTTGCGGGCGCCCCGGTGCACGACGGCCGATCGGGACCGACCCTCGAAGCGCATGCCGATCCGCCGGGCCGTCGCGGACGACGCGGCGTTCGTCCCGAGTGCGCGCCACTGCACCCGCACCAGGCCGAGCCCGTCCGGCGGTGCGGCGAACGCCCACGCCAGCACACGATCGGCGGCCTCGGCCATCAGGCCCTGCCCGCGGCCGTCGGGGTGCAGCGCCCAGCCGATCTCGCCGGCGCCGTCCACGAAGCCGAAGACGCCGACGGTACCGAGCAGCCGGGGGTCCTCCGCACGGCGGATCCCGAAGTCGTACCGGGTGTCGTCACGCCACCCGACCTCGACCAGGTCGAGCCACTGACGGGCCTCGGCGTGCCCGTACGGCACGGGGACCGGGGTGAACGCGATGACGTCCGGGTCGTTCGCGTACGCGATGACGGCCTCCGCGTCGGCGGGACCCGGCGCGGAGAGCACGAGCCGGTCGGTCCGGAGCGTCACGGGGAGCACACCGCGAGCCTAGCGACGGCGCGACCACGCGGTAGCGTCGGCGACATGACGTTCGACACCCTCGCCTTCCCGGTCATCGACGGACACAACGACCTCCCGTGGGAGCGCCGCGAGTCGCACGACTCCGGCGTCGAGGGCATCGACCGCGGACAGGGCACGCTGCACACCGACCTGCCGAAGCTCCGGGCCGGCGGGGTCGTGGGCCAGTTCTGGTCGGTGTTCGTGCCGTCGGACGACCCGGACCCGGTGCGCACCACCCTGCAGCAGATCGACACCGCGCACCGGATCATCGCGCGGTACCCCGACGACCTGACCTGCGTCCGCACCGCTGCCGAACTGCGCACCGCCGTCGACGCCGGACGGATCGCGTCGCTGCTCGGCGCCGAGGGCGGGCACTCCATCGGCGACGACCTCGCGGTGCTCCGGTCCTTCGCCCGGCTCGGCGTCCGCTACATGACGCTGACGCACAACGACGACACGACCTGGGCCGACTCGGCCACCGGCGCCCGGGCACACGGCGGCCTGACCGACCGCGGACGCGAGGTCGTCGCCGAGATGGAGCGGATCGGCATGCTCGTCGACCTGTCGCACACCGCGCCGGCGACGATGCGGGACACCCTCGACGTCGCGACGCAGCCGGTCGTCTTCAGCCACTCGTCCACCGTCGCCGTCGACGACCACCCGCGGAACGTGCCCGACGACGTGCTCGCCCGGCTCGCCGACAACGGGGGCGTCGTGATGATCACCTTCGTGCCGAAGTTCGTGTCCCGCGCGTGGGCCGACTGGGAGGAAGCGGGGTCCGAGGGGGAACCGCCGCTCGTCACGGTGGCGGACGTCGCCGACCACGTCGACCACGCCCGTGAGGTCGCGGGCGCGGCCCACCTGGGCCTCGGTGGCGACTACGACGGCACGCCCGTGCTGCCGCCGGACCTGCGGGACGTGTCGCGGTACCCGGTGCTCGCGGAGGAGCTGCGGCGACGCGGCTGGGGTGACGACGACCTGCGGGCGCTCGCCGGGGGGAACGTGCTGCGGGTCCTCGAAGCGACGGACGAGCGGTTCGCGCGGAGCGCGCTGCGCTGAGCCGCGCGGGCGCGGGCGCGGTGGGGCAGGGGTGGCCGGGAGGCGCGGTGTGCGCCCGCCGTGTCAAGGGGCGTCATCGACAGGGGAACACCGGGCGCCGTCGCTAGGATCGCGAGCGGACCGCAGCGCCGCCACCGACGGCGTGAGAACTCGACCCGGAGGACGACAACGGATGACCGGCACCATCTACGACAACATCTCGCAGGCGTTCGGCAACACCCCGCTCGTCCGGCTCAACCGCCTGCCGAAGGCCGACGGCGCCGAGGTCCTCGCGAAGCTCGAGTTCTACAACCCGGGCTCGAGCGTCAAGGACCGCCTCGGTGTCGCGATCATCGACGCGGCCGAGGAGTCCGGCGAGCTGCGCCCCGGCGGCACCGTCGTCGAGGGCTCGTCCGGCAACACCGGCATCGCCCTGGCGCTGGTCGGCGCCGCCCGCGGCTACCGCGTCGTCATCACGATGCCCGAGACGATGAGCGTCGAGCGGCGTGCCCTGATCCGTGCCTTCGGCGCCGAGATCGTCCTGACCCCGGGTTCCGAGGGCATGAAGGGCGCCGTGGCGCGCGCGGGCCAGATCGTCGACGAGACCCCCGGCGCGATCCTGGCCCACCAGTTCGAGACGGCCGCGAACGCCGCCATCCACCGCAGGACCACGGCGGAGGAGATCCTCCGCGACACCGAGGGCCACGTCGACGTCTTCGTCGCCGGTGTCGGGACCGGCGGGACGATCACGGGTGTCGGTCAGGTGCTCAAGGAGCGCGTGCCGGGCGTGCAGATCGTCGCCGTCGAGCCGAAGGACTCCCCGCTGCTGACCGAGGGCAAGGCGGGGCCGCACAAGATCCAGGGGATCGGCGCCAACTTCGTCCCCGAGGTCCTCGACCGTGAGGTCATCGACGAGGTGTTCGACGTCGAGCTCGACGACGCACTCCGGCTCGCCCGCGCGCTCGGGACCGAGGAGGGCATCCTGGCCGGCATCTCGTCGGGCGCGATCATCCACGCCGCCGTCGAGATCGCCGCCCGTCCGGAGAACGCCGGCAAGCGCGTGGTCGCGATCGTGTGCGACACCGGCGAACGCTACCTGTCCACGCCGCTGTTCGAGGGGCTCACTGCGTGACGCGTGCCGTCCGACGCGGCGTGCTGTGGCGGGTCCGCGAGGACCTCGCTGCGGCACGCCGCGGTGACCCCGCTGCCCGGGGTGACCTGGAGAACGCGGTGGTCTACTCGGGGCTGCACGCGATCTGGACCTACCGGTTCACGCACCGGCTGTGGCTCGCGCGTGGTCTCCCTGGATCCCGGTTCGCGGCCCGGGTGGTCGCGCAGGTCGCTCGATCGATCACGGGCATCGAGATCCACCCCGGCGCCCGCATCGGCCGGCGCTTCTTCATCGACCACGGCCTCGGCGTCGTGATCGGGGAGACGGCGGTCATCGGTGACGACGTGCTGGTGTTCCACGGCGTCACGCTCGGCGGGCGCGGGGGCGAGCACGGTCCGGGGCGGCGGCGGCACCCGACCGTGGGTGACCGCGTGGTGCTCGGTGCCGGGTCGTCGCTGATCGGCGCGATCACGATCGGCGCGGACTCCGTGGTCGGTGCGAACACGGTCGTGACGAAGGACGTCCCCGCGGGCTCCGTCGTCACCGGCGTCGCCGGTACGGCCCGGCCGAGGTCGGGGCACGAGGGCGTCCCGACGCTCTGACCGCGGGCGGCCGCGGGCGGCCGCGGGCGGCGGCGAGTGCCGGGCGATCGAGCGCCCCGGTCGACCGAGCGATCCGTCGCCGGGCTGGCCGGACGCTCGGTCCGTCGGACGTCAGCTCTTCTCGCAGGCGATCCCGTCGCCGTCGCGGTCCATCTTCTTGTTGGCCCCGTAGAGCGCGTCGTCCTTCTTGACGGTGCCCTTGAGTGCGCGGTAGGTGGTCTTCCCACCGGAGGTCACCCGGTTCTTCGTCACGGACTTCTTCGCGATGCCGCCGGAGTACACCTTGTGGACGGCGGTGCAGTTCGCGTAGGTCTTCGGCGCGGCGGAGGCGGTGGTCGCGCCGCCGAGCACGACGGACGCGGCGAAAGCGGTGGTGACGGCGGCGACGCCGAGGCTGTGGATGATGCGCACGGGTTCTTCCCCTGGGACGGGTCGTGACCGCTCGCGCGGCCGCCGCGTCGGGTGCACGGCGGACCGAGCGTACCCGAGCATGACTCGTTCCTTGATCCCCCCGAACGAGGCGTGTGCGGCATGCTGGTGCGATGGACGGCACAGTACTGCACGAGGTGACCTTCCGGACGGCACTGGCCCTGCCCGCGGTCGAGGAGACGCAGCCCTTCGGCGAGCAGTCCGTCGTCCACAAGGTGGTCGGCCGGATGTTCGTGCTCGCCACGACGTTGCGCGGGGTGCCCATCGTCAACCTGAAGTGCGCGCCGCCGCACGGGGCGGCACTCGTCCGCGACCACGCCGAGATCAGCCCGGGGTGGCACATGGACAAGCGTCACTGGATCACGCTGTCACCGGGAGACGGTCTCGACGAGACCATGGTCGAGGACCTCGTGGCGAACTCGTACGACCTGGTCGTCGCCGGTCTCCCGCGGAACCGGCGCCCCCTCGACCCGGCAGCGCGCCGTCGGGCGGAAGGGTCAGACCCGGCCGCGCGCGAGGACCTTCGCGAGGTCACGGAGGACCGTCGGAGCGAGTCGGTCGCCGGAGTCCAGCACCGCGCGGGCCCGCTCGGCTGACGGGCCGGCCGAGATCTCGCCGATCGTGACGCCGTGCTCCGGGCGGTGTGTGACGACCACCGGGTCGCCGGCTGCCACCGGTCCGCTGTGCAGGACCCGGAGGTACGCACCCGGCCGGTTCTCCGCGGCGAACCGCTTCACCCAGCCGGGGATCCCCATCCGGCGGGCGAAGGTCCCGCACGGCACCCGTGGGATGGTCACCTCGAGTTCGAGCGTCTCGCCGATGCGCCACCGCTCGCCCGTGACGGCACCCGTGACGTCGACCCCGCTCGTGCGGAGATTCTCGCCGAACAGCCCGGGTGGGACGTCGCGCCCCAGGGCCTCGGCGAAGTACGCGGCGTCCTCGTCGGCGTAGGCGTACACCGCCTGGTCCTCGCCGCCGTGGTGCTTGCGGTCCGCCTGCACGTCGGCGTGGAGCCCGAGCGGGCGGACACGGACGGGCCCCACGACCGGGCGCTTGTCGATGGCGGTGATGCCGATCGTGCCGGAGTCGCGGAGCAGCTGGTCGACGCGGCAGACGGCGGTGACGTGGCTCATGCCCACATCCTGGCGCACCGGGGTCACGGAGCCGAGCCCACCGTCGTGCGCGGCCACCCGCCCAGACTTCCTCCACCACTGACCGGTAGAAGGGTGGTGTGCCCTACCAGCCCCTCGCCGACCTCGACGACGCCGTCCTCGCGGGCCGCTCGTCCGACGGCGACGTCCGGGCGTTCGAGGTCCTGATCCGGCGGTACACACCCCTGCTCCGGGCCTACGCCCGGCGGACCCTCGGATCGACCGACGAGCTCGACGACGTCGTGCAGGAGACCTTCATCACCGCGTGGAACCGGCTCGACGCGCTCGACGACGGCGCCAAGGTCAAGTCGTGGCTCATGCGGATCCTCAGTCGCAAGTGCATCGACCGCATCCGGGCGCGGCGCGAGCACCTCGACGTCACCGAGCTCGAGGTCGCGGCACCGCGGGACGACGCTCCCGAGCGGGTCGCCGAGGCCCGGTCCCGCGAGGAGGCGGTCGAGACCGCCCTCGCCGAGCTCCCCGAGGCGCAGCGACGGTGCTGGGTGATGAAGGAGATGCTCGAGTACCGCTACGAGGACATCGCCGAGGAGCTCGACCTGCCGGTGTCGACCGTGCGTGGCCTGCTCTCGCGTGCGAGGAAGAACATGATCCGTCTCATGGAGGCATGGCGATGACCGGACCCGACCGCACGCGCCCCGACGACGTACCGCTCGACGCGCTCGAACCCGAGGACCTCGACGGCCACACCATCGACGAGCTCGCGGACTACCTGGACGCCGGGATGCAACCGGCCGACCCGAGCATCGACGACTCCGCGGCGTGCCAGAACGCGCTCGCCGCACTCGTCCGGCTCCGACAGTCGTCCCTCGGCTCGCTCGACACCGCCGCTGAGCAGGAGGCACCCGCGGACGAGTCGTGGATCGGCGGTGTCCTGGCGAACATCTCGCTCGAGGCCCGCGCCGGTCGCGACGTCCCGCTGCGCCCGTCCGTCCCGACCGAGCGTCCCGTGATGACCGAGGGAGCCATCCGGTCCCTGGTCCGGACCGCCGGGGACGTCGTCCCCGGTGTCGTGATCGCCCGCTGCGCGCTGCAGGGCGACGTCACGCTGCTCGATGCACCCGTCCGGGTCCTGGTCGAGCTGGCGATCCGGTCGGGGGCACCGATCCACGCCACCGCCGAGCACGTCCGCCAGGCCGTCGCCGAGATCCTCGCCGAGCAGACCGACCTCCGTGTCGAGGCGGTCGACGTGCACGTCCGTGACCTCCTGCCCCCGCTCCCGCCCGCGCACGACGGGGACCAGGCAGCGCCCGGAGCGACCGACGAGGAGGGCCTCGCATGAGCATCGACGACGAGACGGCCGCGGCGATCGAGGCCGCGGTCCTCGCGGCGCCCGGCGTCGCCGACCTGTACCGCGCGCGGCCGACCCTCGGCAGCGCGGTCGAGTCCGCCCGGCGGCTCGCCTCGCGTGCGCCGGTGTCCCGGGTGGTGCTCGACGACGACGTCCTCCGCGTCGTCATCGGCACCGACGGATCGGCTCCCGCGCGGGCTGCGGCGCGTGCGGCGCACGACGCTGCGCTCCGCGTCGCGGGCGAGCGCGGGCTCGCGCTCGGCCGCGTGGACGTGCGCATCGCGCGCGTCGGCTGACCGGACGGGCTCGCTCGCACGGCGGCAGGGTGACGACGACGGACCACGGGACGGACGGGAGGCACGGCGCCCGCCGGCACCGTGCCTCCCGTCCGTCATCCGGTGACGCCCGTCACCCGCTCGCGGCTCAGTAGAAGTTGTTCGCCTGCGAGTGGGCCCACGCGGCACAGGGCGTGCCGTAGGCGGCGCTGATGTACCGCAGCCCCCAGGTGATCTGGGTGGTGGCGTTGGTCTGCCAGTCGGCCGCGACCGTGGCCATCTTCGAGCCGGGGAGCGCCTGCGGGATGCCCGTCGCGCCACCGTTCGGGTTGACGGCCCGGTAGTTCCAGCCGGACTCCTTGGTCCACAGGTTGTCGAGGCACTGGAACTGCGCGGAGCCCCAGCCGTACTGCGACGACGCCATCGAGGACGCCGTGGCCTTGGCGCCGGCGACGGTGTTCGCAGCGGCGAGGCGCTCGGCTGCTGCCGCGGCCTCCGCTGCCGCACGCTCGGCTGCGGCCTTCGCCTCGGCGTCGGCCTTCGCCTGCGCTGCTGCCGCTGCCGCCGCGTCGGCGTCCGCCTTGTCCTGGGACGCGCTCTCGTCGGCGACCTGCGTCGTGGCGTCGACGGTCGAGGCGATGCGGGTGGTGATCGCGGAGCCGGACATGCCGCGGTAGTCCGACAGGGCTGCGACCTGGCGTTCGAGGGCGCGCGTGTCGGTCTTGTCGTTCGCGTCGGCGAGCACCGTTCGGGCGGTCGCGATGGTCGCGGCGGCCTGGGCGCGGTCGAGGTCCGCGCCGTGCAGCGCGGGGGTGGCCGAGGCGCTCGCGGAGGGGACGCCGATGGCCTCGCCGATGGCCGGCTGTGTGCCGACGGTGGCGAGTCCGCCGACGAGGGCGACGGCGGCAACGCCCCCGACGACGAGGGCGGAGCGACTGCGGAGCGCACGGCGGACACGGCGGCTCGGGGAGTCGAGCGCCTGGCGTCGGGTGGTCGCGGTGAAGGGGGCTTCGGGGGTGGTTCGCGTCATCGGTTCCGGTGGTCGGCCGGCTGGAGGGCGACTCCCGGGCACGCCGGATCGGGCACGCGGGTGTGGGGGAGCGTGCACGACCGTCGGGACGGCCGTCGTGGGGGAGCCGCGAGCCGGGGGAGGACCGGACGGTGGTGTGGGGCCCGTCCGTCCGCCGCTGGGCGACCGGGTGGCCGCCTGCTCGGGCGAAGCCGTCACGATGACGTGTCAGCCTGGACAGCCCGTCCGGAAGTCCTGGCAGAACCGTCCGTCCACCCCTTGGTAACGGTTCGGTAACGGTGCTGACGCCGCCGGATCAGCGCCCGGAGGTGTGTGCTTCCTGGGAGCGCTCGCCCTGGCCGATCCGTTCGAGGGCGGCGAGGGCGGCGGCGATGGAGTCGACGTCGTCGTCGGGCAGGTCCGCGATGAGCCCGGCGACGATGCCGGTGCGGTCGGAGCGGGCCCGTTCGACGGCAGCGACGCCAGCGGGGGTGGCCGACACCATGAACGCCCGGCCGTCCCGCGGGTCGGCCTCGCGTTCGATGAAGCCGCGCTGCTCGAGCTCGGTGAGGATGCGCGTCATCGTGGGCTTCGTGACGACCTCGATCCGCGACAGGTCGCCGGGGCGCAGGGGTCCCTCGGCCTGGATCGTCGCGAGTGCGGAGACGAGCCCGTAGCCCAGCGCGGCCGAGTCGGTGCGCGCGCGGCGGTTGATGCGTCCGACGGCGGCGGCGAGGCGCGCGGCGATCTCGGTGCGGTCCGGCTGGCGGTGGCTCATGCGGTGCTCCCGGGTCGTCGGGTCGAGGCTGTTCGAGCGGGTCGGAGCGATGCTACCGGTCCCCACGGGCGTGTGACCGAGTGCCGTGCGGGGTGCTGACGCCGCGTGCGTGAACGCCCGTCCCGAGGTCCGGGACGGGCGTTCCTGTACGACGTGACAGGTGCGCTCAGCTGGAGCGGTGCCGCTTCTCGCCCGGGAGCAGGTGGATCGCCTCGGTCGCGAGCTCGGCGGCGATGTTGTCACCGCTCTCGGTCGCGTCGCGCAGCCGGCGGAAGTCCGCGGTCAGCTGGTCCCAGTCGATGAGCTCGTCGAGGTTCGGCAGGCGCAGGCGGAACGCGAGACCGTCCGTCGTGTCGCGGCACACCCGCTGCAGGTTCTCGTTGCCGCAGGCGTCGACGTACAGCCCGAAGACCGAGAGCGCGTCGTGGTTGACGGCGGGGACGTCGTGCGCGTCGAGCTCGGTGATCGTGCGGTCGAGCTGCGCCAGGATCTTCTTCCGCGTCGGTGCCGTGAGCCGGGGGACGGCCAGCCGGACGACCCCGCCGAACAGCACGCCGAGGGTCTGCATCGCCTCGACCACCTCCTCGGCCTTCGGGGTGGTGACCCGGGTGTACCGGTTCGGTGCCATCTCGATGAGACCGGCGCGGGCGAGCTGGCTGAGGGCCTCGCGGATCGGGGTGCGGGAGACGCCGAGCCAGGCGATGAGCTCGTCGTCGTTGAGGCGTTCACCGGGCTCGAGCGTGCCGTCCATGATCGCGGCGTGGATCTTGTGGCGGACGGTGTCGCGGAGCAGCTGGTGCTCGGTGGGGGCGCTGCTGGGGACCGGCATGCGGGTGTCCTCGTTCTCGGTGGACGGTCGGGAGCGCCGGACCGGTCGGTGTCGACGCCTGATCACCGTACCTGATATGTGAACGGTCGTCCGTCGGCCGCCGTGCCTCAGGTGGCGTCGAGCAGCCGGACCGTCACCGGGTCCTCGGTCCCGTCGAACCACCGGTCCAGCAGGGCACGGAACGGAGCCGGGTCCTCGGCGGCCCTGGCGAACAGGGTCGCCGACGACCGCGCCTTCAGCGCGTCGATCCCACCGAACAGGTCGTCCGCGCTCCGGGCCGGTGCGTCGACGACGGTGCGGGCAGCCTCGAGCAGGCGCGGACCGAGCACGGGGTGCGCCAGGAACGCCCGCGCCTCGGCGAGCCCCTCGATCGCGTACCGCTGCGCCGTCGCACTGCGCCCGAGGCCGGCGAGCTGCGGGAACACGAACCACATCCAGTGCGACCGCTTCCGGCCGGCCGCCAGCTCAGCGAGTGCCTGCTCGTGGACGCCCTCCTGCGCACGCACGAACCGGTCGAGGTCGAACGGGTCGTCGCTCACCGGACCACCTCGCCCCACGCGTAGCGCACGGTCGTCGCGTCCACGACGAGCAGTGAGTCGGGGTCGCGGTCGAGGAGCCCGGGCAGCCCGACGGCGTCCGGCAGGTCGCCCTCGAGCCGCTCGAGTCGGGCGCTGCGGACGGTCAGCGGCGCGTGCTGCCGCTGCCAGAAGAGCGTCTGCGCCAGGTGCCGCGCGTGGATGCCGGCGCGCGTGGTGAGCGCGGCGGCGAGCGGCGTGTCCACGACGTCGCCCGCGGTGACCCGGACGAGGACGTCGTGCCGCGGGCGGGGTCGCGGCGGGCGTGCGTTCCCCGCGTGCACGAGCGCCCGCGCCCAGCGGACCGGGTGCGTCGCCCGGGCCGGGCGCCGGACCGACCGGTGGTCGAGGGTGTCCCCGCGACGCGTCGCCCGGACGTGGGAGAACGTGTACGGCACGCCGAGCAGCGTGTTCGCGGCGACGATGGCGGGGACGTGGCCGGTGTCGACCGTGCGGTAGACGATGCCGTGGCGACCCCTGGTGTCGACGGTCGGGATCTCGATCGTGACCTCGGTCATCGAACCGAGTCGTCGTGAGGGCGGGAACGGCGGGAGGGCCGTCTCGCGGAACACGTAGGCGGTCAGACCCACCCACGCGCTGCCGTCGACCACGTCGGGCCGGGTGCCGCGTGGCACGAGCCGGGCGAGCGAGGCCGGGTCCCGCCGCCAGTGCGCGAACACGATGTCCTCCCACGCGTGCACGGCGACGGGCCGGTGCACGAGCGGGACCGCCGCCCGCTGTCGGACCAAGTCGGTCACCGTCGTGGCGCGTGTCGTCCGACGCGCACGGCCCAGGCCACGAGCGGCGCCTGCAGCGGGAGCCGCGCGACGCCGACCAGCCGTGCGGCGCGCCCTGCGCGTGGGCTGTCGAGGAGGTCGGCGGCCATCTTGACGTTCGCGGGGAAGACCGCCAGGAACAGTGCCGCCGCCGCCCAGCCGGACGCGCGACGGGTGGCCGGCACGGCGAGTCCGGCGGCGATGCCGAGCTCGGCCACGCCGGAGGCGACCGTGGTCAGGCGCGGGGGGAGGCCCTCCGGCACGATCCGGTCGTAGCCCCGCGGGCGCAGGAAGTGGGTGACGCCGGCTCCGCCGAGGAGCACGGCGAGCATGGTGGCGGTCCGGGTGGCACGTCGGGCGCGCTCGCGTCGTCGCATGCGCCCATCGTGCACGCCCTCGCCCGAGCGGGTGTCGGGCGTCGCTCAGGTCAGGGCGGTCGCGACGAGGTCGAGCACCGCCGTGGCGACGTCCGCCTTGCTGCCGGAGGTCTCCCGGACGACGTCGCCGCCGGGCACGAGCACCTCGATCGCGTTCTCCTCGCGTTCGAAGCCCGCGTCCCACCCGACGTGGTTCACGACGAGCAGGTCGGCCGGCTTCCGGGCGATCTTGGCGCGTCCGAGGGCGATCCGGGCCTCGCGGTCGGGCTCGGTCTCCGCCGCGAACCCGACGATGACCTGACCCGTGCGGCGTGCTCGGACGAGGTCGGCCAGCACGTCGGGGTTGCGGACGAGCTCGAGGGTCATGGTGTCGCCCTGGTCGTCCTTCTTCAGCTTGTCGGGGCGGACCTCGGCCGGTCGGTAGTCCGCGACCGCGGCGGTCATCACCACCACGTCGGCGTCGACCGCCGCGGCGTGCACCGCGTCGGCGAGTTCCTCGGCGGACCCGACGGGCACCACGGTCGCACCGAGCTCCGCGGTGAGCCCGGCGTCCACGTTCGCGGCGACGAGCGTCACGGTCGCGCCGCGTCGGACGGCGTCCGCGGCGATCGCCACGCCCTGGCGTCCGCTCGACCGGTTGCCGACGAAGCGCACCGGGTCGAACGGCTCGCGCGTCCCTCCGGCGCTCACGACGACACGCACCCCGGCGAGGTCGCCCTGGTCGCCCCGCGCCCCCGTCCCCGACCCCGCTGCGGCACCGGCCGGGAGGCCCGCGCCGCCCTGGTCCCGTCGGCCCGCCTCGGTCGGTCGGTCGAGCACCGCCAGCGCCGCGGCCGCGATGTCCTCGGGTTCCGCCATCCGGCCGATCCCGGCGTCGTCACCCGTCAGCGCGCCGACCACCGGCCCGACGAAGTGCACCCCGCGGTCGCGCAGGGTCCGGACGTTCGCCCGGGTCGCGGGGTGCTCCCACATCTGCGGGTGCATCGCGGGGGCGACGACCACGGGCGCCTCGGTCGCGAGCAGCGTCGTCCCGAGCAGGTCCCCGGCGAGTCCGTGGGCCATCCGCGCCAGGGAGTCGGCGGTCGCGGGCGCGACGACGACCAGGTCCGCCCGGCGTCCGAGCGCCACGTGCCGCACCTCGGCCACGTCGTCCCAGACGCTCGTCGTGACCGGGTTCCGGCTCAGCGCCTCGAGCGTCGGCAGTCCGACGAAGCGGAGTGCACCCTCGGTCGGGACGACGTGCACGTCGTGGCCGCGCTTGACGAGGTCGCGGACGACCCCCACGGCCTTGTAGGCGGCGATGCCCCCGGTGATCCCGACGACGACGGACAGACGGCGACCTGCTGCAGCATCCACGTCGGTCACGCTACCCGGACGGCCGTGCGAGGATCGAGCCCATGTGCACCGTCGTCGTCCGCGTCGACCCCGGCGCCGCGTGGCCCGTCACCGTGCTGGCGCTCCGTGACGAGTCGCCCGACCGTCCCTGGGACCCGCCCGCCGCCTGGTGGCCCGAGCTCGACCCCGCCGTCCGGGGTGTGCGCGACCGGTCGGCCGGCGGAGCGTGGCTCGCCGCGTCCGACGCCGCGGGGCTCGCCGTCGTGCTGAACCGTGTCGAACCGGTGCCGAGCGACGACGGCACCTGGACCACCCGCGGCGTGCTGCCGCTCGACGCGCTGACCGGCGCGGCGCCGGGCGCGGGCGGCTCGCTCCCGACCACGCGTGCGTTCAACCTGGTACGGGCCACGGCCGAGGGCGCCGCCGTCGACACCTGGGACGGCAGGGCGGTGCGGACGACCCTGCTCGAGGCCGGCGTGCACATGGTGACCCACGGAGCCCCGGACGACCCCGCCGCGCCGCGGGTCGGCCGGTGGCTCGAGGCCTTCCGCGCGGCCCCGGCGCCGGCCGGACCGCCGGCGCTCGGCCCGTTCGACGAACTCCGCACCGCCGACCTCGGCGACGACGCGGGCGACGGCTGGAGCGGCTGGTTCGGCGTGCTCGCCGACTCCGCGGCCCTGCCCCCGGACCACCCGGACGCGATCCTGCGCGACGCGGTCGAGCCGGACGGCCACGTCGCGACGCTGTCCGTCGTCGCCGCCGCGGTCGGGCCCGGTCGGACGGTGCTGCAGCACGCGCGGCTCGCCCACCCGGGACGCCTCGACGGCTCGGTGGAGCTGCACCGGGCGTGATCGTCCCGCCCGGACGTCCCCGATGCTGTGAGGAGCAGCAGCGCACCGGCCGGTCCCGCCGTGGTCCGGCGGCGTACGGTCCCCGTCGTGACCCCGACCACACGGCCGTCCCCGCGCACCGTCGCGGGCATCGGTGACCCTGCTCCGCGGCGCCGTCCCCGCGGTCGAGCCGTCCTCGCGACGACGCTCGCCGCCCTCACCGCGCTCGCCCTCGTCGGCTGCAGCGAGGACTCCTCGGTGGCCGCGGCCTCCTCGCCGAGCCCGACCGGCCGCGCCTGGGACCACGCCCCGGGGGAGCGGATCGTCGTCATCGGCGACTCGGTGAGCGGCGGCCACGGCCTGACGCCGGAGCAGGCCTGGCCCGCGCTCCTCGCCCGGACCGAACGGTGGCAGCTGACGAACCTGTCCTGCGACGGGGCCGGCGTCGTCGCCGCGGGGGACCCGGACGCGTGCGCCAGTGCCTACCCGGGGCTCGTCAAGCGTGCGGTCGACCTGCGCCCCCGGGTCGTCTTCGTGCAGGCGAGCTCGAACGACCTGGGCGAGGACGACGCACAGGTGACGAGCGCCACCGACCAGCTCGTGGCCCTCGTCCACCGCGACCTGCCCGGAGCCCGGGTGGTGGGGCTGAGCGCCGTGTGGAACGAGCAGGCCCCGCCGGCGCAGCTGGCGACGATCTCGCACGCCCTGCAGCGGGCGACCCGGCGCGACGGCGGCACCTACGTCGACGTCGGGCAGCCGCTGTCCGGTCACCCGGAGTGGATGCAGTCCGACGACGTGCACCCGACCGCCCGTGGACAGCGTGCCCTCGAGGCGGGGGTGATCGACGCGTTCGCTCGCGACCACCTGCGGTTCTGACGCCGACGGGGCGCGGTCGGGTCGTGCCTCCCGGCCGGTGCGGGTGCCGAGCCAGCGGTCAGGCGGGCGCGTGCGTGTCGGTGAGGTCCTCGGCGACCGCCCAGAGCGACCGGGCGAGGTCCGCACTGCGCGCCGAGCGCGGCACCGAGACCGTCGTGGTCGGTCCGGTCAGGCCCCCGAACCCGGACGGCCCGTAGTAGGCCCCGCCGACCGCGGCCGGACCGACGGCGGCGTACAGGAGCGGCTCCGCGCCCTGCTCCACCGCCTGCGTGAAGGGGAGCGCGCGGTCGCTCGCGCGGACCGGACGCGACCGGCCGAGCGAGCGGCCGGTGGACTGCAGGTTCGTGCGCGTGTAGCCGGGGTGGGCCGCCGTGCTGACGAGTGGCCAGTCCCGCTCGACGGACAGCCGGTGCAGGTGCAGCGCGAGGAGCAGGTCGGCCAGCTTGGACTGCGAGTAGGCCCGCCAGCCGTTGTAGCCGCGCTCCCACTGCGGGTCGGTGAAGCGGATGCTGCCGGGGATGGCGGCGAGGCTCGACATCGTCGCGACGCGCGGGGGCCGTGCGTCGTCGCTGCCCGCGGCCGTGCCGAGCAACGTCGGCAGCAGCAGGTTCGTGAGCGCCAGGTGTCCCAGGAAGTTCGTGCCGAACTGCAGCTCGAAGCCGTCCGCGGTCTCGAAGCGCTCGGGCGGGGCCATCACGCCGGCGTTGTTCACCAGCACGTGCAGGGGGCGACCGTCGTCGGCGATGCCCGCGGCGAACCGGCGGACGCTGGCGAGGTCGGCGAGGTCGAGCTCGCGCACCTCGAGGTCGGCGCCCGGGTGCTCCCGGCGGATCTCGGTCGCGGCGTCCTCGCCCTTCGCGGTGGTGCGGACGGCGAGCACGACGCTCGCGCCGGCACCGGCGAGCCGCTTCGCGGTCTCCTTGCCCGTGCCGCTGTTCGCGCCGGTCACGACGATGCGACGGCCGGTCTGGTCGGGGATGTTCGCCATGCGCGGCACGGTACGCCGGCGGTCTGGTGACCCGCCGGGCGCGCGCCGTCGGGGCTGTACGTCCGGCTCCCGCGGTGCTACAGTTCATGCAAACGCATCGATCAGGAGGCGCACATGAGCAACGCATTCGGCACCGACCGCCCGTCGGACGTCCCGCCGCCCGCACCCGAGCGCATCGGGCCGGTCCAGCTCGGCCTCGACACCTTCGGAGACGTCACCGAGCGTGCCGACGGGTCGCTCCGCTCGGACGCGCAGAGCATCCGCGACGTCGTCGACCAGGCCGTCCTCGCGGACCAGGTCGGGATCGACTTCATCGGCGTCGGGGAGCACCACCGCGAGGACTTCGTGGTCAGCGCCCCCGAGGTCGTCCTCGCCGCCATCGCCGCCCGCACCTCGTCGATCCGCATGGGCTCCGCCGTCACCGTCCTGTCCTCGGACGACCCGGTGCGCGTGTACGAGCGCTTCGCCACCGTGGACGCCCTGTCGGACGGGCGCGCCGAGGTGATCCTCGGCCGCGGCTCGTTCACGGAGTCCTTCCCGCTGTTCGGCTACGACCTGGCCGACTACGAGGTCCTGTTCGAGGAGAAGCTGCAGCTCTGGAACGCCCTGCGCGGTGGGGACGCGGTCACGTGGTCCGGCACGAAGCGCGCGGCGCTCGTCGACCAGGACGTCTTCCCCAAGCTCGAGCACGGCCCGATCCCGACCTGGATCGGCGTCGGTGGCTCGCCGCAGTCCGTCATCCGTGCGGCGTCCTACGGCCTGCCGCTGTTCCTCGCGATCATCGGCGGGCAGCCGGCGCAGTTCGCCCCGTTCTCGCGGCTGTACCGCCAGGCGCTCACGCAGCTCGAGCTCCCGCAGCAGCCCATCGCGATGCACTCGCCGGGCTTCGTCGCCGAGACCGACGCCGAGGCAGCCGAGCGCTACTGGCCGTACCACAAGGCCGTCACCGACCGGCTGGGCCGCGAGCGCGGCTGGCCGCCCCTCGACGCCGCGCAGTACCAGGCGGGACTGTCCGCCGGCGGGTCGCTGTACGTCGGGTCGCCGGAGACGGTGGCGCGGAAGATCGCCCGGAACATGCGGATCCTCGGCGTCTCGCGCTTCGACATGCGGTACGCGACGGGTCGCCTGCCGCACGAGGACATGATGCGGTCGATCGAGCTCTACGGCACGCGGGTCGCACCGCGGGTGCGCGAGCTGCTCGCCGAGCCGGTGCCGGTGCCGTAGGCGGACGCCTCCTCGGGGCGGGCCGGTGCGGCTCGGTGCGGGCCGGTGCTGCTCGGGGCGGGCCGGTGCGGGCCGGTGCGGCTCGGGGCGGGCCGGTGCGGCCTGCTCGTGCACAACGAGAAGCACCCCGCACCACGGGATTCCGTGGCGCGGGGTGCTTCCCGTTGGGCCGGGTCCGGCAGCGTCCCGTCGGCCGGGAGGCGCGCCCCACCGCCGTCACGCCGACTCACGGCAGCGCCGGGTACCGTCCACCGCATGTCGCCCCGCCCCAACATCGTCGAGCGTCGGTTCCGTGGCCGCATCATGGGCGTCGGCACGACGTCCGGCGTGCGGTTCGTCGTCGGCATGTGGGACCGGTCGCCGTTCGGAGCCTTCACGGACGTCTTCGTGGAGCAGCCGGACGGGTCGAGCGTGCTGCTCGCTCCGGACGAGATCGTGGCCGCGTACGTCTCCGGGACTTACCGCTTCGACACGGTGTCGGTGGTCGACATCGACGCCCGCCGCACCGCTCGTGGTCTCGAGCTCGACGCCGGCCCGCTCCGCGCCTCGATCGACGTCGGATCCATCTCACCGCTCGGGCGGGTGCTCCGCATGGTGCCGAAGCCGATCGCGCGTGATCCGCGGTGGCTCAGCGTGATCGACCCGGTCGCACGACTGGTCGCTCCCGGCGCGGGCACGGCCGGCACCGCCGGTGGTGGCCGCCGCGAGTACTACGGCGTGACCGGGGCGCACGACGTCACCGCCGTCACGGGGTCCTGGGCGGGGGAACCGCTCGGGTCCCTGGCCCCGCTCGACCCGCCCGTGGCGTTCGGCTTCGCCTCGATGCCGCGCGTCCCGCAGGTCGTCGACGTCGAGACGACGATCCGCGAGCCCGCCGCCTGACGCGTCACCCTCGGCCCCGGGGGCGGCGCGGTGTGGGGCCGCTGGGTCGGAGCGTGTGGGTGTCCGTCCGTGCCCGTTCCTTCCCATGACGACCGCGGTACCTGATCGTTCCGGGCGTACCTCCCGTTCTCGGACGGCCAGGTACGCCCGTTCCCGCGAAGTGCGCCCGTCCTCGCCAGGTACGCCCGTTCTCGCCAGGTACGCCCGTTCTCGCCAGGTGCGCCGTTCTCGCCAGGTGCGCCGATCTCGCCAGGTGCGCCCGTTCCCGCCCTGCACGCCCGGTCACGCGCGTCACGCGTCCGCGCCGCAGCCACTCGTGCGGGGGCCGGAACCCGGGCGGGCAGGTCCCAGCGACGAGGGGCACACTGGCGGGAACGGAACGCGCCCGGGCAGTGCCCGGCCGGACGTCGAGCACAACGGGGCGCACGACGAACAGGAGCATCATGACCGACACGCAGGCAGACCACCGCGCAGCCATCTCGGACATCGTCCACGGCGCTCGAACCGCCCTGCTCACCACCGTCAGCGACGACGGCCAGCTGCACGCCCGTCCGCTGGCCGTGCAGGACAAGGCGTTCAACGGGACCCTCCGCTTCCTGGTGCAGGACGGCAGCGAGAAGGTGGAGGACATCGCGCGCAATCCGCACGTCAACGTCGCCATCGAGTCGCAGGGCGGGTACCTGTCGATCGCGGGCACGGCGACGGTCACCCGCGACGAGTCCGTCATCGACGAACTCTGGTCCCCGTTCGCCGAGGCGTGGTTCCCGGACGGCCGACAGGACCCGACCATCCGACTCCTCACCGTCGAGGGCGACTCGGTCGAGTACTGGACGCAGGACACCGGCCCGGTCGGCAGCCTCGTGCAGACCCTGAAGGCCGCGATCGGCAAGCAGAGCCAGCCCGACACCGGCCACCACGGAACCGTCGAGCTCTAGCCCGTCCCCCTTCCGCACCACGCAACGTCGGCGGTCCCTCGCAGCGGTACAGCCCTGCGAGGAACCGCCGACGTTGCGTTTCGCGGGCCTTCCGACCGCTCCGCGACCGGGGTCAGGGCGGGCCGAGCAGCCAGAGCACCGCGACGAGCACCGGCTGCCCGAGGAGCGCGCAGCTCACGAACGTCCAGCGCATCCAGGGCCGGGCGACGAGCTCGGGGGAGCCGAACAACGGCGCGAGCGGCATGAGGAGCCGCGGGGTGGACGCCATCGGCAGGGACACCGCGAAGATGTAGAGCGCGTAGGCGGCCGAGTACAGCACGGTCGTCGAGCCGAGCGCCCGGGTCGAGCGCCGCAGCAGCCAGACGGGGTACGCCACGAGCAGGACGACCACGATCAGGACCCCACCGACCCCGAGCCACCGCCCGGCGATCAGGAACCAGGGCGTCATCGGTGTGAAGTCGACCCGCCCGATGAAGTTCACCCACCAGGACATCTCGGTCTCCAGGTAGGCGTCCGACCGCCCGGTGACGTGCGCCGCGATGGCCGGCCAGGCCAGCCCCGCCGCGGCCATCACCACGCCGGCGGCGACGACCCGGACGCGTTCCGCCACCGGGAAGGCCTCGAGGGACCGCACACCGGTGCCCGCGGCGGCTCGTCGTGCACGCACCCAGCGGACGAGTGCGACGACCCCGAGCAGGAGCGGCAGCGCGAGCGCCCCGGGACGGGTGAACGCCGCGACCACGCCGAGCACCGTCAGCAGGCCGTAGCGCCGTCGTTCGAGCGCCAGCAGGGCGCCGAACGTCAGTGCCAGGAACGTGCTCTCCGCGTAGCCGACCTGCAGCAGGAACGACAGCGGACCGCACGTGAAGAAGAAGACCGCCCACATGCCCGCGGCGTTGCCGGCACGGTCGCTCACCAGCCGGTGCAGCAGGAACGTCGCCACGAGCCCGGCGGCCAGCGCGACGAGGGGCGCCCCCACGGCGAACGGCACCCCGGTCGAGGCCGTCAGCATGCGGATGGCGAAGGGGAACGCCGGCAGGAACGCCCACGCGTTCTGGGCGACGTGCCCGGCGGCATCGAGCGGCAACGTCGTCGGGTAGCCGTGCACCGAGATCTGCTCGTAGTACTGGCCGTCCCACGCGGTGAGGAACGACCCGAACCCGTGCTCGTTGCCCCAGATGGCGTTGTCCGGCATCTGCCGGGCCATCAGCGGGTAGGCGAGCGCCAGCCAGACCGTGGAGACGAGACGGCCGCCGCCCCACACCAGCAGCACCGCGGCCCAGACGGGCAGGCTCGTCGCCAGGTCGACGATGCGACGTCGACCGTTCGCGAGCGTCCCGGTGACGGCGCCGTCGGTGCGGCTCACCGGCCCGCTCCGGCGGGCGCAGGGCTCTCGGTGGGCACGGACCGAGCGTACCGACCGTCGCCTGGCACCCTCCGGCACGCCGGTGGCCGGTCGCGGACGGGTCGGTCGTCGGTGGTCGGCCGGGAGGCCCGTCCCGCGTTCTGCACACCGCAACGGCTCCGGCGGGTGGTCGGTCCGCGCAGTGGGGCCGGCCCTAGCCTGGAGGCCCACCCGGACGGACCGCGTCCGACGACCAGAGGAGTCCCCGTGCCGAAGACCGCCATCGTCACCGCGAACGCCCCGGCACCCGCCGGCCCGTACAGCCAGGGCATCGTGGCCGGCGGGTTCCTCTACACCGCGGGCTTCGGGCCGCAGGACCCGGCGACGGGGGCGATGGCCGACGACGTCGCCGGACAGACCGCCCAGGTGCTGGCCAACGTCGCCGCCGTCCTCGCCGAGCACGGCGCGACCCTCGACGACGTCGTGAAGTCGACCGTCCACCTCGAGCACTCGGACCGGGACTTCGCCGCCTTCAACGAGGAGTACGCGAAGCACTTCTCGGAGCCGTACCCGGTCCGCACGACCGTGCAGTCGCACCTGGCCGGGATCCTCGTGGAGATCGACGTCGTCGCGGTGCTGCCCAGCGCCTCCTGATCGTCACCCGCCGTCCCGCTCCCTGAGCGGAACCTCACCGACCTCCGGTGCCCCTCGGTGCCGTCGCGCCCGCACGCCGGATCCCGGCGCCCGGGGTGGTGCCCGTCAGACGTCCGGCAGCGAGCACCGGCACGCCCGCCACCAGGACGTCGTCCGTCCCCACAGCCGTGGCCGTCGGGTCGTCGTAGGTCGACCGCGCCGCCACCCGCTCGGGGTCGACCACCGCGAGGTCGGCGACCGCCCCCGCACGCACGACCCCGCGGTCGCCCAGCCGCAGGTGCTCGACGGCGGTGGTCGACAGGTGCCGCTGGGCGTCCGGCCACGACAGCAGCCCGGCACGCACGAAGTCGCCGAGGTACCGCGCCACGGTGCCGGTGGCCCGCGGGTGCGGGTGCGTGCCGACGTGGATGCCGTCCGACCCCGCGGTGTGCCCGGGGTGCCGGACGAGCGGCGCGAGGTCGGCGGGGGAGCGCGGGTGCGGTACGCGCATGATCGCGGTCACCTGCAGGTCGGAGGCGACGAGCAGGTCGATCGCCAGGTCCACGGGTTCGGTGCGTCGCACCGCGGCGGCGTCGGTCAGGGTGCGGCCCTGCAGGTCGTGGTGCGCCGGTGAGGGCACGTGGGAGAGCGTGACCTGGTCCGCCCAGCCCGGTCCGAGGTCCGGGCGCGCGGTGACCCGGTCGAGCACGGCGGTGCGGACCCGGCGGCGTCCGGCGTCGTCGGCGACCGCGCGGGCGAGGTCGTCGGTGCCGGGGCGCGCGAGCGCGGCGGGGAGCAGCAGCATCGACAGGATCGTGCACCCGCGGGAGTACGGGTACGCGTCGAAGGTCAGCCGTACCCCCGCGGCCGCCAGGTCCTCGAGCACGCCGAGGGCCGTGTCGACCGGAGCGTGCAGGTGCGACACGTGCGCACGGACCCCGCTCGACCGGACGATCTCGGCGACCTCATCGAGCCCGACGCGGAGGTTCGCCTCGTACCCGCCGCGGACGTGCGACACGTAGACGCCGTCGACGGCGGCGACCTCCGCGCAGAGCGCCGCGAGCTCGGCGGTGTCGGCGTACAGCCCCGGCACGTAGTCGAGCCCGGTGGCGAGCCCGAGCGCTCCCTCGGCGAGCTCGCGGCGGACGAGCGCGCGCATCGCCGTGGTCTCCTCGGCGGTCGCGGGTCGGTCCTCGTCGCCCAGCACCTCGTGCCGGATCGTCCCGGCGGGCACCAGGGTCGCGACGTTCAGCGGCGTGGCTCCGTCGTACGTCGCCAGCAGGCCGGTGGTGCCGCCGCCGCGGTACCGGGGGTGCGGGCCGTCGATCGCCGCGAAGTACCGGCCCGCCCACCTGCCGTCGCCGGGGGCCGGGCCGACGCCGTCCTGGCCGGTGACGATCGACGTGACGCCCTGACGGAGCAGCGCGAGCTGGACGTCCTCGTCGAAGACCCGGGACCCGGCGTGCGAGTGCGCGTCGACGGCCCCGGGGAGGACCGTGCGGCCACCGCAGTCGATCGTGCTGGCGTCGTCCGGCACGGGGAGCGTCGCACCGACCGCCGTGATCCGACCGCGTTCCACGAGCACGTCCGCGCGGGTGGGGCCGTCCCGGTCGACGACGGACCCGCCGCGGAGCACTAACGGCGCACCGGCCTCCGCGGTGGTGGTCACCGGGCGAGCCCCGCGACGAGCCGCTCCGCGCGGGACCGCAGCGCGACCGTGTCCCCGGTGCCCAGGGCGTCACCGACCAGGGGGGAGCCGAGTCCGACCGCCACCGCACCGGCTGCCAGGTAGTCGGCAGCATCGTCGATCCCGATGCCGCCGGTCGGGACCACGTCGACGAAGTCGAGCGGGGCGAGCACCTGCCGCAGGTACGCGGGGCCGCCGAGCTGTGCCGCCGGGAACACCTTCACCGCCCGGGCGCCGAGCCGCCACGCCCGCACGATCTCGGTCGGCGTCGCTGCCCCCGGGTACCAGCCGAGGCCCCGCTCGTGGGCACGCTCGCCGATCGCGGGGTCGAGGTGCGGGCTGACGACGAAGGACGCCCCCAGGTCGGCGGCGTCGTCGACCTGTTCCGGGTCGAGGACCGTGCCCACCCCGACGGAGACGCCGTCGCCGAACCGTCGCGCGGTCCAGGCGGTGCCCTCGCGCCAGCGCGGGGTGTTCGTGGTGAGTTCGACCGCGCGGACGCCGGCGCCCACCAGGGTGTCGACGACCGCCTCGACGTGCTCGCCCGTGCCGCCGCGGAGGATCGCGACGGCCGGACCCGCGCCGTGCCGGGTGCCGTGGTGCGGCACCGACGGGCTGTCGCCGGTGGACGTGTGGTGGGTGCTCACGGTGTGGCTCCTCGGATCGGTCGGGCGGGTTCGTGCCGGACGGGTGGTGGTCGCGGTCAGCGGTCGACGCGGTCGTGCACCGCCGTGTCGACAGCGGTTGCTCGGGGGCCGGCCGGGTCTGACGGGTCCGACGGGTCTGACGGGTCCGACGGGTCCGACGGGTCCGGCGCGTCGGCGGGGAGCGGGTCGGGGGTCGCGCCGGGGCCGGGCAACCGCCAGTCGCCCGGGACGGTGCAGGCGAGCGCTCCGGCGTCGGCGGCCCGGTCGAGCGCGGTGTCCGCGTCGGCCCCCGTGAGCGTCGCCGCGAGCCAGGCCGCCACGAACGCGTCACCGGCACCGACCGGGTCGACGACCCGGACCGGTGTCGCCGCGCGGCGGGTCGTCCGCCCGTCCACGACCGAGACGGCGCCGCGGGAGCCGAGCTTCACCACGGCACGACCACGGGCCAGGTCGGCGAGCCCACGGGCGAGGTCCTCGTCGGACTGCAGCGGGCTCGCCCCGTCGTCCCCGGCACCGTCCGGGTCACCGAGCAGGATGCGGGCCTCGTCGTCGCCGGCGAAGACCACCGCGGCACGGGCGGCGACGGCGCGGTAGTGCTCCCGGGCGACCGCGGCGTCGAGCAGCTTCTGCCGGTGGTTCACGTCGAAGGACACCGGGACCCCGGCGGCCTCGGCGCGGTCGAGCACCGTGGTGACGGTCCGCCGGGCGGACTCCGAGAGCGCGAGCGTGATGCCGCTGACGTGGACGAGCGCCGACCGCTCGACGAGCCCGGCGGGGACGTCCTCCGGTGCGAGCGCCGAGCCCGCGGAGTGTCGACGGTGGTAGGTCACGCGGGTCCGGCCGTCCCGCAGTCGTTCCTTCATCATGAGCCCGGTCGAACGCTCGGGGTCGACGACCGCGGCGACCTCGACGCCGGCCTGCCCGACGTCCCGCAGGACCCGGTCACCGGCGGGGTCCGACCCCACGCGTCCGACCCACGTGGCCGGGACACCCGCGCGGACCAGCCCGATCGCGACGTTGCTCTCCGCCCCGCCGGTGTCGACGCGCATGTGGTCGAGGTCGCACACCTCGCCGACACCGGGGCCGGCCAGCAGGAGCATCGTCTCGCCGAGGGTGAGGACCCCCGTGCCCGCGCTCACCGGGTCACCCCACCCGGTGCCGTGCGACGCAGGGCGAGCTGTGCCGACGAGGACCCGAGCGCAACCGAGATCTCGAGCGCGGTCCGCACGACACCGTCGCCGAGCTCGCGGACCGCCGCCGCCGGGAAGCGGGACGCCAGCCCCGAGATGCTCATCGCGCCGACGACCTGGTTCGCGTGGTCGAGCACGGGCGCGGCCACGCAGCGGATGCCCGGCTCGTTCTCGCGGTCGTCGATCCCGTACCCGCGCGCCCGGGTGCGGTCGACCTCCTGCCGCCAGCGTCCGTCGTCGGTGATCGACTGGTCGGTCATCGCGGTCGCGGGCACGGCGAGCACCGCGCCGAGGAGCCCGGGGTCGCCGAACGCCACGATCGCCTTGCCGGAGGCGGTGTTCCGCATCGGCAGGCGGTGGCCGATGCGTGACCCCATCCGGACCGTTCCGCGGGTCTCGACCTTGTCGACGTAGACGATGTCCGTGCCGTCCGGCACCACCAGGTGACAGGTCAGGCCGGTCGACTCCGCGGTGCGCCGCATGAACGGCGCCGCTGCGGCGCGCAGGTCGATGCCCTCGAGGTAGCTCTGGCCGAGCAGCAGTGCGCCGAGCCCGAGGGTGAAGCCGGCGTCCGGGGTGCGGCGGAGCAGGTCGGTCTCGACCATCGGCGCGGTCAGGCGCAGCACGGTCGACTTCGCGGTGCCCAGGGTCGTCGCGAGCTCGCCGAGCGACACCGAGGCGGCGCCGTTCCGGGTGCGGTCGGCCACGTGGTCGAGGACCGTCAGGCCCCGGCGGAGCGACAGTGCGGCGTTGCGCGCGGGCACGGGCGACGGCGGCGACTGCTCGTCGTCGGGCATCAGAACCACGTCGCGATCGTCTCGGTGACGGTGTCGTCGTCCGCGAGCACCTGCACCTGCCGCCACTTGTCGAAGACCGTGCACGGGTGGGAGACCCCGAGCACGACGACGTCGCCGGGCGTCAGCCCGGGCGCCCCGTCATCCAGGGCGAGGTAGCAGTGCTGGTCGTCGAGGCGGGTGACGGTGACCGCCCCGGGTGGTGGGACGACCTGCGGGTCGTGTGCCGCGCCTCCCGGCCGGACGCCGCGCACCACCGGCAGGCCCTCGTCGAACGACACGTCGCGCTTGCCGACCGCGACCAGCGCGCGGCCCGGCTCCGGGCAGGACGTGACGCGGCCCCACACCTCGATCGCCGGGCGGAGCGAGCCCTCCTCCGGGCGGCGGCCGAACGGCGTGCGCTCGGCGTAGAAGCCGTCGTCGTGCGTGAGGTAGGCGCCCGAGCGCAGGAGCACGTCGACGTCGTCCGGACGGCCCTCCACGGCGTCGACCACCCCGTCGAACCAGGCGCTGCCGCCCATGCTGAGCAGGGTTCGGCCGGCGACGAGACGACGCACGTCGCTGGCGATCGCGAGGACCTCGGCGACCCAGGCGCGTGCGGTGTCGACGTCGGGCAGGCCCCCCTCGTACCCGGTCACCCCGCGGAGGACGAGACCCGCGTCGTGCGCCGCGACGGCGACCTCGCGCGCCTGCTCGGCCGAGCGCACGCCCGTCCGGCCGCCGGGGAACCCGACCTCGACCAGCACGTGGACGGTGCCGTCGACGGAGCGGGCGGCGCTCGCCGCCGCGGTGACACCGGCGACGGAGTCGACGTTGCAGAGCACGTCGGCGTCGGGGTCGACGCTCCGGCGGGAGGCGAGCCAGGCGAGGCCGGCGGGGTCGAGGACCTCGTTGGCGACGAGGATCCGGTGCACGCCGTGTGCCCACGCGACCATGGCCTGCTGGACGGAGGCGACCGTGACGCCCCAGGCGCCGGCACGGACCTGGCGGTCGGCGAGGGCCGGGGCCATGTGCGTCTTCATGTGCGGGGCGAGCAGCAGCCCGTGGCGGTCGACGTACGACTGCATGACGGCGGTGTTGTGGGCGAGGGCGGACTCGCGGAGCGTCATCACCGGGAGGTGCGCGTGGTCGAGGACGTGCCGGCCGAGGACGGGGGCGGCGGGGTCGGCTGCGCCCTTCGTCGTGACGGTGCCGGGCGGGCGGACGGGGTGCCCTGCTGCTGCGGGGGTGGTCGTCATCGGTCCTCCTGCGTCGTGCGGTGTGCTCCTGGGGCAACGCTCCCGGTGCCGGGTCCACCGGGCAACGTCCTCGTCCCGCCCATTCTGCGGTGCAGAACGGTGGTACGCCCCGGCGCCTGCCGGCTGCGTCGGGCAGAAACCGAGCGGGCATAGCATTCGACGTGATGACGACGATGACGACGACACGACGACGGGGGAGCACGGCGGTGGCCGTGCTCGTCGCGGGCACCTTCTTCATGGAGCTCCTGGACGGCACGATCCTCGCGACCGCAGCCCCGGCGATGGGCCGCGACCTCGGCGTCGACTCCGCCGCGATCGGTGTCGCGATCACCGCCTACCTCGTCACGCTCGCGGTGTTCATCCCGGTCAGCGGCTGGCTCACCGACCGGGTCGGTTCCCGCACGGTCTTCACCGGCGCGATCGCGCTCTTCACGGTGGCCTCCGCCCTGTGCGCGGCGTCGGAGGGGCTCGTCGAGCTGACGCTCTGGCGGATCCTGCAGGGGCTCGGCGGAGCACTCATGGTGCCCGTCGGACGGCTCGTCGTCCTGCGGAGTGCCGGACGCGAACAGCTCGTCACCGCCATCGCGATCCTCACCTGGCCCGCACTCGCGGCACCGATCATCGCCCCGTTCGTCGGCGGCGTGCTCGTCGACACCCTCAGCTGGCACTGGATCTTCCTCGTCAACATCCCGCTCGGGGTGATCGCCTTCGTCGCCGCACTGGTCCTCGTGCCGCAGGAGCGCGCTCCGGAACGCGTCCCGTTCGACTGGCGTGGGTCGCTGCTCGCCTGCCTCGGACTCGGCTCGCTCGTGGTGATGGCGTCCCTGCTCGCACTCGACGAGATCCCCCTGGTCGCGGTCGTCGTGTCGGGCGTGGTCGGGGGCGTCTGCTGCTGGCTCGCCGTGCGGCACTTCCGTCGGGCCCCGCACCCGATCATGGGCCTCGGGTCGTTCCGGCTCGAGACCTTCCGCGTCTCGCACGCCGGGGGCAGCCTGTTCCGGCTCGCCGTGTCGGCCGTGCCCTTCGTGCTGCCGCTGCTCTTCCAGGACGCCTGGGGCTGGAGCGCGGTGCTCGCCGGGTCCGCGGTGCTGTGGGTCTTCGTCGGCAACCTCGGGATCAAGCCGATGACCACGCCGTTCCTCCGCTGGTTCGGCTACCGGCCGGTGATCGTCGTGTCGAGCGCGATCGCAGCGCTGAGCGTCGTCGCGATGGTGTTCCTGACCGAGGACACCCCGTTCTGGCTGCTCGCCGTGCTGCTCGTGGTGAGCGGCGCCGCGCGGTCGGTCGGCTTCACGGCGTACAACACGATCGCCTTCGCCGACGTCGAGCAGGCGGACATGACGCCGGCGAACACACTCTCGTCGACACTGCAGCAGGTCGCAGCGGGCTTCGGGGTCGCCGTCGCCGCCGTGGCCATCCGGGCTGCGGCCGGGCTCGGCGGGACCGGGCCCTACGACGTGGCCTTCTGGGTGATCGCCGTGCTCCTCGTGGTGGCCTGTGTCGAGGGTGTCCTGATGAGCCGGACCGCGGGGGACACGGTGCGACCGGCGCGCCGGGTGCGAGCCGCGGCGCGCTGACGGACGCCGTCCCGCTGCCCGGCGGGGCTGTCAGCCGTCCGCTGTCCGGCGGGGCTGTCAGCCGTCCGCTGACCGGCGGGGCTGTCGGCCGTCCGCTGTCCGTTCGCGACACGGTCACCCGCGGGGGACCCCGGGTGCGCTACGGTCACAGCAACTGTCCGCGACAGCCGAGTACGGTTGCCGCGGCAGGGTGACCGAGACACCCAGGACGGAAGGCAGCATGGCCGGGCCACAGCAGCAGGGGACGATCGCCGACGGCACCGCCGTGCAGCCGACCGAGCTGCGCGTCGTCAGCTACAACCTCCGCGAGCACACCGCCAACAGCGAGCTCGCCGCCCTGGCGGAAGCGTCGCAGGCGGACGTGATCTGCGTGCAGGAGTGCGACAGCAACGACCTCGCGCCGGAGGTCGCCGGGCTTTCGCTCGCCGCCTCCACGAAGGCCAACCGACTCGGTCTCGCGATCTACAAGCGCGACGACCGCTTCGAGGTGCAGGACTTCAGCATCCACTCGCTGCAGAAGTCGCTGCACGACCGGGTGCTCGCCCCCGCGCACGAACGGCTCATCGCGATGCGGCTCCGCGACACCGAGGCGGAGACGGAGGTCATCGTGGCCTCGTTCCACGCCTCGCCGCTGACGGCCACGAACTCCCTGCGACGCAAGCAGATCGAGGCGGCCCACCAGTTCGTCCGTGAGCTGTCCGACGAGGCTCCGGCGATCATGGTCGGCGACTTCAACTACCCGTGGTTCCAGACGAACCTGCGCCGGAAGATCGAGGAGCACGGCTTCGCGCTGTCGCTGTCCGACCAGCCGACCTACCTGCGCTACCGCAAGTTCACCGGCCACTTCGACTTCGCGACGAGTGTCGGGCTGCACATCGCCGGCGTCGAGACCCTGCCCGCGGGCATCTCCGACCACCGGCCGATCCTGGTCCGCGCGCACTACGAGCACCCCGGCGTCGCGACCGCCGCCGTCGAGGTCCCGGAGACCCCCGCCGCCTGAGGCCGCCACGGCCGGGTGCTCGCTGTCCCTCGCCCGCGTTCCGGCACCGTCCCGCCGAACGGGCGTGACGTGCCGTGTCCGTCCGTCGAGCGGGCACGTTCGGCTGCCAGCACCGCCTGGCGTGACGGATCGTGCTCGCTCGGCGCGACCCCCGCGGCGGGACGCCACCGCCGACGGACGGGAGGCACGGTGCCAGCTGGCACCGTGCCTCCCGTCCGTCGTCGATCGCCGGGGCGACCGGTCCGCGCCTCAGCGACGCAGCGTCGCCCGCGCGAGCCGGTTGCCGATGAACTGCCCGAGCTGGACGATCACCACGATCGCCGCCACGGACACGTAGACGATCCACCAGTCGTACCGCTGCGAGCCGTACACGATCGCGTACTCGCCCAGGCCACCGCCACCGATCAGGGCTCCCTGCGCGGTCATGTCGACGATGCCCACGAAGATGAACGTGTAGCCGAGGATGAGCGGTCCGACGCCCTCGGGGATGAGCACCGTCAGCAGGATCGACACGGGGTGGGCCCCGGACGCCCGCGCTGCCTCGACCACGCCCGGGTCGACGGCGAGCAGGTTCTGCTCGACGATCCGGGACACCGCGAAGGACGCCGCGAGCGAGATCGCGAACGTCACCGCGGGGACGCCGATCGTGGTCTGCACGGCGACGCGCGACAGCGGTGCGATCGCGGCCAGGAAGATCACGAACGGGATCGGGCGCACGATGTTCACGAGCACGTTGACGACCGTGTACACCGCCCGGTTGCCGAGCAGGTTGCCCGGACGGGTGGCGTACAGGACCAGTCCGAGCGCGAGGCCGATCACACCGGCGAACACCAGGGAGACCAGCGTCATCACGAGGGTGTCGCGGATCGCGGCGAGGAACACGTCGGACGTGTCGATCACGCTCTGGAAGCCGTTGCCGTTCATGCTGCGACCTCCTCGTCGACGGTGACGTGTCCGTCGCGCAGTGCCCCGATCGCGCGGTCGACGGCGGCGGGGTCGTCCGCGGTCAACTCGTAGGTCAGCGACCCGATGCGGCGTTCGCGGATCTCGCCGACGCCGCCGAACACGAGCTCGGCCGACACCCCGGCGGTGCGGAAGGCCGCGTCGATCCGGTTCTGCAGGCCCACCTCGTCGGTGATCTGCACCGTGACCAGGCGGCCGCGGTGGTGTTCCCGCAGCCGCGCGAGCTGCTCCGCCGAGGGGCGGTCGTGCAGGGCGGTGCGCACGAAGCGCTGCGCCGCACCGGTCTGCGGCGAGGCGAACACGTCGTAGACGTCGCCGACCTCGACCACGCGGCCGTTCTCCATCACGGCGACCCGGTCGGCGATCCGGCGGACCGCGTCCATCTCGTGCGTGATGACGACGATGGTGACTCCGAGCTCGCGGTTGACCCGACGGAGGAGTGCGAGCACCTCGGAGGTGGTGTCCGGGTCGAGGGCGCTCGTGGCCTCGTCGGCGAGGAGCAGCTCGGGGTTCGAGGCGAGCGCGCGGGCGATGCCGACGCGCTGCTTCTGCCCGCCGGACAGCTGCTCGGGGTACGCGTGCGCGCGCTCGAGCAGCCCGACGAAGTCGAGGAGCTCGGCCACACGGCGGTCCCGCTCGGCCTTCGCGACACCCGCGACCTTGAGCGGGTACGCGACGTTGCCGGCGATGGTCCGCGAGCGGAACAGGTTGAACTGCTGGAAGATCATGCCGATCTTCCGGCGGGCCAGGCGGCGTTCCTTCTCCGGGATCGCGGTGAGCTCCCTGCCGCCGACGGTGACCGTGCCGGACGAGGGGAGCTCGAGGGCGTTCACGAGGCGGACGAGGGTGGACTTGCCGGCACCGGAGTACCCGATGACGCCGAGGACCTCTCCCTGGTGCACGTCCAGGGAGACGTCCTCGACGGCCACCACGGTCTCGCCGGTGTCGGCGCGGCGGTAGTGCTTCGAGACGCCGCGGAGTTCGACGAGGGCGGGCACTACTGCTTGGCCGCCTTCGCGTCCTGCTCGACCGTCGCGAGCTCGGCCTGGAGCTTCGTGGCGCTCTCGTCGCGGGCGACGGCCTCGGGCAGGTCCTTGGCGAAGGCCTTCTGCACCGCCGGGTCCTGGAACAGCTTCGCCAGGTCGAGGTAGGTCTTGTTGTCCTTGTCGGCGTCGCGCACCGCGAAGACGTTCACGTAGGGGGCGGCGCTCGCACTGGCCGGGTCGTCCTGGAAGACGATGTCGCTGGTCGGGAGCTTCGCGGCGGTGGCGAAGTTGTTGTTCACGACCGCGGCGGCGACGGAGCCCTGCTGGAGCGCGTTCGCGGTCTGCGAGGCGTCGAGGGGCTGGACGTCGACCTTCGACGACTCGATGTCGGTCGTGGTCGAGAAGGCCGAGCCGCCGTCCTCGAGCTCGAGGAGCTTCGCGGACTGCAGGATGAGGAGCGCGCGCGCCTGGTTGATCGAGTCGTTCGGGATCGCGACCTTCGCACCCTCGGGCAGCTCGCTCGGCTTCGAGTACTGCGTGGCGTACAGCGGCAGCGGGTACACGGCGGTGGAGCCGATCGGCTGCAGGTCGTCGTCCGAGGTGACGTTGTAGTCCGCCAGGTACTGGATGTGCTGGAACTGGTTGATGTCCAGCTGGCCGTCCTTGAGTGCGGGGTTCGGCAGCGAGTAGTCCGAGAAGTTGGTGAGCTCCACCGTCACGCCGAGCTCGTCCTTCGCGAGCTTCGTGTACGTGCTCCAGTAGCCGAGCGACTTGTCGGCGACGCCGATCGTCACGGTCTTCCCGGCGCCGTCACCGGAGGCAGCGCCCTCGGACCCGCCGGAGCGGACGGCCGCCACGACGACGGCGACGACGATCGCGACCACGACGACCGCGGCGGCGATGATCCAGCCGACGGGGCGCCTGCCCTTCGGCTTCTGGGGCAGGACGGGTGCTGCGGACATGGGTGCTCCTCGTGGGGGACGTGCCCGGACGGGTGGGGCGGGGCCGGGCGGGGCGAGCCCGGACGGCGGCGTGCACGGGCGGTGCGTGGGGAGCCGCGGGATGCCGCGGCCAGGTTCCGAGTGTGGCTGCCCGCGGCGCGACACGCACGATCCGTTCCGCCGTGTTACATCCGTGCCGTTCTCCACAGGTGCCGCACGGCGAGCACCGGGCGCTGCGGGGCTTGGTTGACTCGGAGCGTGCGCAGCCTCGAACTCGTCCTCGACCCCGACTCCGACGCCGCCGTCCGCGCCGCGTGGGACGCCCTGACGGCAGCCGACCTGCCGAGCCTCGGCCGGTCGGGGACGAACGACCCGCACGTCACCCTCGCGGCCGGCGACGCGCTGCCGGTCCCGGAGGGGTTCGACGCCGCGGTGCCGACGACGCTCCGGCTCGGTGGCCTCCTGCTGTTCCCCGCCGGCGCCGGGCGGTCCGTGCTCGTCCGTGCCGTCGTCGTGGACCCGGTCCTCGCGGCCTTCCACGCGGCGGTGCACCGGCGGGCACCCGACGCCGTGGAGACCTCGCTGCCCGGCGGCTGGTCGCCGCACGTCACCTTCGCCCGTCGGGTGCGCGACGAGGACCTGCCCGCCGCGGTCGCGGCGCTCCGGGCGACCCCGCTGCCGGAGACCCTGACCGTCGGCGGGGTCCGCCACTGGGACGGCGAGACGAAGACGGTCACCCCCGTCGCGTGAGGGGTGGCCCCGGTCGGGAGGCGCGGCTCAGGTCCGCAGCACCCGCTCACCGAACACGGACGCGAACCGCCGCTCCGGGTCGGCCGCCGCCACCAGCCTGCGGAAGTCCGGCAGGCGCGGCCAGAGGGCCTCGACCGCGTCGGCGTCGAGCGAGCTCGTCTTGCCCCAGTGCGGCCGGCCGTCGAACGGCGCGAGCCGTGCTTCGAGGTCCGGCAGCAGCGCCGCGACCGCCTCGGGGTGCTTCCGCCAGGTGAACGCGATGCAGAGGACGTCCTCGCCCTGCGTCGGGCTGAGCCAGGACGGGTCGGCGGCCATCGTGCGGAGCTCGCACACGTGCAGGTGTGGCTGGATGCGGTCGGCGAGCCCGCGGAGGGCCCCCAGTGCGGCGGCAGCGTGCCGCAGCGGGACGAAGTGCTCGCTCTGCACCTCGGACCCGACGCTCGGCACCGCGTCGATCGGGAAGTGCGGCAGCCGGTCCCACCACGGGCCCACGGTGCCGTCGCGAGCGGTGACGTGACCGTCGGCCGGGCGTCCCGGCAGCCGCGGTGCGCCGAGCAGGGCCTCCGGGACGTCGACGTCGTCGGCGCCGTCCGGCACGCGGGACTTCAGCAGCACCTCGCCGACCTCGTCCCCGAACACCGTGTAGGAGCACACCGAGTAGGCCGCGGCGTGCACGTCGGCCACGTGCGCGACGAACCGGTCCCACGGGACGGGCCCGTACGCGTCCTGGCGCATCCGGTAGGACGGTTCGACGTCCACCTCGACGCGCGTCACGATGCCGAGCAGCCCGAGGTGCAGCACGGCCCCGTCGAAGTCGTCGTCACCGCGACGGACCGTCCGCACGGCACCGTCCGCCCCGAGGAGCTCGAACGACCGGACGGCGGTGCTCAGCGACCCGAGCGTCGTGCCCGACCCGTGCGTCCCGGTGGCGATCGCGCCGCCGATCGAGATGTGCGGCAGCGAGCCGGTGTTGTGCAGGGCGACCCCCGCGGCGTCGAGTTCCGGCGCGACCACCCCGTACCGGGTACCGGCACCCATCGAGGCCGTGCCGGCGGCGGCGTCGACGACGAGGTCCGTGGGGAGCCCCGTCAGGTCGAGCAGCACCCCGTGGGCGTCTGCCACGTCGTTGAACGAGTGGCGGGTGCCGAGCCCGTGCACCCGCTGCGACCGGGCGACGACCTCGGCGGCCTCCTCCAGGGTGCGCGGCCGTTCGACCCGTTCGGCCGAGTAGGTGACCGTACCGGACCAGTTGACCTCGCGCGCCGTCGACCGCATACGGCCCACGATGCCACGCCGTCGGCGACGTGGCATCGCGGACCGTCGGCGCGGTCCGGTGGTGTTGCGGGTCAGTGCATCGCGGGGGCGCCGGCGGGTGCGCCCTCGGGCGTCGCCGGGCGGCGGACGAACGCCGAGGTGAGGATGCCGACGAGGGAGATGACGCCGCCCACCAGGAACGCGGTCTGCACGCCCGAGGCGGTCGCGGCGGCGACCCCGGCGGCGTCCGCGTCGGCTCCCGCCGTGGCCGTACCGATCGTCAGGAGCGTGACGAAGAGCGCTGTGCCCGCGGCACCTGCGAGCTGCTGCGTCGTCCCGAGCACCGCGCTGCCGTGCGAGTACAGCTTCGGCGGCAGGCCACCGAGCGCGGCGGTGAAGAGCGGGGTGAAGGTGAGCGCGAGGCCGATGCTCAGCACGACGTGGGCGCCGAGGACGAACCACACGCTGGTGTCGACCCCGACCGTGGAGAGCGCCCAGAGGACGGCACTGATGATGATCGACCCGGGCACGAGGAGCACGCGGGGGCCGCGGCGGTCGTAGATGCGGCCGACGACGGGGGAGAGCAGCCCCATGATCAGGCCGCCGGGCAGGAGCAGGAGCCCGACGGTCAGCACCTCGAGCCCGAGGACGCGCTCGAGGTAGATCGGCAGCAGGATCAGCGTGCCGAACATCGCCATGAAGCTGATGCCCATCGCGACGATCGGGACCGTGAAGCCCTTCGTGCGGAAGGTCCGGAGATCGAGCAGGGCGCTGTCGGTGCGCTGCAGGCGGGTCTGCCGGACGACGAAGAACGCCAGTGCCGCGAAGCCGACGACCAGGGCGAGGACGGGGACGAGCGGCCCGGTCGACCCGGCCTCGCCGAAGCTGGACAGCCCGAAGACGATCCCGCCGAACGCCACGGCGGAGACCACGACCGACAGGACGTCGAGCGGCGCGCGGCGGGGCGTGGTCACGTTGCGGACCTTGAGCACGCCGAGCACGAGCGCGGCGACGGCGATCGGCAGCACGAACCCGAAGAGCCAGCGCCACGAGAACGCGTTGAGGATCAGGCCCGAGATGGTCGGGCCGACGGCGGGCGCCACCGAGATGACGATCGAGATGTTGCCCATGATGCGGCCGCGGTGCGCGGGCTCGACCAGGTTGAGGACGGTCGTCATGAGCAGCGGCATCATGATCGCGGTGCCGCTGGCCTGCACGATGCGGCCGACGAGCAGCACGGGGAAGCCGGGTGCCGCGAGGGCGACGAGCGTGCCGAGACTGAACAGCGCCATCGCCGCGATGAAGACCTGGCGCGTGCTGAAGCGCTGGAGCAGGAACCCGGTGATCGGGATCACCACCGCCATGGTGAGCAGGAAGCCCGTGGTGAGCCACTGCCCGGTGGCCGCCGAGATGTCGAGGTCCTCCATGAGCCGGGGGAGCGCGACGCCCATGATCGTCTCGTTGAGGATGACGACGAACGCGGAGACGAGCAGCAGCCCGATCACGAGTCTGGTCTCGCCGGCGGAGGGCTGCGAGACGCTCCCGGTGCGCGGGGCGGAATCGACGGCCTGGGTCATGCGGGGCTCCTGGGGAGTGACGGGGGAGTACGGCGGAGAGGACGAGGGCGCGCGGATCGCGCAGACAGGGCAACCGCCTGAACGGATCCGAGTATTCCGCTTCCGTGTGTCGTCCTCGTGAACAGGTCCACCCCGAGCGCGGTCAGCGCAGGATCGCGAACCCGTCGCCGTCGCCGTGCGGGACCACGCTGCGTCGGGCGACGTCGGTGACCGTGGCGGTCGGCGGACCGGTGCGGAGGAACGCCATGAGGGCCTCGACCGCCTCGGACGGCCCCTCGGCCTCGACCTCGACGGTCCCGTCGAACAGGTTCCTGGCGTACCCGTCGAGTTCGAGCCCGTCTGCCTTGCGTGCGGTCCAGTACCGGAAGCCGACCCCCTGCACCGAGCCGGACACCACGGCGTGCACCCTCGTCACCGTCGTCATGGCGCCAATGTAGGCACGTCGGGGACCCTGCACGTTACGGCGCTGTTCCGGTTCCGTGAACCGCCTGATAGTGTCATTGCAACCCGAACACTTCGAGTCATCATGACACAAACACATCCCACCAGCATCCGCGTCGCGGTCTCCACCGTGATCGTCGCCCTGCGCCCGCACCCCGACACCGGTGCCCCGGCGCTGTGGATGCCGCTCGTGCGCCGTGTCGCCGATCCGTTCGAGGGGTCGTGGGCGCTGCCCGGTGGCTGGGTCGGCCCGGACGAGGGGCTCGAGGACTCCGCCGCGGCGCGCCTGCGCGAGACGACGAACGTGCAGCCGCGGTACCTCGAGCAGCTGTACGCGTTCGGCGACGTCGACCGTTCGCCGAGCCGCGTGGTGTCGATCGTCTACTGGGCGCTCGTCCACCCCGACGAGGCCGAGTCCGTCCCCGACGACTGGAACGTCCGCTGGTTCCTGGCCGACGAGCACCCCGCACTCGCGTTCGACCACGACCACATCGTCGCCTACGCCCTCTGGCGGCTCCGCAACAAGGTGTCGTACTCGCGGATCGCGCAGGCGTTCCTCGGGGACCGGTTCACCCTCGCCGAGCTGCGCGGGGTGTACGAGGCCGTGCTCGGGCGGACGCTCGACCCCGCGAACTTCCGTCGACAGGTCGCGCAGTCCGACGCCGTCATCGCGACGGACGAGACCACGAGCGGTGACCGGCACCGCCCGGCTCGGCTGTACCGCTCGAACCCCGACCTGGCCTACGCGGACAACGGCCCGCTGCAGCCCGCCCACCCCCGGCAGCACCACCCGCAGAACCGATAGGAACCACAGTGTCCATCGCCACCACGATCGAGCTCATCTCCAACGGCAAGGCCGACGGCAGCACCTGCACCCCCGACCTCGCCGCGCCGACCTGGGACTTCGACAGCCGCCCGGGCTACGGCCCCGGCTCGTCGATGTCCGACGTCATCCCGACCTCCGCACCGCGGCAGGGGCAGCTCCCCGACGAGTACCGGACCGCGAGCGACGCGGAACTCCACGAGCGCATCGAGCGGGCGAAGGCGACGCTGGGGGACCGGGTCGTCGTGCTCGGCCACTTCTACCAGCGCGACGAGGTCGTCCGGCACGCGGACTTCCTCGGCGACTCGTTCCAGCTCGCGAACGCCGCCCTGACCCGGCCCGACGCCGAGGCCATCGTGTTCTGCGGCGTCCACTTCATGGCGGAGACGGCGGACATCCTCGCCCGTGACGACCAGCGTGTGGTCCTGCCGAACCTCGCCGCCGGGTGCTCGATGGCGGACATGGCCGACATCGACAGCGTCGAGGCGGCCTGGGCCGAGCTCGCCGCCGTGTACGGCACCGAGCCCGACGCCGACGGCCGCGTGCCGGTGATCCCCGTCACGTACATGAACTCCGCCGCCGACCTCAAGGCCTTCTGCGGCCGGAACGGTGGGATCGTCTGCACGTCGTCGAACGCGGCGACCGTGCTCGAGTGGGCGTTCGAGCGGGGGCAGCGCGTGCTGTTCTTCCCCGACCAGCACCTCGGGCGGAACACCGCGAAGGCCATGGGGATCAGCACTGACCGCATGCCCATGTGGAACCCGCGGAAGGCGCTCGGCGGCAACGACGCACAGACCCTGCTCGACGCGCAGGTGGTCCTCTGGCACGGGTTCTGCTCGGTGCACCGCCGGTTCACGGTCGAGCAGATCGACCAGGCCCGTCGGGAGGACCCCGGTGTGCAGGTCATCGTGCACCCCGAGTGCCCGATGGCCGTCGTCGATGCCGCGGACGCTGCGGGCAGCACCGACCTCATCCGCCGGACCGTCGCCGCCGCCACCGAACCGACCTCGTTCGCGATCGGCACCGAGATCAACATGGTGAACCGGCTCGCGGCCGAGTACCCGCAGCACCGGATCACCTGCCTCGACCCCGTCGTCTGCCCCTGCTCGACGATGTACCGGATCCACCCGGGCTACCTCGCCTGGGTGCTCGAGGCACTCGTCCGCGGCGAGGTCCTCAACGAGATCACGGTGCCCGCCGACGTGCAGGCCGACGCCCGGGTCGCGCTCGAGCGCATGCTCGCCGCGAAGCCCCGCGGCTGACGGCCCCGCGCGAGGACACCGGGGACCGCACCGTGCACGTCGTCATCGTCGGGTCCGGCATCGCCGGGCTCACCGCCGCGATCCGCGCCAGCGCCCGCCACGACGTCACCCTGGTGACGAAGGGCGGGCTCGCCGACGGCGCCACCGCCGCTGCCCAGGGCGGGATCGCCGTCGCGCTCGGCGCCGACGACACCGTCGCGCTGCACGAGCACGACACCCACGTCGCGGCCGTCGGTGGGGCCGATGCGCGCGCCGTCGCGCTGCTCTGCGCCGACGGGCCCGCCCGGGTGCGGGACCTGCTCGCGCTGGGCGTCCCGTTCGACCGGACGTCGGACCCCGCGTCCCTCGACCGCCACGGCGACGACCTGGCACGCGGGCGCGAGGCCGCGCACGGTCGCTGGCGCGTCCTGCACGCCGACGGCGACGCCACGGGCGCCGCGGTCGAGCGCACGCTCGTCGCCGCCCTGCACCGGCAGCACGTCACGGTCCTGGAGCGCACCTGCCTCACCGACCTGGTCGTCCGGGACGGAGCGGTGGTCGGTGTGGACGTGCTCGACCTGCTCGGCGAGCCCCGACGCATCGAGGCGGACACGGTCGTGCTCGCCTCCGGGGGCGCCGGCCACCTGTACCGCGAGACGACCAACCCGCTGGTCGCGACCGGCGACGGCGTCGCAGCGGCCTGGCGGGCGGGGGCCGTCCTCGCCGACCTGGAGTTCGTCCAGTTCCACCCGACCCGGCTGGCCGTGCCCGACGGTGGGCTCGTCTCCGAGGCGGTCCGCGGCGAGGGTGCCGTCCTGCGCGACGCCGCCGGACGACGCTTCATGAGCGCCGTGCACCCGGACGCCGAGCTGGCGCCGCGCGACGTGGTCGCCCGCGGCATCGCGGCCGCCGTCCGCGACCAGGGCGGCGCCCCCGTGCTCCTCGACGCCACGGGGCTCGGCGCGGACCGGCTCGTCGCACGCTTCCCCGGCCTCACCCGCGCGACCCGCGCGGCCGGCTTCGACTGGACGCGGGAGGGCGTGCCGGTCGCCCCGGCGGCGCACTACGCGATGGGCGGGATCGCCACCGACAGCGAGGGGCGCACCAGCCTCCCCGGACTGCTCGCCGTCGGCGAGGCCGCATGCACCGGCGTCCACGGCGCGAACCGACTCGCGTCGAACTCCCTGCTCGAGGGGCTCGTCTTCGGCGTGCGGACCGCCGACGCGATCGGTGCCCCACGACCCGCGCAGCTGCGCCTGCGCGGCGACGCGGCCCTGCCCGTGCGCACCGTGCCCGACGACCAGGTGGGCACGGAGGCGGAGCCGCACCGTGCCTCCCGGCCGGACGGAGGGGTGCCGGGATCGACGCCGCACGGGACGGACCGCAGCGGACGGCCTGGAGGCACCGCCCACCCGGACCGTGCCACCGACCTCCGGCAGGCGGTCCAGACCGAGATGACGGAGCGGGTCGGCCTGCTCCGGGACGCGGACGGACTCGCCGCCGCACGTCGCGCGCTCGCTGCGCTCCGGTCGCCGGTGGCGCGCACCGTGCGGGACCACGAGGACCGCGCCCTGCTCGACCTGGCGCGGGTCACCGCGCTCGCGGCGGCTTCCCGGACCGAGTCGCGCGGGTCGCACGCGCGCACCGACCACCCGGAGACCGATCCCTCCGCGCCGGTGTCGAGCGGGTGGGTCCGCGCCGTCCGGCGCGGCAGCGCCCCGGCCTCCGTCCCGACCAGCAGTACCGCGCAGTCCAGCAGCACCGCGCAGTCCAGCAGCACCGCGCCCGTCCAGCAGGGAGTCCCCGCATGACCACCACCACCGCAGCCGACCCCGGGACGATCCCGCCGCACGCCCTGCGTCGCGTGATCGAGACGGCGCTCGAGGAGGACGCTCCGTGGGGTGACGTCACGAGCGAGACGCTCATCCCCGTCGACGCCCGCGCGACCGCGACCCTGGCCGCCCGCGAACCCGGCGTGCTGTCCGGCGGCGCGGTGTTCGCCGCCGTGATGCACGCCGTCGACCCCACGGTGCGCACGGAGCTGCACCTGGCCGACGGCGAGCCCTTCGACGCCGGACAGGTCCTCGCCACGGTGCACGGCCCTGCGCGCTCGGTCCTGCGCGCCGAGCGGGTCGGGCTCAACCTGGTGCAGCGGATGTCCGGCATCGCGACCGTCACCGCGCGGTACGTCGCGGCCGTCTCGGGGACGGGCGCACGGATCGTCGACACCCGCAAGACCACTCCGGGCCTCCGGGCCGTCGAGCGGTACGCCGTGCGCTGCGGCGGTGGCCACAACCACCGGAACTCGCTGTCCGACGCCGTCCTCGCCAAGGACAACCACCTGGCCGTGCTGCTCGCCGGCGGCACCGCGATCGGCGACGCCGTCCGCGGAGCCCGTGGTCGGCTCGGGCACACGGTCCACCTGGAGGTCGAGGTCGACCGGCTCGACCAGGTCGAACCCGTGGTCGCGGCCGGTGTCGACACGATCATGCTCGACAACTTCACGCCGGAGCAGCTCGTCGAGGGCGTGCGGCTGGTCGCGGGCCGTGCGCTCGTCGAGGCCTCCGGCGGGGTCTCGCTCGACACGGTGGGCGCGATCGCGCGCACCGGGGTCGACGTCGTCTCCGTCGGCGCACTCACCCACTCGGCGCGGGCGCTCGACCTCGGGCTCGACGTCGACGTGACCGGCGGCTGACCCGGTGTTCTACCTCGACCGCGCCGCGACCACCCCGGTCCGCCGCGAGGTGCTCGAGGCGATGTGGCCGTACCTCACCGGCGTCTTCGGCAACCCGTCGTCCACGCACGGGGTGGGCGAGGCGGCCGCCCGGGGACTCGCCGACGCCCGGGCGACGATCGCCCGGTTCCTCGGGTGCCGTCCGGGCGAGGTCGTCCTCACCACCGGCGGCACCGAGGGTGCGAACACCGCGGTCAAGGGCATCGCGCTCGCGGCACCCCGCGGCCGGCACGTCGTCACGAGCGCGATCGAGCACGAGGCGGTGCTCGAGAGCTGCCGGTACCTGGAGCGCCACCACGGGTTCACCGTCACGCTCGTGCCGGTCGAACGCGACGGGACCGTGACGCCCGAGGCGCTCGCGCGGGTCGTCCGTCCGGACACCACGCTCGTCTCGGTGGCACACGCCGACAACGAGGTCGGCACCGTGCAGGACCTCCCGGCCCTCGCGGCGGTCGCGCACCGCGTCGGGGCCCGGTTCCACACCGACGCCGTGCAGAGCGCTCCGTGGCTGCCCCTCGGGCTCGACCGGCTCGGCGTCGACGCGCTGTCGTTCTCCGGGCACAAGCTCGGCGCACCGAAGGGCACCGGTGCACTGGCAGTCCGGGGCGGGGTACCGCTCGAGCCGCTGCTGCACGGCGGGGGACAGGAGCGGGGGAGACGGTCGGGGACCGAGGACGTCGCCGGAGCGGTCGCCCTCGCCACCGCGGTGTCGCTCGTCGAGGGCACCCGGGACGCCGCTGCCGCCCGTGCGACCGTGACCCGGGACGCCGTGGTCGAGGGCGTGCTGGCGTCGGTGCTCGGTGCCGTGCTGACCGGGGCGGCGCCGGTCGGGTCGGCGCAGGGCGGGGCGGGTCGGCTCCCGGGGCACGCGTCGTTCTGCTTCCCGGCGGTGCCGGGTGGTCCGCCGGCGGTCAACGGCGAGACCGTGCTGCTCGAACTCGAGGAGCGCGACGTCGTGACCTCCTCCGGGAGCGCCTGTGCCGCGGGGAGCACCGAGGCCTCACACGTCCTCACCGCCCTCGGGCTGTCGGAGGACACCGCGCGCACGGCCCTGCGACTGACGTTCGACGACGGGCTCACGGACGAGGACGTGGCCGTCGTGGTGCGGGCGGTCGCCGAGTCGGTCGCCGCGGTTCGGCGCCTGAGCTGAGTGTACTAGACGTTCTACTCCACAGTTGGGGGTGATGTCCCCCCTTCTGCGGACAGCGATCGTCCGTCACCATGGAGCCATGGCGAACGCGATCACCACCCGGGGCCGACAGGAGGTCCCCTTCCGTGCGGTCCAGCTCCTGCCGGCACCCGCGACCGTGGTCGCCATCGCACTCGCCGCGCAGCACGACCTCGGCACCGCCCCGCTCGGCGCCATCGCGACCGTGGGGGCACTCGCCACCGTCGTGAGTGCCCTGCTCCCGACGGTCGGCACCGCGGCACTCCGTCGGGCCATGCCCGCCCCTAGCGAGACGGACCGGTACCGAGGAGACACCGAACACCTCTGAGGAACCCACCACCCGAGGCCAGCACCGCGCGGTCCCGTCCCCCCGGGGCCCGCGGTGCTCATGACCGGACGCAGAACCCCTGACCGCGTCCGGCGCCGGACACGACATCCCCTGTCGTCGTGCCCGAGCGGCCGCCGCGCCCGTCGTGGACGCGGCGCCGGACCCTGACCGGCGCCGCACCCCCTGTCAGTCCACGACGGGTCGCGGTGGCGTCGAACGGCCGCGCAGCTGCCGTCCCGCCGTCGAGCGGCGGCCGCCCGGTCGTCGTGCCCGGGGGTGAGCGTGTCAGCGTGCCGGCGGCTCGGGGACGCCCGGCCAGACGTAGTCCAGGTCGTCGGGTACGTCGGGGAACAACGGTCGGTAGTGCTCCGGCGCCTTCTGCACGAGCTTCGACCGGTGCGAGGCGTGCACCGCCGGGTCGGTGTTCCACGCGGGCACCGCGAAGTCGCCGCGCTCGTACGCGACCAGGTCCTCGGGGACCAGCCCGAGGTCGGCCAGGGTCTTCTCCAGGCAGGTGTCGGCGTGCCCGCGCTCGAGCCACACCCGGCACGTCGCGTCCTGGTAGGCCATCAGCGCCGGGCGGTACCCGCGCCACATGGCGACGACGGGGTGGTGCTGCCAGCCGTAGTCCGGCAGGGTCAACGCCCGCATCACCTGCAGGGTCTCGACGCGCTGCTTGCCGAGTCGCTTGTCGTCGAGGACCTCGGCCGAGGCGCGGAAGTCGGCGTACGGCAGGAACGTCTGCATCACCCGGACGGTACCCGCGCGTGCTGGTGGGCGACACAAGTCGTCACACCCGGACGGGCCCTCGAACGACGTGTGAGCATCGACCGCATGGACGGAGCACTCGTCGTCGGCGTCAGCGGCAGCCCATCGGACCCCTCGCGCACCTCGACCCTGGTCGGGGCGACCGTGGCGCGCATGGCGGAGGACCTGCCGGACGCCCGGACCGCACAGGTCGAGATCGGACCCCTGCTCGCGGACCTCGGTGCCGCGCCCTCCCGCGAGGCGATGTCGGACCGCACCCGGCGAGCGCTCGAGACCGTCGAGGCAGCGGACGTGCTCGTCGTCGGCAGCCCGGCGTTCCGGGCCGCCTACTCCGGTGCCTTCAAGCTCTTCTTCGACTGGGTGGGGCAGTACGACCTCGTCGACACCCCGGTGCTCCTGACCGCCACGGGCGGCAGTGACCGGCACGCACTGCTCGTCGAGCACCAGATGCGGCCGCTGTTCGGCTTCTTCCAGTCGACGACCCTGCCGCTCGGCGTGTTCGGGAACGAGCGCGACTTCACCAAGCGCGAGGGCGGGTACGACATCGCCAGCGTCGACCTCGAGCTGCGCATCGACCAGGCGGTCCGGCGCGCGCTGCCGATCGTCCGCGGAGGGTTCGCCGCCGTCGGCGCCGACGACGTCCGCCGTCCCGCCGACTTCTAGCCGCCGCCCGCCCGCCGCTCGCGGTCGCACGACGCGCCGCCGGTCGCGCCGCCGAGCGGGCACGACACGCCGCGCGTCGTCCGCCGAGGGGGCGATGTACGTCACGGTCGATCGCGACCGTGACGTACATCGCCCGTTCGGAACCTCACCGGGACGGGACGGGACGGGACGGACGGGACGGACGGCACGTCTGGACGCGGGGCGGACGGGAGGCGCGTGGCGGGCGGGTGCCGCGCCTCCAGGCCGTCAGTCGGTCGGGTCGGCCACCAGTGACGCGACGTGGGCGACCGCCAGGCGGTATCCGTCGGCGCCCGCACCGGCGATGACCGCGGTCGCCGCGGTCGCGACGTGGTCGACGTGCCGGAACGGCTCGCGCTTCCACGTGTTCGAGAGGTGCACCTCGACGACCGGGACGCTCAGTGCCTCGACCGCGTCGTGCAGCGCGACCGAGGTGTGCGCGTAGGCGGCGGGGTTGATGACCACCGCGACGAAGTCGTCGAGCGCCTCGTGCAGCCACTCGACGAGCTCGCCCTCGCGGTTGGTCTGCCGGAAGTCCGCCTCGAGCTCGTGGACCGCCGCCTCGGTGTGCACGATCGCCTCGAGCTCGGCGAGCGTCACGGTGCCGTACTGTGCCGGGTCGCGACGCCCGAGGATGTCGAGGTTCGGCCCGTTCAGGACGAGGATCCGCCGGGGGCGTGTCGTGGTGTCGGTGACCGGCTCGCTCATGGGGAGAGCCTACCGAGCGGCGGGGCTGCAGCGACGGCGACGGATGCGCGAGCTATGTGAACGGTCACATCGCGGTGTAACGTTCCCGCTCGGGTCGGCGCAGTTGCCGACTGCAACACACTGATGTGGAGATCGCATGGTTCTCGCTGCGGCGACCAACGGGATCCGGCTCGAACTGGGCTGGGTCGACTACTTGATGATCATCGTGTACTTCGCGGTGGTCATCGGCATCGGGTTCACCGCCCGCAAGCAGGTGCGGACGAGCATGGACTTCTTCCTGTCCGGCCGCTCGATGCCGGCCTGGATCACGGGCCTGGCGTTCGTGTCCGCGAACCTCGGCGCGACCGAGATCCTCGGCATGGCCGCGAACGGCGCGCAGATCGGCATGGCGACGCTGCACTACTACCTCATCGGTGCCGTGCCCGCGATGGTGTTCCTCGGGCTCGTGATGATGCCCTTCTACTACGGGTCCAAGGTCCGGTCGGTGCCGGAGTTCATGCTCCGCCGCTTCGGCAAGGCGCCGCACCTGGTGAACTCGATCGCGTTCGCGGTGTCGAACGTGCTCATCGCCGGCATCAACCTCTACGCCATGGCGATCGTCATCGAGGCGATGCTCGGCTGGCCGGAGTGGCTCGCGATCCTGGTGTCCGCCGCGTTCGTGCTCGCCTACATCACCCTCGGCGGGCTCTCGAGCGCGATCTACAACGAGGTCATGCAGTTCTTCGTGATCATCGCGGGCCTCGTGCCGCTGACGATCGTCGGCCTGCACCGCGTCGGCGGCTGGGGCGGCCTCACCGAGGCGATCAAGGAGACGCAGGGCGTGCAGCACCTGCAGGCCTGGACGGGCACCGGCATCGGCGACGTCACGAACCCGATCGGGGCGAACTGGCTCGCCATCGTGCTCGGCCTCGGCTTCGTGCTCTCCTTCGGCTACTGGACGACGAACTTCACCGAGGTGCAGCGCGCGTTCTCGGCGAAGAACATGTCGGCAGCCCGCCGGACCCCGCTCATCGCGGCGATCCCGAAGCTCTTCATCCCGTTCATCGTCGTCGTGCCGGGGCTCATCGCGGCGGCCGTCGTGGGAAACCAGTTCGCCTCGGGGGAGCTGACCTACAACGACGCGATCCCGAAGCTCATCCAGATGTACCTGCCGACCGGTGTGCTCGGCATCGCGGTGACGGGTCTGCTCGCCTCGTTCATGGCGGGCATGGCGGCGAACGTCTCCTCGTTCAACACCGTCTTCACGTACGACATCTGGCAGCGGTACATCAAGCCGAACATGCCCGACCTGCACTACCTGAAGACCGGTCGCTGGGTCACGGTCGTCGGCGTGGTCGTCGGCATCGGCACGGCGTTCCTCGCCGCGCAGGCCGGCAACATCATGACCTACATGCAGACGCTGTTCTCGTTCTTCAACGCACCGCTCTTCGGCGTCTTCATCCTCGGACTGCTGTGGAAGCGGATGACCACCCAGGGCGCGCTCTGGGGCTACGTGCTCGGCATCGTGACGCCGACGATCACCTGGATCGCGTACCTCGTCAACCCGTCGCTGTTCTCGACGGCGACGGCGGAGACGATGTACGGCGCGATCATCTCGTTCGTCACGGTGCTCGTCGTCGGCGTGCTCGTCTCGCTCGCCACGAAGCCGAAGGACGTGTCGGAGCTCGGCGGCCTGGTGTACGGCGTCGGCAAGATCGACATGACCGCCGGTGCCGTCGCGACGGACACCGCCTGGTACCGCTCGCCCGCGCTGCTCGGCACCGTCGCGCTCGTGCTGTGCGTCGCCCTCTACCTGCCGTTCCTCTAGGCCCGGACCCGAAGGAGTACTCCCATGCGTGAGGACACCACGAAGCTCACCGAGGAGCAGGCGGCGCTCGTCCGCTCCACCCGCCGACTCGACCTGCGCCGCATCCTCGGCGGCCTGTTCGTGCTCTACGGCGTGATCACCACCATCGTCGGCATCGTCCACTGGGACACCGACCCCGAGAAGACCGGCGGCATCCACATCAACCTGTGGGTCGGGCTGTCGCTGCTCGTCGGCGGGCTGCTCTTCTTCCTGTGGGACCGGCTGAACCCGGTGCCTGCCGAGGACATCGTCGGGCAGGCCGAGGCCGAGGCCGACCAGCGCGCCGCAGGCGAGGGGCGCGAGCGGGTCTGACCCCGCTGCGCGCGGCTGCGCGGCTGAACGGCCCGCCTGACACGAACGGGCGTACCCGGCACGAACGGGCGTACCGGGTCGGATCATCCGACCAGGTACGCCCGTTCTCGCTTCCCACTTCGAGCGTTCTGGGAAACACCGGGCGGCCAGGAGGCACGGGGCGGTTGACGGCGTCGGTCATCGTTCCTAGCATTGACATGTCGGTCGCGTGTTGCTCGACCGGAAGTGAGCCCCGGATACGCCTGCAGCCAGCGCGGGCCCGGGGCTTCGCGCTGTCCGGGCCTCGGGGCCCGGTGTCACGACACGTCGGTTCGCTCCATCGCACGACGAGTCGCTTCAGCGCACGACGACGATCTCTGCGCCGATCTCCTCGTGCATCCCGGACGCGTACGCGCCGCAGGCCAGGTCTGCGAGGGCGACAAGGGGCTCGTCCGTCCCTCGGACGTGCTCGTACCGGACCGATCGACCGACGCCTCGTCGACGGAGCGCATCGAACATCGACCGATCGGCAGCATCACAGGAGGCTCCTCGCGACTCGAGCACGACGTGCTGCACCCCGCGGACCTCGAGCTCCCACACGAGGCGCTCCAAGCACGACCGACGTCGCCGCTCCGCTCGCGCAGGGGCACCGTCGTAGCGAACGACCAAGACCGCTGCCGCGACGGCGAGCAGGTCCAGCCAGGAGATGCGCTGTGTCCGGAGCGCCTCGTACCAGTGCAGCTTCCGCATGCGGGAGGGCTTGGCTGACCGGACCGCCGCACGCGCAGTCTCGGCTCGGCACTGAACGACCACCACCGCCGCGAGGACGTAGCTGGTGTGATCGAGCCCACCGCCGGGCTCGGACTCGTCGACGTAGGCCCGCTCCACGTGACCAGAGTATGACGTTCCAGTCGGTTGCAGAGAGGAACGGTTGCGCTCGACGGGCGGCTGCGCCAGGTTGGTGCTCGACGAAGGGAACCACCGTGGAGCAGATGGTGTTCATCAACCTGCCGGTCACCGACCTGGACCGGGCAGTCGGCTTCTACGAGGCGCTCGGCTACACGGTGAACCCGGAGTTCACCGACGAGACCGCCGCGTGCATCGTCGTGAGCAGCACCGTGTACGTGATGCTCCTCACGCATGCGAAGTTCCAGGAGTTCACCGACGGGACGATCGCCGCCCCCGGGACGGTCGAGGTGATCAACTCGCTGAGCGCAGCTTCGAAGGACGAGGTGCACCGCATCGTCGACGCCGCCGTCATGAGCGGCGGGAACGAGGACCGCCCGGAGACCGACCTCGGCTTCATGTACCAGCGCAGCTTCACCGACCCGGACGGCCACCGGTGGGAGTACGTCTGGATGGACCAGGCCGCGATGACGGGCGACGGCACCGACCGGTGACCCCGGGGTCGTCGGTGCGGTCGGCCAGGATGGACGCGTGAGCGACGACCCGACGATGATCCCCGACGGCCTGGTGACCGGAGAGGACGGCCTCGCGCGCCCGGTCTGGGCCGCGACCGACCCGATGCTCCGCGAGTACTACGACACCGAGTGGGGCATGCCGGTCCGCGACGAGCGCGGGGTGTTCGAGCGGTTGTCGCTCGAGGCGTTCCAGTCCGGGCTGTCCTGGCGCACGATCCTGGCCAAGCGCCCGGCGTTCCGCGCGGCCTTCGCGGACTTCGACCCGGACGTGGTCGCGGTCTTCGGGGACGACGACGTCGAGCGCCTGATGGCGGACGCCGGCATCGTCCGGAACCGGGCGAAGATCCGCGCGACGATCACGAACGCGAACGCGACGATCGCCCTGCGCGCCGACGGTGGGCTCGCCGACCTCGTGTGGTCCTTCCAGCCGGACGCGACACCGGCGCCGCGGACGATCGCCGAGGTCCCGACGACGAGCGAGGCGTCCGTGGCGCTGTCGACGGCCCTGCGGAAGCGCGGGTTCGCGTTCGTCGGGCCCACGACGATGCACGCCCTGATGGAGGCACTCGGCATCGTCGACACGCACCTGGTCGGCAGTCACCGACGCGGCACGTCCGGCGTCTGGGCCTGACAGGCCGCGATCAGTCGAGCGGGAGCTGCATCTGCGTCGCGGTGACGCGGTAGCCGAGCGCGGCGTACAGGTCCTGCGCGCCCGTGTTGTACCCGAACACGTTGAGCCCGATGCTCGTGGCGCCGTGCTCACGGGCGACCCGCTGCCCGGCCTCGAGCGCCCGTCGGGCGTGACCGCGGCGACGGAACGGCTCGTCGACCTCGACGTCGAACACCCACCACTCGGTGCTGCCCGACGAGAACGGTCCGATCCAGAGGTACCCCACGACGGCGTCCGCGTCGTCGACCAGGTCCCAGACGAAGTGGTCGGGCAGGGGTGCCCCGTCCGGGAACCACTGGTCGAGCGACCGCTGCTTGTTCGCCTCGGCCTGCTCGCGGGTCTCACCGGCCCGCATGCGCGATCCGACGTACTCCGCCATCGTGCGGTCCAGCCAGGCCGGGAGGCGCGTGGCCGGCATCGGGACGAGCCGCGTGTCCGTCACCGGTTGCCCTTGGACCCGCGTTTCGGCTTGCCGTTGCCGAGTCGCTGGGTGCCCGGTCGTCCGGTCCCGCGCGGCTTGCGCGCGCCCTTGCCGCCCGCCTTGCCGCCGGCGGCCTGCTTCGCGGTGGCCTTGCCACCACCGGCGCGGGCGGTGCTGCCGCGACCGGCTCCGGAGCCGTCCCGCGTTCCGCGCGAGCCGGCGTCGTCGGCGTTCGTCGTGCCTCCCGGTCGGTCGGCGGCGTTCCGCGAGCTGTTGGCGGTGCGACCGCGTACGACACCGATGAACTCCTCGGTGGTGTCGGAGGCGTCCGCGTCGCGCCAGACGAGGGCGATCCGGGTGCCCGCTGCGCCGTCGAGGGGCTTCGCCACCAGGTCCTTGCGGCTGGCCGCGCGGAAGAGGGACTGGGGGAGCACGACGACCCCGACGTTCGCCTCGACCAGGTCGAGGGCGGCGGACACGTCCTCCGGCACGGGCCCGGCGTCGACGACGTGCACGTCGGCCAGGTCGGCCTCGGTCACCACGTCGGAGGAGGCGAGGGACGCGTCCTTCGGCATCGCGACGACGGCCGTCTCGGTCCAGAGCGGGATGGCGTTGAGGTGGGCGCCGACGGGCATCCGGGCGAAGGCCATGTCGGCCTCGCCGGTGAGCGCGTCGTCGACCTCGGTCGGTCCGATCGGCAGCAGGCCGAGCTCGGCGTCCGGGAAGCGTTCCCGCCAGACCCGGACCCACTTCGCGGGGGAGACCCCCGGGACGAAGGCGATGGTGAGGGCCGCGGTCATGCAACCGAGTGTAGGGGCCGTACCCTGGTACGCATGGCGCAGGAACAGACGATGAAGCCCGAGACGGCTGCGAAGAAGCTCGGCATCCTGCTGGCGGCAGCCCCGGAGTCGTTCCGCGCGGAGCCGGTCACCCGGACCGCCTTCGACGAGCTCCGCACGCAGCCGCCGGCGTGGCTCGAGGAACTCCGTCGCGAAGGGCCGCACCCGCGTCCGGTCGTCGCGCAGAAGCTCGGCGTGTCGATCTCCGGCCTGGTGCGTGCCGGGGTCGAGGAGCCCCTGACCACCGCCGAGGTCAAGGCCCTCCTGCAGGAGATGCCCGAGTGGCTCGTGCGTGAGCGTGCGACGCAGGCCGAGGTGCACGCCGAGAACGCCCGCGTGAAGCAGGAGCGTGCCGACAAGGCCGCTGCGCGCGCCCAGGACTGACCGACCGGACCGACCCGGACGCCGCTCGCCGTGACCGCCGTGCACGAGACCGTCGCCGACGCGATGCTCGTCGTGCCGCAGTTCGCATCGGTCTGCTGCATCGTGGGGGACCGCTACCGGCCCCGACCGGGTGTGATCGTCCCCGCCGCGGTGATGCTCGTGGCGATGGTGCTCCCCGTCGTGCAGGCGGGCGCCTCGTGGACGCTGCTGGCCGCGGCGACGCTGCTGCTCCTCGCGCCGCTGCCCGTGCTGCGGCGCCGTCGGCCGGACGGGCGTCGGGCGGAGCCGATGGACGTGCACCGGGCACTGTCGTCGGTCGTGATGGCCGGCATGCTCCTGATGGGGCACGCGACCGGGCTGTCCGACGGGCACGCCGGACACGGGATCGCGCTCTCCGCGGTCCTCGGAGCCGGTGTGATCGGCTACTGCGCGTTCAGCGGGTGGCTGCTCCGGTACGAGTGGGCGCGCGAGGACCGTCGAGCCGTCCGCAGCGGTGAGGTCTTCGCGATGACGGTCGCCGTGGTCGGGATGACGCTGGCGATGTAGCGCGGGGGTCGACCAGCGGTAACGTCGGGGCGTGTCCGACCGAACCGTCCGTCGCCCCGATCCCGCACCGCGCCTCGACGAGGTCGACGAGCGCATCCTCTGGACCCTCGCCGGCGACGCCCGGATGCCGAACAACCGGCTGGCCGCCGCGGTCGGGGTCGCGCCGTCCACGTGCCTGACGCGGGTGCGCGCGCTCGAGGACGCCGGGGTGATCCGCGGCTACCGGGCCGACGTCGACGTCGCGAAGCTCGGGTTCGCGATCGAGGCGATGGTGTCCGTCCGGGTGCACGCCGCGGCCCGGCACGAACTGCGCGACTTCGCGAAGCGCCTGCTCCGGGTGCCCGTCGTGCAGGACGTGGCGTTCCTCGCCGGCGACAAGGACTTCCTCGTGCACATCGCCTGCACGTCGACGGAGCAGCTGCGGGACTTCGTCGCCGACGAGCTGAGCGGGGACCCCGCCGTCGCGACGACACAGACGAACATCGTGTTCGAGCGGCTCGTCGCGGACCGCGCGCACCAGGGGCGGTCGTTCGACGAGCTCCGCCGCTGGCGCGCCTGACCCGGGCCGACGACGTCGCACCGACCCGGGACGCGGACGGCAGGTCGCCTAGCGGGTGCGCGTCATCGGGACGTGCGGGATGGCGTCCTCGAGGAAGTCGTCGCCGGACCGCACGAAGCCGAACCGGCCGTACCACTGCTCGAGGTGCGCCTGCGCGTTGATCGCGATCGACGACGAGCGGGACTCGGCGATCGCCGCCTCCATGAGCTGCGCCCCGAGCCCCTGCGACCGCGCGTGCCGGGCGGTGGCGACGCGGCCGATGCGCTCGGTGCCGTCGTCCTCGCGGAGCAGCCGGAGCGTGGCGTCCACCGAGCCCTGCCCTGCCCAGAACTGCACCGTGCCCGGCTCGAGGTCACGGCCGTCGATGTCCGGGTAGGCGCACTCCTGCTCGACGACGAACACGTCCTGTCGGAGCCGCAGGATCTCGTGCAGCGTCACGATGTCGAGGTTGCGCGTCGGGGCGGAGAAGATCGAGACCACGTGCGGCCTTTCCTGAGAATTTCTTCCGTGACCGGTTCCGGTCCGGGATCGATCGGCGTACAGTGCCGGTCAACCACTCTACGTGCGCAGCCGAGATCAGGAGGTGAGCGCATGGACCAGCCGTTGCGCGACCTCTGGCGCGCGCTGCTCCGGACCGCCCTCGTGGGCGTCGGGGTCGCCGCTGCGCTCGTGCTGCTCTCGCTGCTCCTCGGTGCCCGTCCGGCCGCAGCAGCCGAGGGGGCTCCGCAGCAGCGCGGGCTGGTCAGCGGGCTGGTCCAGGACGTCGGCGACACCGTGCAGGGAGCGACGCAGGCCGTCGACAGTGCGGTCGCCCCCGTGCGGCAGGCCGTCGCACTGCCCGCCGCTGCCCCGGTGCCAGCGGCTCCGGCTCCCGCCCCCGCTGCTCCGGCTCCCGTCGCTGCCGCTCCGGCTCCTGCCGCCGCGGCTCCCGCCCCGGCGCGTCCCGCCCCGCCGGCACCGCCGGTCGTGCAGCACGCCGCACCGGCCGTCCCAGCGACCAGCCCGCAGACGCCGGCGGCCCAGCAGACGACGACCGCACAGCAGACGCCGGCGGCCCAGCAGGCCCCGTCCACGCCGCAGGCGTCGCCGACTCCGCCGACCGGCACCGCCGCGATCCCGGCCACGCCGACGACCGCCGGTGGTGAGGACGTGGCGAGCAGTGCCTCCCGGCCGCTCACCGACACCCTCACCGGCGCCCTCCGCCCCGTCACCGAGACGGTGCAGACGGTCACGGGAGCACGGCCCGTCACGGGCGTCGTCGACACGGTCGACAGCGTGGTCGGCGCCCTCCCGGTGACCCGCGACCTGCTCGGTGACGACACCGTCGGCACCGTCACCGCGCCGGTCACCGGAGCGCTCGACGACGTGGTCGACGGTGTCGGGACGACCGTCGGATCGCTGCCCGGCACGGTCGAGCAGGTCCTCCCGCCCGTCGAGGACGCGCTCCCGGTCCTGCCGCTCCCGGTGACGCCGGTCCTGCCGCTCCCCGTCTCGCCGGCCCCGCTGCCGCCCCTCCTGCCGGGAGGCACGGCGCCCGTCCCCGGGACCGCGCCGACCCCGGTGGGCGGCACGGACGAGCAGCCGGTGCGCGTCCGGCACGACGCGCCCACCCCGGCCTCCGCCGTCGCCGTGGACGGCGCCAGCGGCCCACTGACGGTGGCCGGTGTCCCGGCAGTACCGGGTGACGTCGCACGCGACGTCGCTCCGGCCATCGAGCACGTGGCGGTCGCCACCGTCGTCGGTGCTGCCGCCCCGGCCGCTCCGGTGCCGGCCGCGGCGACCGTCGGCGGGGCGGCGCTGCTCGTCCCGGCGGACGGCGACGGCCACGACGGCCTCCCGTCCGGCCCGGGCGTCTCCGGTGCCGCGGGCGGTGCCACCTCCGGCTCCGCGGGCGCCGCGCCCGTCGGGCTCGACGGCACCTCCGGTGTCCGGTTCTCCCTCGTTGTGGGGTCACGCGGCAGCCTCGCCGACGACGTGGTCCCCGCGTCCGTCGTCGGCGACCACGACGTCGCTCCTGACTGAGATCGGTGCGCCTGTCCAGCACGGCAGGCATGCACCACCCGACCGCGATCGCGGTCGGAGGACAGATCTCGATCAGTGAGGAACGAACGACCATGAACAAGTACGTCTCGAGAGGGCTCTGGTTCACCCTCTTCGTCGGCGGCCTGACGCTCGGGGGGACCGCGGTGGCGAACGCCGCCACGACCTCCGGTGACGACGGCCTCCTGTCCGGCACCCAGGTGGCACCGTCGATCAGTGCCCCGGTGTCCGTCTCCGGGAACGCCCTCGGGGTGCTCGGCGACGCCGTGTCCACGACCGGCTCGGCTCCGGCTCCCGCTCCGGCTGCTCCGGCTCCGGCTCCTGCCCCTGCCCCTGCGCCGGGCACCTCGGGTGACGACGGCATCGCGTCCGGCACCCAGGTCGCGCCCGTCGTGACGGCACCGGTGCAGGCGACCGGCAACGCGGTCGCCGTGGCGGGCGACGCCGTGGCGACCGCTCCGGCGCCCGCTTCGGCTCCCGCGCCCGCCCCGGCTCCTGCTCCTGCTCCGACGACGACCGGCTCGGACGCTGTCGCGTCGGGGACGCAGGTCGTCGGTGACGTCACCGCTCCGGTGTCGGTCACCGGCAACGCCGTCGGTGTCGTGGGTGACGCGGAAGCCGCTCCGGCGTCCGCTCCGGCCGCGGCGACGAGCAGCCCGGCGGTCCCGGAACCGGCAGCCGAGCCGGTGACGTCCGGTTCGGACGGCATCGCGTCCGGGACGCAGGTCGCCCCGGTCGTGTCCGTCCCCGTGACCGTCGGCGGCAACGGCATCGGGGTGCTCGGTGACGGCTCCGCGACGGGGACGGCGCCGACCGCTGCCCCGGGTTCGGGTTCGGGTTCGGGTTCGACCCCGACCGCGGGTGGCACGACGTCCGGTGACGACGCTGTGCTCGGTGGCACGCAGGTGTCACCGATCGTCGACCTGCCGATCACGATCGGCGGGAACGGCATCGGCGTCGTCGGAGACGGCACCAGCACCGGCACCGGCACGACCGGCACCGGCGGGGGTTCGGGTTCGACCCCGGTCGTGGGTGGCACGACGTCGGGTGACGACGGCGTGGGCTCCGGGACGCAGGTCGCCCCGGTGGTCGCGATCCCGGTGACCGTCGGTGGGAACGGCATCGGCGTCGTCGGTGACGGCACCAGCACCGGCACCGGCACGACCGGCACCGGCTCGGGATCGGGATCGACCCCGGCCGCGGGTGGCACGACCTCCGGCGACGGTGGTCTGCTCGGCGGGACGCAGGTGATCCCCGTGATCAGTGTGCCGATCACCGTCGGCGGGAACGGCATCGGCATCGTCGGTGACGGCACCAGCACCACGACCCCGGGCACGACCCCGGGTACCGACCCGGGCACCGACCCCGGTACGGACCCGGGCACCGACCCCGGTACTGACCCCGGTACGGACCCCGGTACGGACCCGGGTACTGACTCCGGTACGGACCCGGGCACTGACCCCGGTACGGACCCGGGGACCGACCCCGGTACGGACCCGGGCGTGACGCCCGGTGACACGACGGGCGGGACGACCCCCGGCACCTCGGTGCCGGAGGCGACCACCGTCCCGGTCGCGAGCACGGAGGTCACCGCGGCCGGCGCGGTCACGGCGACCAGCGCCTCCCGGTCGACCGTGGCGTCCTCGACGGGGACGACCGCCGCTGCTGCGCCGGCGGCGCAGCCGGAGCTCGCGTACACCGGAGCCGGCTCGCAGACGGTCCCGGCGGGCATCGCGTTCCTGCTCCTGCTCCTCGGAGCCGGCGTGCTCGTGCTCCGCAGGCGCACCGCCTGACACCAGGGAGTCGGAGGGGCGTCGTCCGCGGCGCCCCTCCGACCCGTGTCCGCGAACCGGATGCCGCTGTGGAGCGCCTGGAGCATCCCTGGGAGCGATCAGTGCTCAACCTGTGCGCAGTGGAAGCGCTTCCGAGGCTGTGCGGCAGCGGTGCGGGGCCACGATGAACCCGTGCTCCACGAACTCCTCCGCGTCCCGATCACCGGCAGCCGCCTGCTCGTCCCGGTGTACGTCCTCGCAGCCCTCCTCGCCGGGTGGGTCCTGGTCGGTCCGGTGCACGAGCGGCACCGGCTGCGTCGTGCCGCGGTCCGGGTCGGGGGAGCGGCGGTCGGAGCGGCGATCGGCCTCGTCGCCGTGTGGTGGACCGGCGACGTGCAGGACGACTTCGGCGTGCAGTTCACCCCGGTCACCCGGATGTGGGTGGCGTTCGCGTTCGCGGGTGTGGCGCTCCTGCTCGTCGTGGCGGTGCAGGGCGGGTGGCTCGCACGGGTCCTCGCCGTCGCCGCGGCCGGTGCGCTCGTGCTGTCGGCGGGCCTCGGCGTCAACGTGGACTTCGGGTTCTACAAGAACATCGAGCAGGCCGTCGCGACCAACCCCTACCGGAGCCGGGACCTGCCGCCGCTGTCGGACCCGGGGTCGCACCTCGAGGTCGACGCGGCGGACTGGCACGCGCCGGCGGGCATGCCGTCGAAGGGCGAGACCATCAGCGTGACGATCCCGGGGACGGTGTCGCACTTCCGGGCGCGCAAGGCGGTGGTCTGGCTCCCGCCGGCCGCACAGGTGGCCCACCCGCCGCGGCTGCCCGTCCTCGTCGCGCTCTCCGGGCAGCCCGGGCAACCGGCCGACATGTTCCAGACCGGCGACCTCGGCAGCTTCCTCGACCGCTACGCCGCCGCGCACCACGGCCTCGCCCCGATCGTCGTGTCGCCGGACCAGCTCGCGGCGCCGAACCGGAACCCGATGTGCGTGGACTCCCGGCGCCTCGGCAGGAGCGCCACCTACGTGATGACCGACACGGTGCAGTGGATCGAGCGGCACCTGCCGGTCGCCAGCGGAGCAGGAGCCTGGGGCATCCTCGGGTTCTCGCAGGGCGCGACGTGCACGATGCAGTTCTCCACCGAGCACCCCGACGTCTTCGGTGCGGCCCTGGCGATCTCGAGCGAGCTCGCCCCGGTGACCGGCGACGCGCAGCGGAGCACCGCGTTGGCGTTCGGTGGTTCGGCTGCCGCCTACCGTGCCGCGGCGCCCGTCGCGATCATGGCGGCGCACGGGCCGTACCACGACCACCTCACCGTCTTCGGCTACGGTCAGGACGACGCCCCCTACCGGGCGTCGACCGAGACCCTGCACGCCGCAGCGGTCCGTGCGGGCATGCAGACGCAGGTCATCGTGTCGCCGGGTTCGGCGCACGACTGGAACACCGTGCGGTACGTGCTGGCCCACGGACTGCCGGTCGTCCTGGCACACCTCGGTCTCCCGCAGGAGGACGGTGCGCTGTGAGCAGGACCACGTCAGGAGCGGCCGCCCTCGGGTCGCGGATCGTCAGGTCGACCCGGCGGCACCCGGTCACGGCGGTCGTCTTCGTCCTCGTGCTCCTCACCTCGATCGCGGGCCTCGTCGTCCGCGTCGTCGGGCACACCGGCTCCCTGGACACCGTGCACTTCGGACCCTTCCGGGTCTTCGCCGTCACCACCGGGGCGCTGGCGCTCGTCCTCACCCTCGCCGGGGTCGTGGCGCTCGTCGGGGCGTCGGAGCGACTGATGGGCAGCAGGCGGACGGCCCTCGCGTTCGTCGTGACCACCGTCGTCGGCACGGGGCTCGGCGCCCTCACGGCCCTCGTCGACCAGGACGACCGCGCGGCCGGCGCGCTGCTGCTCGGACGCGCGACGAGCTTCGACCCGTGGACGGCCATCGTCGGGACGATCGTCACCGCGAGCGCGTTCGCCGGCCCGCTGTGGCGCCGACGGATCCGGGTCAACGTCGTCGCCGTCGTCGCCGCGCTGCTGCTGTACGCCGGACACGCCTCGGACCTCTACGCATCGCTCGCGGCGGCGGCCGGGTGGCTGCTCGGCGACCTGCTCCGCCGGGGCCCCGCCCGGATCGGCTGGACCAGGAGCTCGCACCGCGAGACCCGGGTCCTGCTCGGCACCGTGGTCCTCGTGTCGGCCGTGGGTCCGGTCATCGCGCTCCTCTCCCGTGCCCGCGTCGGGCTCCTGGCCCCGCTCGCGGCCGTCGTCGGCACCGGGCCGGTCACCCCCGTCCACGGCTGCCACGCGGACAGCGCGTCGGGCGAGTGCCTGCGGGGGCTGCTGGCGTACCGGGCCACCGACCCGTGGACGCTCGTGCTCGCGGTCGCACCGCTCCTCGTGCTCCTCGTCGCCGGCCTCGGGCTGTTCCGGGGGAGTCGCTTCGCGGTCTGGCTCGCCGTGGTCGTCGACGTCGTGCTCGCCGTCGCGGCCGCCGTGACCTACGGGCTCCTGCCCGCCGGGGCGGCGGAGCTGCACGGGGCCGAGAACCGGTTCGTGGTCACCGTCTCGGTGACCGCCTCCGTCGTCGTGCCGCTCGCCACCGCGCTCGTGCTCGTGCTGCTCCGCCGTTCGTTCACGGTGCTGCCCGCACGGCGACGCGTCGTGACCTTCGCCGTGGTCGTCCTCGTCGCACTCGGCGTGGTGACGACCGTCGTGCTCGTCACCGCGGCGTCCACGCGCGAGACGGTCGCGGACCCGCTGCGGCTCGTCGTCGCGGCGCTCGGCCCGCTGTCGCCCGTGGTGTTCTGGGACCGGCTGGCGTCCCTCGACCCGGCGCTGCGCTTCGTGCTCGGCGCCGCTGGCCCGGTGCTCTGGCTGGTCGTGGCCGGTGCCGCCGTCCGTCCCACGGGCGCCGTCGAGCCGGACGCCGACGTCGACGGACTCCGCGAGAGCCGACTCCGCGCCCGCACGCTGCTCGAGGCCGCCGGCGGCGACACCTTCGGGTGGATGACCACCTGGCAGGGCAACGCGTACTGGTTCAGCGAGGACGGCCGCGCCGGTGTCGCGTTCCGCCGCAACGGGCGGGTCGCGGTGACGGTCGGCGGTCCCTTCGGGTGGCCGGACGCCCGCGACGCGGCGATGGTCGCGTTCGCGAGGTGGTGTGACGACAACGGCTGGACCGCCGTCTTCTACGGCATCGGGACCGAGGCCGCCGGGACCCTCACCGCGCAGGGGTGGGAGACGCTGCCGGTCGCGGAGGACGCCGACCTCGACCCCCGCACGTGGACCACGAGCGGCAAGAAGAAGCAGGACGTCCGCACCGCCGTGAACAAGGCGGACCGCGAGGGCATCACCGCCCTGTGGTCCTCGTGGCAGGACCTGCCCCCGGCGACGGTCCGGCAGATCGAGGCGATCTCCGAGGAGTGGGTCTCGGAGCGCGAGCTGCCCGAGATGGGCTTCACGCTCGGTGGCGTCGACGAGATGCGGGACCCGGCGGTGCGCACGCTCGTCGCGCTCGACCCCGAGGGCACCGTCCTCGCCGTCACGAGCTGGCTGCCGAGCCACCGTGCCGGCAGGGTCGTGGGGTGGACGCTCGACGTGATGCGGCGCACGGGCGCGGCCCCGAACGGGGTGATGGAGTTCCTCGTCGCGAGTGCGGCGCAGCGGATGCGCGAGGACGGCGTCGAGCGGCTCAGCCTGTCCGCCGCACCGCTTGCGCAGTCCGCGGAGGGTGCCCCCACGGGCGAGGGTGTGCAGGACCTGCTCGACCTGGTGGGCGGCGTGCTCGAACCGGTCTACGGGTTCCGCTCGCTGCTGCGCTTCAAGGCGAAGTTCGGGCCGGAGTTGCACCCGCTGGTGCTCGCCTACCCGGACCCGGTGGCGCTCCCGGCGATCGGTGTCGCCGTCGTGCGGGCCTACCTGCCGGACCTGTCCCTGCGGCAGGCGGTGGCGCTGGTCCGCGGGCGGAGCTGAGACCGGTCCGGCCGTGTCGGACCGACGCCGGCGTCCCGCACGCACCACGGGACGGACGGGAGGCCCGTGGCGGCGCCGCCCCGCGCCTCCCGTCCGTCCCGTGCCCGGCAGGCATCTCCGCGTCACACGGGGCAACGGCCCCGGACGGGCGCCCGGTGTGTGGGGTATCATTTCAGTCACGCAAGCGCTCCGGGGTCGGTGCAATTCCGAACCGGTGGTGACAGTCCACGAGCTGACGCAGGGTGCGAACCCCGCCGATGTTGACCCGGCGGAACTCCGGGACCGACGGTGAGAGTCCGGACGGGAGGAAGCGCAGGCGGACAGGACGTGCCCTCGTACCCGGGGTGCCGCGACCCGTCCGTCCATGCCGACGATCGTCGAGCACCCCCGGAGTCCCGTTGAGAGGACACCAGTGTTCACCGGCATCATCGAGGAACTCGGCACCGTGACCGCCGTCGAGCAGCACGGCGACTCCGTCGCGCTCACCGTCCGCGGCCCGAAGGTCGTCGCCGACGCGCGGCACGGCGACTCCATCGCCACGAGCGGCGTCTGCCTGACCGTGGTCGAGCAGACGGACGAGACCTTCACCGCCTTCGTCATGAAGCAGACGCTCGACATGAGCGCGCACGGCGCGCTCGACGTGGGTGATCGACTCAACCTGGAGCGAGCGGCCTCGGTCGGCGACCGACTGGGCGGCCACATCGTCCAGGGGCACGTCGACGGCACCGCCACGGTGCTCGAGACCGCCGACGGTGACGGCTGGCGGCGCGTCCGGTTCTCGCTCGCCCCCGACCTCAGCCCGCTCGTCGTCGACAAGGGGTCGGTCGCGATCGACGGCGTCTCGCTCACGGTCAGCGCCGTCTCCGCCGAGGACGTCCCGCCGACCGATGCCTGGTTCGAGGTCAGCCTCATCCCGGAGACACTCGAGGCCACGACGCTCGGTACCCGGGTGCCCGGCGACCGGGTCAACATCGAGACCGACGTCCTCGCGCGACACGTCCGCCGCATGCTCCGGCTCGACGCCGCCACGGCTCTCGTCCCGGAGGCACGGTGAGCGCCGTCGACGCCCCGCACGCCGAGCAGGCGGTCGGGCCGCACCTGTCGAGCATCGCCGACGCGGTCGCGGCGATCGCCGCCGGGCGTCCGGTGATCGTGGCCGACGACGAGCACCGTGAGAACGAGGGCGACGTGATCCTCGCCGCCGAGACGGCCTCGCCGGAGTGGATCGCGTGGACGGTCGCGCACTCGTCGGGCTTCATCTGCGCCCCGGTCAGCGCCGAGATCGCCGATGCGCTCGACCTGCCCCCGATGGTCGCGCACAACGAGGACGTCCGCGGCACCGCGTACACGGTGACGGTCGACGCTGCGGTCGGTGTGACGACCGGCATCAGCGCGCACGACCGGGCACGGACGCTGCGGGTGCTCGCCGACCCGACCTCGGTCCGGGACGACCTGCACCGCCCGGGACACGTCGTCCCACTGCGGGCCCGACCCGGCGGCGTCCGTGAACGCGCCGGGCACACCGAAGCCGCGATCGAACTGGTCACCGCAGCCGGGCTCCGGCCCGCGGCGGCGATCTGCGAGATCGTCGGCGAGGACGGCGAGATGATGCGTCTGCCGGGCCTCGTCGAACTCGGGGCGCGCGAGGGCGTGCCCGTCATCACCATCGCCGCACTCGTCGAGTGGCTCGAGGCGGCAGACCGGGCGGCGGCGGAGTCCGCACCCCAGGAGGGAACGACACGATGAGCGGAGCAGGAGCGGCGGAGCGCGACCACGTCGACGGGACGGGCGTCCGGGTGGCGATCGTGACCGGGCAGTGGCACGAGACGATCGCCGGGGGCCTCCTCGCCGGAGCCCAGCGGGAGGTGCAGCGCCTCGGCGCGACCGCACAGGTCGTCCCGGTGCCGGGGAGCTTCGAGCTGCCGGTCGTCGCGAAGGCGGCGCTCGAGAGCGGGTTCGACGCGGTCGTCGCCCTCGGGGTGATCATCCGCGGGGGCACCCCGCACTTCGAGTACGTGTCGAGTGCGGCGACGGACGGTCTGACGAGCGTCGCGCTGCAGACCGGCAAGCCCGTCGGCTTCGGCGTGCTGACGCTGGACGACGAGCAGCAGGGCATCGACCGCGCCGGTCTGCCCGGGTCGAAGGAGGACAAGGGCGCCGAGGCCGCGCACGCGGCGATCGCCACGGCCCTCTCGTTGCGGAGCCTGCGCCAGATGGCCTGACCCGCGACGAGGAGCGGCCGAGCGGGCACGAGCCCTGCGGGGCGTCAGGGTCACCTCCTCGCGCCCACCGCGCAACGGGAAGCACCTCGCGCCACGCAGTTGCGTGGCGCGAGGTGCTTCCCGTTGTGCTGGATCAGTTGCAACCACGACGTGCTCGTGCCCGTCCGACCGTCGTCCAGACCGCCCGTCCGTCCGCCACGGCGCCCGCACGGACGACGACGGCCCCGCACCCTCCGGAGAGGTGCGGGGCCGTCGCGGTACGGCTGTGGTTACTTCTTGCCGAAGACGTGGATCGGCAGGAAGAACGAGAGGCTCATGAGGACGAGGCCGCCCATGAAGACGAAGGCCTGCCCCGACTGCACCTGGAACGCGAACCCGAACAGGTACATCGACACCAGCAGCAGCAGGATCGAGAAGAAAGCGGCGATGACGCGGCCCACGGTGGTACCTCCGGTTCGAGCGGGTGGATCGGGACCAGTCTATCCCCAGGAAGGAGCGGACCGGTTCACGGACGTCCGGGAGACGCCGACGTCAGGCTGCCGGCCGGGTCGCGATGAGCCGGTCGACGACCGCGAGCAGGGCGTCCATGTCGACGGTGCCGCGGTTCGGGCGGACGTCGGTCGCGATCGCGGCGCCGAGGGACGCCTGGTGGTAGAGCCCGTCGCCGAGCAACTTGACCGCCTGCGCCGTGGGGACGTCCCCGAGTGCGTCGACCAGGGTCTCCAGCCACGCGTTCTCGGTCTCGTCGAGGGTGCGCCCGGCCTCCTCGTACCCGGCCTGCTGCAGCCGGCTGGCCGCGAGCAGGGCGAGGTCGAGCTCGCTGCCCACGAAGAGGCAGTTGCGCACGAAGTACCGCGCAGCGCCGTCCTCGGCGTCGCGCATGCGGTCGACGTCGATGGCGGACAGGTCGGACAGGCGCTCGCACAGCCCCTCGACCAGCGCTGCCTTCGACCCGAAGTGGTAGAGCAGCCCGCCCTTCGAGACACCGGCCCGCGCGGCGACGGCGTCGAGGGTCGCCGGACGCTCGCCCTCCTCGCACACGATGGCGACGAAGCTGTCCAGGACACGGTCTCGGGCACTTGCCATGCGGACGAGTCTAGGGAACCGTCCGGACCGTGACGACCGCCGGGTTCCGTGAACGTTCACGAACGGGTTGTCCCGCAGCATCTGCGCGGCTAGCGTCGCCGTGACCGTGAAGGTTCACGACACGAACAGGATCCGCATGTCAGCGCAGACCGCGACCCCCTCCAGCACGCCCGCCGACGGCCCCGGTCCGGACGGCTCGGCGACCCCGGCCCCGACCAGAGCGGGCTGGGCCGTCCTCGGTCCGGGTGGCATCGCCCGCCGCTTCCTCTCCCAGCTGCCCGCGAGCACCGGTACCCTCGTGGCCGCCGGCAGCTCCTCGACCGACCGGGCGCAGGCGTTCGCGGACGAGGCGGCCGACCACGGCTTCACCGACGTCCGAGCGGGGGAGTACGACGCCGTGCTCGCCGACACCGCCGTGGACGCGGTGTACGTCTCGACCGTGCACACCGGCCACGCCGACCTGGTGCTCCGCGCCCTCGACGCCGGCAAGGCCGTGCTCTGCGAGAAGCCCCTCGCCCCGAACCACGGCACGGCGATGGCCCTGGCCGACGCCGCCCGCCAGGTCGGACTGCCGCTGGTCGAGGCGTACATGTACCGCTTCCACCCGCAGACCGTCGCACTGCTCGACCTCGTGCGCGAGGGCGTCGTGGGTGACGTCGTGCACGTCGACGCGTCCTTCGCGTTCCGCAGCGGGGAGCGCACCGGTCGGCTGTTCGACGTCGCCACGGCCGGCGGCGGGATCCTCGACGTCGGCGGGTACCCGGTGACCATGGCCGCCGCGGTCGTGCAGGCCGCCACGGGCGTCGCTGTCGCCGAGCCCGTCGAGCTGACCGCCACCGGCACCCTCGGGCCGACCGGCGTCGACGAGTGGACGGTCGCACACCTGACCTACCGCGACGGCACCACCGCCAGCGTCCGCACCGGCGTCCGCGTGCAGGACGAGAACGCCGTCACGGTGCACGGCTCGCGCGGCCGCATCGTGCTGACCGACCCGTGGACGCTCTCCACCGACCCGACGATCACCGTCCACACGGTCGACGAGGAGCCCCGCACGGTGTCCTTCGCCGGTGCGCAGCCCTACGCGCTCGAGGCCGACGCGACCACGGCGGCGCTGGCGTCAGGCGCGGTCGAGGCGGCGCAGATGACCCTGGACGAGAGCCTCGCCACCGCCCGCACGCTCGACCGCTGGCGCGCCGCGATCGGCCTGCGCTACCCGTTCGAGGCCGAGACCGCCGACGTCCCGACGGTGAGCGGCCGTCCGCTGCGCGTCCGCGACGACGCCCCGATGCGCTACGGCGAGGTCCCCGGCGTCGGCAAGCGCATGTCCCGCCTGGTGATGGGTGTCGACAACCAGCCCGACCTCGCCCACGCGAGCGCGATCTTCGACATGTTCGTCGAGCAGGGCGGCAACGTCTTCGACACCGGCTACGTCTACGGCGGCGGGGTGCTCGAGGGACGACTCGGCCAGTGGATCCAGAACCGCGGCATCCGCGACGACGTCGTGGTCATCACGAAGGGTGCGCACACGCCGTACTGCGACCCGGAGTCGTTGACCCGGCAGCTGCTGGAGAGCCTGGAGCGTCAGGGCACCGACCACGCGGACATCTACATGATGCACCGCGACAACCCGGACGTGCCGGTGGGGGAGTTCGTCGACGTCCTCGACGAGCACCGTCGCGCCGGCCGGATCCGCGTCTTCGGCGGATCGAACTGGACGCCGGCGCGCTTCGACGAGGCGAACGCCTACGCGGCGGCGAACGGGAAGCACGGCTTCGAGGTCCTCAGCAACCACTTCGGCCTGGCCGAGGCGTACGACGTGCCGTGGGACGGCTGCGAGCACGCCACGGACCCGGCGTCGAAGCGCTGGCTCGAGGAGCGCCAGGTGCCGCTGCTGCCGTGGTCGTCGCAGGCCCGCGGGTTCTTCACCGGCCGCGCCGCCCCGGACGACACGAGCGACGCCGAACTGGTGCGCTGCTACTACTCGGACGACAACTTCGAGCGGCTGCGTCGCGCCCGTGAGCTCGGCGAGCAGTACGGCGTGCCGGCGACGGCGATCGCCCTGGCGTACGTGCTGCACCAGCCGTTCCCGACGTTCCCGCTGTTCGGGCCGCGCACGATCGCCGAGGCCCGCTCCTCGATGACGGGGCTGTCGGTCGAGCTCAGCGCGGAGCAGGTCGCGTGGCTGGACCTGCGCGCCTGAGCCGCACCGTCGGCCGGACCCCGGCGCGCGCCACGATCCACGACGTCGCGGCCGCGGCCGGGGTCTCGCGCCAGACGGTCACCCGCGCGGTGAACGGCCTGTACGGCATCAGCCCGGCGACGAAGGAGCGTGTGCTCGCGGCGGCGGCGGCGCTCGACTACCGCCCGTCGCGCTTCGGCCGTGGGCTCGTCACGGGTGGCGACCGCCAGCTCGGTCTCGTCGTCGACGACCTCCGGAACCCGTACTCGCCGGAGCTCGCGGCGGCGGTGCTCCGGCTCGCTGCGGGTCGTGGGTGGGACGTCATGCTGGCCGACGCGGGGCTCGCAGGCGACTCGGACCGCGCGGTCCAGGCGCTCGGGGTCCAGACGGACGTGGTGCTCGGCTACCTCGGTGCCCGGGCGCCCGAGCTCATCGAGCGTCTGGGCACCGTCCCCGTGGTGGAGCTCGACCCTGCCGGCGAGGTCCTCCGCGGTGCCGTCCGCATCGACCCCGCCGAGGCGGTCGAGGACCTCGCCGACCACCTCGTGCACACGGGGGTCCGGCACCCGGTGATCGTCGATGCGTCGGACACCGGCCGTCCGAGCGGTCGTGGCCGGCTGATGCTCGACGCCCTCCGGCGCCGTGGGTACCTGCCCGAGATCGCGATCGCCGACGCCCCGACCTCGGAGCTGGGCGCGGCGATGACGACCAGGGCGCTCGAGCGCTTCCGTCGCGTCGACGCGGTGCTGGCCTTCAACGACCTCATGGCGCTCGGGGTCCTGGGTGCCTGCCGCCGGGCCGGCGTGGACGTGCCGGGCGACGTGCGGGTGGTCGGGGTCGACGGCCTGGCGATCGGCACGCTCGTCGCGCCGACCCTCACGACGCTCGCGGTCGACCTCGACGCGGTCGCGCGCGAGGCCCTCGACCTCGCCATCGGCATGCTGGCCGGTGACCTGCCGCGCTCCGGCGCGGCGGTGCAGCGCACGGTCCGCCACCGGCTGCTGGTGCGCGAGTCCGCCTGAGCGCGCACGGTCGCCGACGGGAGCGGAGGGCGGACGGGAGGCTCGTGGCGGTCCGGCCACGGGCCTCCCGTCCGCCCGTTGGTTGCACTTGCAACCACAACCGTCCAGACGGTACACTCATGGAGTCCTGACGGGGCGCGTGACCACTTCCGCGTCCCGTCTCGTCTGCCCCACCGAAAGTGTCCGCCGTCGACCTGGTCCGGCTCGTTCCCCAGGGAGTCACCGTGTCCACTCTGCTCACCAGCCCCGTCGCCACCGCCGTCACCGGCAGCCGCGCCCGACGGTTCGCGGCGCTCGCCGTCCTGATGCTGCCGGTGCTGCTCATCTCCGTCGACAACACCGTGCTGAGCTTCGCGCTGCCGACCATCGCGCGCGCCCTCGACCCGAGCGCGACGACCCAGCTCTGGATCGTCGACGCCTACCCCCTCGTGCTCGCCGGCCTGCTCGTCGTGATGGGCAGCATCGGCGACCGCATCGGGCGACGCCGGATCCTCGTGATCGGCGCGACCGGGTTCGCACTGCTGTCCGTCGCGGCGGCCTTCGCGACCGAGGCCTGGATGCTCGTCGCAGCCCGCGCCGTCATGGGGGTCTTCGGTGCGATGCTCATGCCGGCGACGCTCTCCATCATCCGCAACGTCTTCGTCGACGCCGGGGAACGGCGGATGGCGCTCGCCGTCTGGTCGACGATGTTCGCGGCCGGCAACGCACTCGGCCCGCTCGTCGGCGGCGTCCTGCTCGCGCACTTCCACTGGGGTGCGGTGTTCCTCGTCGCGGTGCCGATCCTCGTCGTCATGCTCGTCGCGGTGCCGTTCACCGTGCCGGAGTCGCGCGACCCGCAGCCCGGCCCCGTCGACGTCCCGAGCATGCTCCTGTCGCTCGGCGCCCTCGCCCCCACCGCCTGGGCGATCAAGTCGGTCGTGCACCCCGAGGAGCGCGGGTTCGCGATCGCGCTGCTCGCCGTCGGCGTGCTCTGCGGGATCGCCTTCGTCCGCCGCCAGCTCCGCTCCCGCGCGCCCATGCTCGACCTGCGGTTGTTCCGCAGCACCGCGTTCACGGGCAGCGTGCTCATGAACATGGCCGCGATGTTCTCGCTCACCGGCTTCCTGTTCTTCATCGCGCAGCACCTGCAGCTCGTCGCCGGGCTCGACCCCTTCGCGTCCGGTCTGGTGCTCGTGCCCGGTTCGGTGCTCACCATCGTCGCCGGACTCGTCGTCGTGCCGATCGTCGCGCGGGTGGCACCCCGCTGGGTCGTGGCCGTCTCCCTGACGTTCTCGGCCGCCGCGTACGCGATGGTGTCGGTCCTCGGACACCACGCGTCGATCGTCGCGCTGGCGTTCGCCTTCGTGCTGCTCGGCATCGGCATCGGGGCGTCCGAGACCGTCACGAACGACCTCATCATCTCGACGGCCCCCGCGGACAAGGCCGGTGCCGCGTCGGCGGTGTCCGAGACCGCGTACGAGATCGGCGCGGTGCTCGGCACTGCCGTGCTCGGGACGATCCTCGCGACCGCGTACCGGTCGCACGTCGTGGTGCCGGACGCCCTCGCCGGCTCGGCCCGGACAGCGGCGCAGGAGACCCTCGGCGGTGCCGTGTCGGCCGCCGCCGACCTCGGAGGCTCGGCCGGTCAGGCGCTGCTCGAGAGCGCTCGTGCGGCGTTCGACTCCGGTGTGACGATCACCGGCGCCGTGGCGGCGGTGCTCATGCTCGTTGCCGCGGCGGCCTCCGTGGTCATGCTCAAGCGCGACTGAGCCGGGTCGTCCGGCGCGCCCGGGATCGGACGAAGTTGGGAATCGTTGACCGGAAACCCGGTCGAGGTCCTACGTTGGGAGGTGGCCGCGCAGCCGCGGCCGATCCCACCCGGAGGAACACCACGACTGCCATGCCCGACGAAGCCCCGGCCACGACCGCCGACGCGTACAAGGCCGCCTTCCGCGGACACCCCGCCGGTGTCGCGGTCATCACCGCCGAGGGGCCGGACGGTCCCACGGGCCTGACCGCCTCCAGCGTCGCGAGCGTCGCGGTCGACCCACCCGTGCTCGTCTTCTCGCTGTCGACCAAGTCCGGCTCGGCCGGCGTCGTGCTCGGCGCAGACGTCTTCGTCGTGCACCTCGTGGACTCGCTCAGCGTGGGCCTCGCCAAGCGGTTCGCCGCGACCGGCAGCCCCGCAGCGGACGACCCGATGTGGGGCACGTTGCCGACCGGGGACCGGTACCTGCCCGCCGCCGCGACGGCGCTGCGGTGCCGACCGCGATCGACGACCGAGATCGGCTCGTCCACCGTCGTCGTCGCCGAGGTGCTCGACATCGTGGTGGGTCAGGCGCACGGTGAGCCGCTCGTCTACCACAACCGGGAGTTCCACTCCCTCTCCGAACGTTCCCGGCTCTCCTGAGCCGCGGAGCCCGCTCCACCAACCCCAGATCGAAAGGACCTCGAATGGCCGAGTACACCCTGCCCGAGCTGCCGTACGACTACGCCGCCCTCGAGCCGCACATCAGCGGCAAGATCATGCAGCTGCACCACGACAAGCACCACCAGGCCTACGTGACCGGTGCGAACACCGCGCTGCAGCAGCTCGGCGAGGCGCGCGAGTCCGGCAACTTCGGTGCGATCAACAAGCTCGAGAAGGACCTCGCGTTCCACCTCGGCGGCCACGTCAACCACTCGATCTTCTGGACCAACCTGGGCCCCGACACGAAGGTCCCGGAGGGCGAGCTCGCCGCCGCCATCGACGAGTTCTTCGGCTCGTTCGAGCAGTTCCAGGCGCAGTTCGCCGCCGTCGCCAACGGCATCCAGGGCTCCGGCTGGTCGGTGCTCGCGTGGGACCAGGTCGGTCAGAAGCTCGTGACCTTCCAGCTCTTCGACCAGCAGGCCAACGTGCCGCTGGGCGTCGTGCCGATCTTCATGCTCGACATGTGGGAGCACGCCTTCTACCTCGACTACCTCAACGTCAAGGCCGACTACGTCAAGGCCGTGTGGAACATCGTCGACTGGGAGAACGTCGCGGCTCGCTTCGCGAACGCCAAGTCGCAGTCGTTCGTCACCCTGTGACGCGGCTGCCGGTCACGTGCTGACCGGCTGACGGACGGGAGGCGCGGTGCCCGCTGGCACCGCGCCTCCCGTCCGTCTGTCGGTGCCGATCCGTCCGACGGTGCCGATCCGTCCGACGGTGCCGATCCGTCCGACGGTGCCGGTCGGTCCGTCGGCGCCGGTCCGTCCGACGGTGCCGGTCCGTCCGACGGTGCCGCTCGATCCGACGGTGCCGGTCCGTCCGTCGTGCCGTGTGGCCGTCAGGCGGCCGCCAGGCGGAAGGACGACGCGAGCTCCTCGGCGATCGCCCGCAGCGCGCCGTCCACGTCCGAGCGGTCGGGGTCGACGAGTGCGCTCCACTGGGCACCGCGTGCCGCAGCGACCACCGCCCGGGCGGTCCGCTCGGCGTCCGTGCCGCACCGGCCGTGCGCACGGCACCAGGCCGCGAGCTCGTCGACCCGTCGTCGGTGGAGTCGCTGCTGGCGGTCACGGCCGTCGAGGCCCTCGACGCAGCCGAGCTCGAACGTCAGACGGGCTGCGAGTCGCCGCTCCGGGGTGTCGAGCCCGCCGAAGACGGCGAGCAGGTGGTCGGTGAGCGCGCACGGCTCGGCGGCGGGGTCGAGCGCCCGGTCCTGGTCGACGGACAGGTGGTCGACCACGGCGTCGATCAGGGACTCCCGCGAACCGAAGTGGTACACGATCGGGTACGCGCTCGTGCCGAGCACCCGGCCGAGGCTGCGGACGGAGGCGTCCTCGAGCTTGGTGTCCTGCAGGTGCCGGGCGACCTTCGCGACGATCGCGGGCTTCAGGGTCGGGTCGGGTCTCCTGGGCATGGCGTCTCCCGCGAGGTCGAGTGATCGGTCGGCGACCGTGCGCACACGATCACCTGAAATGTTAGCCGATCACCGGCCGGTCCGCGTGGTTCAGTCCTCGGCACGCTCCGGCGTCACCGTCAGGCTCTGCACCCGACCCGCCGCGAGGGGGGCGAGCCGGATCTCGATCCGCAGACGGCCGGCGCTGCCGGGCAGCCACCAGCGCAGGTGCGACGGCACCGAGGACTGCTCGTCGACCGGTGCGGCGGCGAGGTCTGCACCGACGGCGTGCGCGGACTCGAGCAGGGCGCGCCGTCGAGCGGTCCACGGGCGGTCGAGGGGGACGTTCGGCGTGCAGACGGCGGCGCCCAGGTCTGCCGCGCTGTCGTCGTCGACGGCGGGGTCCGCCCAGGCCTGCAGCAGCGTGGTGACGGCCCGACGCGCGGTGTGCGTGGCCTCCGTGGTCTGACGGACGCCCGGCGCGGCTGCTGATCCGCTCGTGGTGGTGGCGGCCGCCGGCGCCGCCGAATCGGCGTCGAGCGCCGCGGCGAGCAGCAGGTCGAGTGCCCGCTCGGCCGGCGCTGAGACCTTCGCCTGCGTGGCGTTCTCGAACGCGACCACGCCGAGGCCGTGCTCCACCGACCACCGGACGTGCGCGGAGAAGCCGGGGTAGCCGCCGGAGTGCGACACGATCTCACCCGCGCGGTCGTCCTGCTCCACGAACAGTCCGAACCCGTACGCCGTCGGTCGCTTCGCCGCGGGCACCACCGAGGACGGCACGATCCGCATCGCCTGCTGCATCGCGCGACGGTCCGCGGGGGAGACCGGCCCGTCCTCCGGCGCTGCGGTGGACGCCGACGCGAGGTACCGGGCCCACCGCGCCAGGTCGCGGACGGTCGAGAAGAGTCCGCCGATGGGCGAGAACGCGCCCGGCCCGGTCATCGGCTGCGGGGTCCACGACCCGTCGTCGTCGCGCTGGCCGACGACGACGAAACCGCGCGCCTCGGCGGCGCTGAACACGGTGTCGGTCAGTCCGAGCGGCCGGAGCACGCGGTCCGTCACCGCCCGGGCGTACGGCGTGCCGGCTGCTCGGGCGATCGCGCGCCCGAGCAGGGCGTAACCGGTGTTCGAGTACGCGAACCGGGTGCCCGGGACGGAGTCGAACAGCAGCCCTGCCCGGAGGACGGCATCGAGGGCGTCGTCGTCGATCGACTCCTGCCGGTCCGCCCACGGGTCGTCGGTCGGCAGCCCGCCGGACATCGTCAGGAGCATCCGGAGCGTCGGCACCGGGGCGTCCGGCGACGGGAGGGCGACCTCGGCGAACGCGGGTACGGCGGTGGTGATCGGGTCGTCGAGGGCGACGGACCCCTCGGCGACCAGGGTGAGCAGCGTCGCCGCGGTCACGCTCTTGGTGCACGACGCGATCCGGTAGACGGTGTCGGCGTCGGGCGCGCTCCCGTCGCCTCGGTCACCGTGTCCTCCGGACGCGACCAGGCCCTCCCGGTCGAACACGCCCCAGACGCTGCTCGGCGCGACCCGGTCGGCGACCCGCGCGGCGAACAGGGCGTCGACCTCGGCGAGCACGTCGCGCGGGACCGTCATGCGCGACGCATCTGGTCGTAGGCGTCCAGTGCACGTTGCCGGGAGGCCTTGAGGTCCACCATCGGCTCGGGGCGTTCCTCGTCCGCGGGGACCCAGCGCCGCACGTACTCCTTGTGCGGGTCGAAGCGTTCCATCTGCCGGTCGGGGTTGAACACGCGGAAGTACGGCGCGGCGTCGAAGCCCGAGCCCGCGACCCACTGCCAGTTGCCCGCGTTGTTCGCCGGGTCGGCGTCGACCAGGGTGTCCCAGAACCACTGCTCGCCGATGCGCCAGTCGACGAGCAGGTTCTTCACGAGGAAGCTCGCCGCGGCCAGCCGGACGCGGTTGTGCATCGCCCCCGAGTGCCAGAGCTCCCGCATGCCGGCGTCGACGAGGTCGAAGCCCGTCCGCCCGTGCCGCCAGCGGTCGAGCTCGTCGTCGTCGACGTCACGCCACGGGAACGCGTCGAACTCGCGGCGGACGTTCACGGTCGCGATGTCGTCGCAGTGGAAGTACTCGTTCCAGTTGAACTCCCGCCACGCGAGCTGGCGGAGGAACGCCGGGGCCTGGCGGCGCTGCTCGGGCTCGAGCTCGCCGTGCAGGCGGTGCCACACCTGGTACGGGCTGACCTCGCCCCAGCGCAGGTGCGGCGACAGGTCGCTGGTCGCCGCCATCGCGGGCTCGTCACGCTGGTCGTAGTCCTCGAGCGCGTCGTGCACGAACTGCTCGAGCTTGCGGTGCGCCCCCGCCTCGCCGGGCTCCCACGCGTCGCGGAGGCCGCCGGCCCAGTCCGGCTCCGTCGGCAGCAGGGCCCAGTCGTCGAGGTCGTCGGAGTCCACGTCCGCGGGAGCGGGCAGGTCGCGCGGCTTCGGCAGCGGGTGCCGCGGTTCGGGCATGGCCTGTGCCGCTCGCCAGAACGGGGTGAACACCTTGAACGGCTCGCCCTGACCGGTGAGCACCGTCCACGGCTCCCAGAGCAGGTTCGCCGCGAAGCTGTGGGCCTCCGTGCCGTCGTCCGTCAGGGCGCTCTTGATCCCCGCATCGAGATCGCGCTCGACCCTGCCGTACCGACGGTTCCAGTAGACGGCGTCCGCCCCGGCCTGCGCGACCACCTCGGGGATCACCCGCGCGGCACTGCCACGGCGCAGGACGAGCCGCGAGTGCCGGGACCGCAGTTCGGCGTCGAGGGCGGCGAGGGAGTGGTGGAGCCACCAGCGGCTCGCGGCGCCGACGGGACGGATGCCCGCGGACTCCTCGTCGAGCACGACCACGACGGTGACCGGGCCGCCGTGGTCGATCGCGGCACGGAGCGCCGGGTTGTCGCCGAGCCGGAGATCCTCGCGCAGCCAGACGACCGCGCCGCTCACGCGGACACCGCCTCGGACGGACGGGGACGGGGACCGGTACCGCCGGCTGCGGTGCGCAGCTTCGTGCACAGCTCCGTGAGGGTGCGGAGTTCGTCGTCGTCGAGTCCGGCTCCGACCTGGTCGGCGATGGTCTGCGCGTGCTGCACCGCCACCGAGCGGTAGACGTCGAAGCCGTGTGCCGTGAGGGCGACGATCACGCCGCGCGCATCCGACGGGTCGGGTTGCTTCTCGACGATGCCGCGCGAGGCGAGGCGGTCGACCAGGCGGCTCACGCTCGGCTGTGTCAGGAGCAGGTGACCGGTCAGGTCGCGCATCCGGCAGCGTCGTCCGGGCTGCGTCGACAGGTTGAAGCAGACGTCGTACTCGTTGAAGGAGATCTCACCGCCCGGGAAGTCGGTGTTGAGTGCGCGCATCACGGTCACCTGTGCCCGGAACAGGGCTTCCCAGGCCGCGACGGCGGTCGCCTTGTCGCTGCGGCGTACGTCGTCCACGGTCGTCGTCCCTCCGGTCGTACGGTCGGTCCACACTACCGAGGGGCGTGTGACACCGGTCGGGTCGCGGGGGACAGCGGACCGGGCCGGGATGTGACGAGGGCCGGGATGTGACGAGGGCCGGGACGTGACGAGGGCCGGTCGCCTTCTGAGCGACCGGCCCTCTCCCTTGCACCAAGAGTGTCCTGCAATCACATTCCGCAGGCGGTGCCACAGCAAACACTGCCTGCGACTCCGACTGTATAACGGCGAGGTAACGGCGCGCCAGCGTGTCCGGGCTCCGTTCGCTGCGAGTTCGCCGAACGTCGTCGGAGCAGATCAGAAGAGGTCGGGCGACGGCGTCGAGGCGTAGCGCACCGCGACGTCGGCGTGCCGGTCGAAGCGGTAGCCGACGCCGCGCACGGTCCGCACGATCTCCTCGAACGCACCGAGCTTCGAGCGCAGCCGACGCACGTGCACGTCGATGGTGCGCTCGTTCGGGGTCTCGTCCTCGTCGTCGGACCACAGGCCCTCGATGATCGCGGCACGGTCGACGGTCTGGCCCTCGCGCAGCACGAGGAACTGCAGGAGCTCGAACTCCTTGTAGGTCAGGGGAGCGGCTTCGCCGTCGAGCGTCACGCGCTTCCGGGAGATGTCGATGACGACACCGGTCTCCTCGGGCTCGGGCTTCTCGGCCTGCTTGCGGGCGGCCACGGCGGAGCGGTCCTGCAGCGCGAGACGGACCACGTCCACGTCGCGGCCCCCGGACCCCTCGGCGGCGACGGCGACGGCGGCGTAGGTCTCCGACGACGGGACGAGCTGGGCGGTGAGGGCCTTGAGCTGCTCGACCACGGCCGCGAGGCTCGTCCCGGCGGCAGCGGCCGCGGCCTCGTCGATGCCGACGTAGAGCGCGAAGCCACGCGCCTCGGTGCCCTCGGGGAGCGCCCGGTTCCGCTGCGGTGCGACGACCGGGCTCGTCGGGATCCCGCTCGGTACCGGCGGGGCGACGGGCGTGCGACGCGGACGGATCGGCGTGACCGTGCCGAGGTCGGTCGGCACCGTGGTGGCGGGACGGAGGGCGGTGCGGGGCTGGGGGATCGTGAGCGACATGGCGGTTCTCCGGGCGGGGCTGCGGTGCGGTGCACCGTGCGGTGTCGAGTGCGTCGGTCCGGGTACGGCTGATCGCCGTGTCGCCCAGCGGTCCTGCGGTGGACCGGGGCCTCCCGGGAGGTACGGGTGGTCTGCGCTCCGACGGGACGCGGTGTGGGGGCGTCGCCGAGGTGCTGTCACCCGGGGATCACACGCGCGCGACCGGGGTGGTGTCGCGGGGGATCCGGCTGGAACGGGTACCGATCAGGCACACATTCGACAACGCATGACCGCCGACGCCGGCATCATGGTGCCGGCGTTCCCCAGGGCCTCGGAGAGGACTCGGGAGGACACGGTTGCAGTCATGGGACGAGTATCCGCGGTATACCAAGGCGCTGTCAACCGTCCGCACGGACGGTGACGAGAGCGGACAGGCGGTGGTCGGGCGGACCCCGCTGCCGGACGGGAGGCGCGCTGCCGGCCCGCCACGGGCCTCCCGTCCGCCGTCGCGTGGGCGGGGCGCGGTGCGCGTGACGCGGTCTGCGCGCGAGACGCCGCTTCTCGCGCGAGACGCCGCCCTTCGCGCGAGACGCACCCGGAAGCGGCGGTGTCTCGTCGAGTCGGCGGCGTCTCGCCACGACGACACCGTCCCGCGCGAGCGCCGAAGACGCGAGACGCCCCCGTCGACACGGCCGGAGCCGGGTCGACGGGGGCGTCGGGGGAGCGGGTGCTACTCGGCCAGGCCGTACAGGCGGTCGCCCGCGTCGCCGAGACCCGGGACGATGTAGCCGTTCTCGTCGAGCTTCTCGTCGAGGGCGCCGAGGACGATGCTCACGTTGCGGTCACCGACGGCCTGCTCGACGGCGGCCAGGCCCTCGGGTGCGCCGAGGATGCAGACGCACGTGACCTCCTCCGCGCCGCGGTCGAAGAGGAAGTCGATGGCGGCGGCCAGCGTGCCACCGGTCGCCAGCATCGGGTCGAGCACGAAGCACTGCCGACCGGACAGGTCGTCGGGCAGGCGCTCCGCGTAGGTCTGCGGCTCGAGCGTGTCCTCGTTGCGGGCCATGCCGAGGAAGCCGACCTCGGCGGTGGGGACGAGCTTGACCATGCCCTCGAGCATGCCGAGCCCGGCGCGCAGGATCGGCACGACGAGCGGACGGGGCTTCGCGATCGCGACACCCATCGTGTGCGCGACGGGGGTGTCGATCGGCGTGGCGGTGACCCGGACGCTGCGCGTGGCCTCGTAGGCGAGCAGCGTCACGAGCTCCTCCGTCAACGCACGGAAGGTCGGGGAGGGTGTGGTCCGGTCGCGGAGCACCGAGAGCTTGTGGGTGATGAGCGGGTGGTCGGCGACGTGGACTCGCATGGTGTCGAGCGTACCGTGCCGATGGGGCAGGATCGACGCGTGGAGCACCCAGCCGGACGACCGTTCACCGCGGCGATGGACCGAGCGCTCGACGAGGCGCGTGCCTGCCTGTCGACCGGGGACGTGCCGGTCGGTGCCGTCGTCCTCGACGCTGCGGGCGAGGTCGTCGCGGTCGGCCGGAACGAACGCGAGGCCCGGCAGGACCCGACCGCCCACGCCGAGGTGCTCGCGCTGCGGGCGGCGGCCGAGGCGACGGGGGACTGGCACCTCGCCGAGCACACCCTGGTCGTCACGCTCGAGCCGTGCCCGATGTGCGCCGGTGCCGCACTGGCCGCGCGCGTGCCGAGGATCGTGTTCGGTGCCTGGGACCCGAAGGCCGGGGCGAGCGGCAGCGTCTACGACATCGCGCGGGACCGGCGGTTGCCGCACCGTGCCGAGGTCGTCGCGGGCGTGCGCGAGCAGGCCTGTGCCGACCTGCTCGATGCGTTCTTCCACGAGCGCCGCTGACGGCCCTGCCCGGACGGCTCTGTCCGGACAGGCCTGCCTCGACGGGCCTGCGCTCAGTCGGCGGCGCGGATGACGATCGCTTCGGTGGGCGGCCGCGGCCCGGTCCGGAGGACGTCCGGCTCGACGTAGATCACGCGGGCGACCGGCACCGCGGCGCGGATGCGCTGCTCGACGGTGTCGATGCCCGCGGCCACGTCGCCGAGCCGACGGTCCCCGTCGACCGCGACCTTCATGCCGACCATGAGCTCGTCCGGCCCGAGGTACAGCGTCTTGAGGTGCACGATCGACTCGACCTCGGGACCGTCGAGCACGGCGGCCCTGATGCGCTCCACGTCGGCGACGCTCGCGCCCTCGCCGACGAGCAGGCTCTTCGTCTCGATGCCGAGCACGACGGCGACCGCGATGAGGAGCAGGGCGATGAGGACCGTGCCGATCGCGTCGAACACCCCGTTGCCGGTGAGCACGGTGAGCCCGACGCCGAGCAGTGCGAACACGAGACCGGTCAGCGCCGCGGTGTCCTCCAGCATGACCACGGGGAGCTCCGGGGCCTTCGCCCGACGCACGAACTGCACCCACGACTGCGAGCCCTTGTGCGGACGGGCCTCGCGCAGGGCGGTGCGGAGCGAGAAGCCCTCGAGGCCGATCGCGACGACGAGCACGGCGACGGGGAGCCACCAGTTCGTGATCGGGTGCGGGTCGGCGAGCTTCTCGATGCCCTCGTACAACGAGAACACGCCGCCGATGGTGAACAGGATGATCGAGACGACGAACGCGTACACGTACCGTTCGCGGCCGTGGCCGAACGGGTGCTCCTGGTCGGCTGCGCGGCGGGCACGGCGGCCGCCGAGCAGGAGCAGGAGCTGGTTCGCGGAGTCGGCGAGGGAGTGCACGCCCTCGGCGAGCATCGCGGCGGACCCGCTGATCGCGGCCGCGACGAACTTCACGATCGCGATGCCGACGTTCGCGGCGAGTGCGGCGACGATCGCCCTCGTGCCTCCCGAAGCGCTCACGGGTGTCCCTTCTCCCTGCCGTGCACCGGGCCCGCACCGCAGGCGGCCCCCTGACGGACCGATCCTAGGCGTGGGCGCTGGGTAGGGTCGGGACCATGACGATCGAACTGCCCCGCACCGCCATGCTCGGCGTCGGCTCCATGTCCGGCAGCGTCCTCGAGGGACTGCTCGCCGCCGGCCTCGACCCCGCGACCGTGACGCTCACCACCCGGTCCGGAGCGTCGGCGGCGGCATGGCGCGAGCGTGGGCTCGAGGCGTCGGCGACGGAGACCGACCCGGACGCGAACCGGCAGGCCGTCCGCGGGGCCGGGCTCGTCGTCCTCGGGGTCAAGCCCTACATGATCGGCGAGGTCCTCGACGAGGTCGCCGCGTCGCTCCACCCCGGTGCGGTGGTCGTGAGCGTCGCGGTCGGCACCACGCTCGCCTCGATGGAGGCGCGTGTCCCGGCGGGCGTCCGTGTGGTCCGGGCGCTGCCGAACACCCCGATCGGCGTCGGCCACGGGGTCACCGGTATCAGCGCCGGGTCCACGGCCGACGACGACGCGGTCGGGATCGCCTCGAGCGTGTTCGCCGCGTCCGGACAGGTCATCGAGGTGCCGGAGTCGCAGCTCGACGCCCTGTCCGCCGTCTCCGGATCGGGGCCCGCGTACGTGTTCCTGCTCGTCGAGCAGTGGCAGCAGGCCGCCGAGGCGCTCGGGTTCACCCCGGAGCAGGCCGCGACGATGGTGCAGGGGACCGTGCGGGGAGCCGTCGAACTCCTCGCCGCGTCCGGGCGGGAGCCCGCCGACCTGCGCCGCGCCGTCACCAGTCCGAAGGGCACCACCGAGCGCGCGGTCGCCGTCCTGCAGGAGGCCGACCTCGCCGGCACCTTCACCCGCGCGTCGCGCGCCGCGATCGCCCGGGCCGAGGAGATCGCCGCGTCCTGACCGCGGGTGCCGGTCGGTCCGTCCGACGTCGGGTCGCTACTCGAGCGCGGCGAAGCGCTCCAGGTCGGTCTCGGTCCCCGAGACGATGATGACGTCGTCCTCGCCGATGACGCTGTCCGGGGTTGCCGGCACGAACGCCCTGCCCGGCGACTTGATGCCGAGCACCGTGAGGCCGTGCCGGGTCCGGATGACGGTCGTGGCGAGGTCCTTGCCGCGCACGGCGCGCGGCGGGAACATCTTGACGACCGCGAAGTCGTCGTCGAACTCGATGAAGTCGAGCATCCGACCGGACACCAGGTGCGCGGTCCGTTCGCCGGCCTCGCGCTCCGGGTACACGACGTGGTTCGCCCCGATGCGGGACAGGATCGTGCCGTGCGAGCGGCTGACGGCCTTCGCCCAGATCTGCGGGATGCCGAGGTCGACGAGGTTCGAGGTGATGAGCACGCTCGACTCGAGGTGCGACCCGACGGCCACGACCGCGATCGCGAAGTCCTGCGCGCCGATCTGCCGCAGGGCGTCGATGTCCGTCGCGTCCGCCTGCACGGCGTGGGTGACGCGGTCCGACCACTTCTGGACGAGGCCGGCGTCGGTGTCGACGACCAGGACCTCGCGGTGCTGGCGCTCGAGCTGACCGGCGGTGGCGGCGCCGAAGCGGCCGAGGCCGAGGACGAGCACGGGGGCGTCGTGGCTGACGGCCCCGGTGACGGGGTGGGGTGCGCGACGGTCGGCGCGGGGACGGCGGTCAGCCAACGATCGGCCTCTCCTCGGGGCGGCGGAACAACTGCCGGCTCTGGCTTGCGGCCAGCGCGGCGGCGATGGTCACTGTACCGACCCGGCCCAGGAACATCGTGGCGGCGAGGACGTACTTGCCCGCCTCCGGGAGCTCGGCGGAGATGCCGGAGCTCAGGCCGCAGGTCGCGAAGGCGGAGATGACCTCGAAGAGCACGCGGTCGAGCGAGTCGCCGGTGATCTGCAGCAGGACCACGGTCATGACGGCGACGATCGTCGCCCCCCAGAGCACGACCGCGACGGCGACGCGCAGGACGTCACCGGGGATGCGGCGCCCGAACGCCTCCATGCCCTGGCGCCCGCGGGCCTCGGCGACCGCGGCCAGGAAGAGCACCGCCAGCGTCGTCACCTTGATGCCGCCGGCGGTCGACGCCGAACCGCCACCGATGAACATGAGCATGTCGGTGACGAGCAGGCTGGCGCCGTGCATCTGCTCGACGTCGATCGTGGCGAACCCGCCGGACCGCGTCATCGTCGAGAAGAACAGCGCCTGGAACGCGGTGTGTCCGGCGCCGGCGTCCCCGAGCGTGCGGGGGTTCGAGGCCTCGAGCGCCGTGTAGACGACCGCGCCGAGGACGAGCAGCACCGCGCTGGTGGCCAGCGTGAGCTTCACGTGGATGGGCCACCGCCGCGGGGTGCGGAACTGCTTGGTGACGGCCCGGATCACCGGGAACCCGATCGAGCCCGCCACGACCGCGACCATGAGGAGCGACAGGAACCAGTAGTCGTTCGCGAAGGGGGTGAGCCCCTCGGCGTTCGGCGAGAAGCCCGTGTTCGTGAAGGCCATCGCCGAGTAGTAGAAGGCGTCCCCGACGGCGGTCCAGAACGGGTAGCCGGCGGCGAGCGTGGACGGCAGCAGGAGCACGCCGATCGCGATCTCGATCGTCAGGGTGCTCACCGCCACGGTGAGCAGGAGCGTGCCGACCTCCCCGAGCCGCACGGCCTGCCCCTCGGGGACGGCGCCGGAGTGCGTGCGGAGCGGGTTCGAGTCGCCGGCGGCGATGAGCTTGGCGCGGAGCCCCAGCCGTCGTGTCACGACCAGGCCGAGGATCGAGGCGAAGGTGAGGACGCCGACGGCGCCGATCTGGGTCCCGACGACGATGAGCACCTTGCCGAAGACCGACCAGTGCGTGGCCATGTCGACCGTCGCCAGCCCGGTCACGCAGACGACCGACGCCGCCGTGAACAGTGCGTCCGCGAAGTGCGTCGGGGTCCGGTCCGCAGCCGCCCAGGGCGTCATGAACAGGGTCGTGAAGATGAGGATCAGCGCGACGAACACCAGGATCGCGAGTCGCGACGGCGACGACCGGAGGACGCCGAGGGCACCGTCCAGACGCCGTCTCACCCCGCTCGTCGGCGTGTGCCGGTTGAGCGGCTCGGTGCGGTCGAGCATCCTGTGCCTCCGGAGCCGTGGGCAGGTCAGCGGTCATGGTACATGCGTACGGGTCCGGCTAGCCTTGCCGCATGGCCGACATCTTCACCGTCGTGGCGGACCCGACCCGGCGCGAGCTGCTCGGGGCGCTGCTGACGGCGTACGGCTCGGACGCCACCGGCGGCGAACTCAGCGTCGGGCAGCTCGTCGAGAAGATCGGCGTCAGCCAGCCGACCGTGTCGAAGCACCTCCGCGTCCTGCGCGACCACGGTCTCGTCTCCAGCCGTGAGGAGGGCCAGCACCGCTTCTACCGGCTCGACCCGGAGCCGCTCGTCCGGCTCGAGGAGTGGGTCGTCCCCTTCACGGGAGCGGTCGACGCGGACGGTACCCCGGCGACGACCTCGTGGACGCTCGACGGGCAGCCGGTCTCGTTCCGCCGGACCGGCACCGCAGCGCGGTCCACCGTCGAGGTCGGCACCGAGCTGGGTCGCGTCATGGCGGAGGCCTCGCACCGAGCGACCGCCGCGTTCTCGGGTGCGCAGCAGGGCTGGGAGCGTGTCGTCGACCGCAGCCGGAAGCGCTTCACGCGCCGCGGTGAGGACGACTGACCGACGGGTGGGAGACCCCTCGCGCAGCACGGTCGAGCGTCCGCTCGGAGTCTCCTGGACACGTGGTCCCACGCGCCCCTACACTCGCCCTTGACCACACTGGTCACACCGACCCCGCGCGATCCGCGGGAACCCGAAGGCGGACCATGACCGGCAGTTTCGACGACGTGCGCTTCCTCACCGTCGCTGAGGTGGCCGAGATGATGCGCGTCTCGAAGATGACGGTGTACCGCATGGTGCACGCGGGGGAGCTCCCCGCGATCCGGTTCGGCCGGTCCTTCCGCGTCCCGGAGTCGGCGGTCGCCGAACTCCTGCGCGGCGGCATCGCCGACGTCGGCTGAGGTCGGCCCGGCGCGCGCCCGTTCGACAGGACCGCTGCGCTCCGCTAGACTCGGCCGGGTTGATTTTCCGCGGTCTCTTCGGGCCCGGTGTCCACACATCTGCATCGTTCCGAGCGAGGTCCACTATGGGTTCTGTCATCAAGAAGCGTCGCAAGCGCATGGCGAAGAAGAAGCACCGCAAGCTCCTTCGCAAGACGCGTCACCAGCGTCGCAACAAGAAGTAAGTCCAGTACTTGCACCCGAAGCCCCGGTCCGCCGGGGCTTTCGTGTTCCCGGGCGCGTTATCGTGGGGACATGCCCGCCGTGACGTTCCTGACGAAGCCCGGCTGCCACCTCTGCGACGACGCCCGTCCGGTCGTGGAGCAGGTCGTGGCCGCCCACCCCGGTGTGACCCTCGAGGAGCGGTCGATCCTCGACGACGACGCGCTGCGCGAGGAGTACGCCGAGGACATCCCGGTCGTCCTCGTCGACGGCCGGGTCCACAGCAACTGGCACGTGGACGCCGACCGGCTGCACGGTGCCCTCGAGAAGGCAGAGAAGGCAGAGAAGGCCGAGGCCAGCGCATGATCCACCATGTCGTCTCCTGGACCGTCCGCGAGGACCTCGACCGCACCGCGACGATCGAGCACGTCCGCGAGCTCCTGACCGGGCTCGTCGGCACGATCGGCTCGATCCGGTCGCTCGAGGTCGTCGACAACGTGGCCTACCCGGGGAAGAACCAGGACCTGGCCGTCGTGGCGACCTTCGACGACCTCGCCGGTCTCGACGAGTACCAGTTCCACCCGGAGCACCAGGCGGCGGCAGCGGAGATCCGCGAGCTCGTCACGGGGCGGGCGGCCATCGACTGGGAGAGCTGACCCGCGCCTCCCTGCCCGCACGTGACGACGGCCACCCTCCTGTCGGAGGGTGGCCGTCGTCGTCGTCGGTGGTGACTACGGGGTCAGGCGCGTCGGTCCGCGGAACAGGTAGGTGACCTCGCGGATGGACGGCTCGTGCAGGGCGAGCATGAGCACGCGGGCGAGGCCCATGCCGAAGCCGCCGTGCGGCGGGACGCCGTAGCGGAAGAAGTCGAGGTACCAGCCGAGCTCCTCGGGGTCGAGGCCCTTCTCGACGGCCTGCGCCTCGAGCACGTCGACGCGGTGCTCACGCTGGGCACCCGTGGAGATCTCGGCGCCGTTGAACAGCAGGTCGTAGCTGTTCGTGAGCGTCGGGTCGTCGGCGTGACGCATGTGGTAGTACGGGCGGATCGAGGCGTCGTAGTCCGTGACGAACACGAACTCCGAGCCGTGCGTCTCCTTCGCCCAGGCGCTGACGCGACGCTCGCCCTCGGGGTCCAGGTCGCCGTCCGCCCGCACGACGTCGTGTCCGCTGTCGGCGACGATCTTCCGGGCCTCGGCCAGGGTGACGCGGGGGAACGGAGCGGTCGGGACGACGAACTCGAAGCCGAAGACCTCCTCGATCTCCTTGCCGTACTTGTCCTTGACGGCGGTGAAGCCCGCGACGAGGAGCTCCTCGTGCATCGCCATGACGTCGGCGTGCGACTCGACCCACGAGATCTCGGCGTCGACGCTCGTGAACTCGGTGGCGTGACGGCTCGTGAAGGACGGGTCCGCACGGAACGCGTCCGCGATCTCGAACACCGCGCCGAAGCCGGCGGGCTGCGCCATCTGCTTGAAGTTCTGCGGGGACTGCGCCAGGTAGGCGGTGGTCTCGAAGTACTCGAGCTGGAAGAGCTCGGCGCGCGACTCGGACGCCGACGCCATCAGCTTCGGGGTGTGGATCTCGATGTAGTCGCGCTCGACCCAGTAGGTGCGGAACGCGTGCTCCAGCGTCGTCTGGATGCGGAAGATCAGGTTCTGCTTGCGGTTGCGCAGGTCGAGGAAGCGCCAGTCGAGACGCTTGTCGAGCGAGGAGTCGTCCGCGATGGGCGTCTCCGGCTTCGCGGCGCTGACCACCTCGAGCGAGCCGACCTTGACCTCGAGCCCGCCGAGCTTCACGCGCTCGTCGTGCTTCAGGGTGCCGCGGACGTGCACGAAGGTGCCGTGCGCGAGCCCGGAGACCTCGTTCGTGACGGTGAGCCGGGCCTGGGCGTCGTCGTCGCCGTCCTCGGCCTCGCGCGTGGCGGGGTTCACCAGCTGCGCGGCGCCGGTCTCGTCGCGGAGGACGACGAACTGGACCTTCTTCTGGTCGCGGACGGTCTCCACCCAGCCGGCGACGGCAACGGGGCCGTCGGGGAGGGCGGCGAGGTCGGCGATGCGGGTGCGTTCGATCACGGTCGTCGAGTCTACGGCCTCCTCCACAGGTGGGGTCCCGGTCCGTTCTCTCCACAGCGTCGGCCGGGAGGCGCGGTTCGGCCCCGGCACGTCCGTAGCGTCGTCCGTGTGGTCGGGTCGCGAGTCGAGAGGGGATCCCGGATGACGGCAACGGGAGCGGGGCTCGCGGCCTGGCCGCCCGTCGCGGTGGCGGCGGTGGTCGCGGCTGCGGTCGGGTCGGTGCTGACGTTGGTCGGCGCGGCCGTGGGAGGCGTCTGGGCGCTGGTGCGGTGGCGGCGGGACGTCGGGCGCGAGGAACGCGACCGGGCCTGGGCGCGGTTCGTGTGGACGGTCGACCAGGTGTGCGACGGCGACGTCGGCCGGTCGGAGGTCGGTGACGTCGGGGCGAACGCGATGTACGACATGCAGATCCTTCGCGGGGACGACGCCGTCTTCGGAACGCTGGTACTCGGACTCATCACCGGAAGGGGGAGGCATGACGATTGAGGACCCGGTCCTGGCGCTGGTCGGACGACGTCGGGAGGAGTGGCGGCAGCGGGTGCGCCGTCGGTACCGGTTCCGCCCGTGGAAGGCGCGGCGTCTCATCTGGGAGCACGACGAGTTGCTGCGTCGTCAGGAGGAGTGGCGAGCGGCTCGGCGTGAGCGGGCACGGCTGATCGAGGCCGGGGAGCTGCAGGTCGAGCGGTGACCGGCTGGTGTCGTCCGCTTGCCGGGTGTCGTCCGGGGCTCAGGGGAGCGTGGCGCGCAGCGTGCTGAGCGTGCCGATGAACTCCTCAGCCATGCCGGCCCGTTCGACGAGCTTCGCGTGCCGGGTGCGGGCGTCCTCGAGCGACGCGTCGAGGCGGGCGGCGAGTGCCGGCTGGTCCTCGGGTCCGGCGTCGGCGAGGGCGTCGACGACGCGCAGGAGCTCTGCCATCTCGTCCAGCGAGAACCCGAGCGGCTTCATCCGACGGATGACGAGCAGTCGCTCGAGGTCCTGCGCCGTGTAGACCCGGAACCCTCCGGTGGTCCGTCCGCTCGGCACGAGCAGCCCGACCTCGTCGTAGTGCCGGATCGTCCGCAGGGACATGCCGGCGCGCTCGGCGAGCTCACCGATGTGCATGGTGTCGCCCGGCGTCGGGGCGGGGGAGTCGATCGCGTGCACGGGAGCCATGGTGGCAGACCGCCGCGCGAGATCGCTCGGAGTGCTCGTCTGCCCGGCGCAACCCTCCCCTCACGTCAGGGTATGGTCGCTGGCGATGTCCCTCGCACCGCTCGCCCCCGCGGCACCCACCGTCCTCACCGCGCTCCGGTCGCCCCGGCTCCTCACCCGTGAGGTCCTGGCCGGCGTGGTCACGGCGCTCGCCCTCATCCCCGAAGCCATCTCCTTCTCGGTCGTCGCCGGGGTCGACCCGGCCGTCGGCCTCTTCTCGAGCGTCGTCATCGCGGTGGTCATCTCGATCGTCGGCGGGCGACCCGCGATGATCTCGGCCGCCGCCGGATCGGTCGCGCTCGTGATCGCTCCGCTCGTGCGCGACCACGGCGTCGCCTACCTCGTCCCCGCGGTGGTGCTCGGCGGTGTGGTCCAGCTGGTGCTCGGCTTCCTCGGGGTGGCCCGACTGATGCGCTTCATCCCGCGCAGCGTCAACGTGGCCTTCGTCAACGCGCTGGCGATCCTGATCTTCACGGCGCAGTTGCCCAACCTCCTCGGCGACGACGTCCCGTTCGTGGTCTGGCCGCTGACGGCGCTCGGCATCGGCATCATCGTCGCGTTCCCCTTCCTGACCAAGGCCGTCCCCGCGCCGTTGATCGCGGTCGTCGTGGTCACGGCGATCACGATCGTGTTCGGGGTCGCGGTGCCGACGGTCGGCGACGAGGGCTCCCTGCCGACCGCGCTGCCCGGGTTCGGCGGCATCACGGTCCCGCTGTCGCTCGAGACCCTGCAGATCATCGCGCCGTACGCGTTCGGGGTCGCGATCGTCGGCCTCATCGAGACGCTCCTGACCGCGCAGCTCGTCGACTCCCTGACCGAGACCCGGTCCAGCGGCTGGCGCGAGTCGTGGGGCCAGGGCATCGCCAACATCGCCTCGGCGTTCTTCGGCGGCACGGGTGGCTGCGCGATGATCGGCCAGACCGTGATCAACGTGAAGACCGCCGGCGCCCGGACCCGGGTGTCGACCTTCACGGCGGGCGCGGCGGTGCTCGTCCTGACCATCGCGCTGCACGACCTCGTCGCGCAGATCCCGATGGCGGCCCTGACGGCCGTGATGCTCATGGTCTGCGTCGCGACCTTCGACTGGCACAGCGTCCGGCCCCGCACGCTCGGGCGGATGCCGCTCGGCGAGACGGCGGTCATGGTCGTGACCGTCGTGGTGGTCGTCGTCACCCAGAACCTCGCGACGGGTGTGCTGGTGGGCGTGGTCGTCGCGGCCCTCGTCTTCGCCCGTCGCGCGGCGCACGTCGTGTCCGTGGTGCGCGAGCCGGTCGACGAGCGCACCGTGCGGTACCGCGTGCACGGTGCCCTGTTCTTCGCGTCGTCCAACGACCTGGTGACGCGGTTCTCCTACGCCGAGGACCCGGAGCGGGTGATCGTGGACATGTCGGGCGCGCACGTGTTCGACGCCAGCACCGTCGCGGCACTCGACGGCGTGGAGCAGCGGTACGCGCGGCACGGCTCGACCGTCGAGGTCGTGAACCTGAACACCGGGTCGGTGGCACTGCACGGCCGACTGACCGGACGGCTGGGCTGACGGCAGCGACCGGGCAGCGCCGAACGGTCGCAGGGGCTGAACGGTCGCACATCCGGTGAATCCGCTGTGGGGCGGGTGATGACGGTGGAGCGACCTAGACTGGAACCCATGCCCGCGACACGGATCCACCTCGTCCGGCACGGCGAGGTCCACAACCCGGGGCGCGTGCTCTACGGCCGGTTGCCCGGCTTCGGGCTCAGCGAACTCGGCGCCCGGATGGCCGGTGCGTCGGCGACCGCCTGGCACGACGCCGGGGTCGACGTCCGACGGATCGTCGCGTCGCCCTTGCAGCGCACGCAGGAGTCCGCGGCGCCCTGGGCCGCCGCCTACGGGCTCGAGGTCTCGCTCGACGAGCGCCTGATCGAGCCCACGAACCGCTACGAGGGCCAGCGCCCCGGCTTCACGAAGCGCTCCATCGGACGCCCTGCGGAGTGGCCCTGGATCGCGAACCCGTTCCGGCCGAGCTGGGGCGAGGCCTACGAGTCCATCGCGAACCGCATGCTCGCCGCGGTCGCCTCCGCCTGGGAGAGCGTCGACGGCGGCGACGTCGTCCTCGTCAGCCACCAGCTCCCCATCTGGACCGTGCACCGCAAGCTCGCGGGGGAGCCGCTCTGGCACGACCCGCGCAAGCGTCGGTGCGACCTGTCCAGCATCACGACCCTCGAGCGTGTGCCCGCCACCTCGTCCGGTCGCTTCGCCGAGGTCGGGTACGCGGACCCCGCGCAGTCCCTGCGTGCGTCCGCGGTCGACGAAGGAGCAGTCTGATGTCCGCACGCAGCCGGATCGCCGCCGTCGCGGCCTCGGCGGTGATCGCAGCCCTGGCGCTCGCCGGGTGCTCGTCGTCGAACGACGACCTGTCCCGCCAGTACGGCAGCGGCACCACCCAGAACTACATCTCCGGCACCGGTGCGGTGACCGAGGTCGCGACGGACGAGCGGAGCGCCCCGGTCGACTTCACGACGAAGGACACCGACGGCGACACCGTCTCGGCGGAGGAGCTCCGCGGCAAGGTCGTCGTGCTCAACTTCTGGTACGCCGGCTGCCCGCCGTGCCGGGCCGAGGCGAAGTACCTCAACCAGGTGCACGACCAGTACGCCGACGACGACGTGGTCTTCGTGGGCGTCAACGTGCGTGACGAGGAGGGCACGGCGGCGGCGTTCGAGCGCACCTTCGGCGTCGACTACCCGACCGTCCTCGACGCCCGCGACGGCACCGTGCAGCTCGCGCTGTCCGGGCAGATCGCTCCGAACGCCGTGCCCGCCACGATCGTCCTCGACAAGCAGGGCCGCGTCGCCGCCCGCGTCCTCGGCGCGATCGACGGCAAGAGCATCCTGCAGACCCTGGTCAGCGACGAGCTCGACGGCAAGGCGTCCTGACCCGTGCCCGGCAACCCCTTCGCGGACGCGATCCTGAGCGGCCAGATGCTGGTCGCGTTGCCCGTGGCAGCACTGGCCGGGCTCGTGTCGTTCCTCTCCCCGTGCGTGCTCCCGCTCGTACCGGGCTACCTCGGGTACGTCGGCGGGATCGCCGAGGGTGGGCAGCGCCGCGGTCGGGTCGTGCTCGGCGTCGTGCTCTTCGTGCTCGGCTTCACCGCGGTGTTCGTCGCATACACGACGGTCTTCGGTGCGCTCGGCTTCTGGCTCGTCCGGTGGCGTGACCTCATCACGCAGGTCCTCGGTGTCGTCGTGATCGCGATGGGCCTGGTGTTCATCGGACGCTTCACCTTCCTGCAGCGCTCGATCAAGCCGTCGTGGACCCCCGCGACGGGCCTGGTCGGGGCGCCGCTGCTCGGCATCGTGTTCGGCCTCGGCTGGACCCCGTGCCTCGGGCCGACGCTCGCAGCGATCAACCTGCTCAGCGTGCAGTCCGGCAGCGCGTGGCAGGGCATGTGGCTCGGCGTCGCGTACTGCCTCGGGCTCGGCATCCCGTTCGTCCTCGTCGCGCTCGGCGCCGGGTGGGCGACCGGCGCGATCCGCATCGTGAAGCGTCACATGCGCACCGTCAACATCATCGGAGGAGCGATCCTGATCGTCATCGGTCTGCTCATGGTCACCGGCATCTGGTCGGCCGTCATGTCGAGCCTCGGGGCGGTGATCCAGAGCTTTGTCCCCGCGGTCTGAGCGCGACACCACCCCCGAGCAGTCGGGTAGCGGACCGGGGTCCGCGGACGACGTGTCCGCGGGCGCCGACCCGATGCGGCCGTCCGACCACGTCGACAGTGCCGCACCGGCCCCCGGAGCGGACGACGGCCCGACGCAGCCGAAGCTCGGGTTCGTCGGCTACGTCCGCTTCTTCTGGCGGCAGCTGACGAGCATGCGCACGGCGCTCTTCCTGCTCATGCTCCTGGCGCTCGCGGCGATCCCGGGATCCCTCGTGCCGCAGCGCACCGCCGACCCGAACGGCGTCGTGCAGTACAAGGCGGACCACCCGCAGCTCTTCCCCGTGCTCGACACACTGCAGGTCTTCGACACCTACACCTCGGTGTGGTTCTCGGCGATCTACCTGCTGCTGTTCGTCTCGCTCATCGGGTGCATCGTCCCGCGCACGAAGCACCACTGGCAGGCGCTCCGGACGCGACCGCCGAGGACGCCGGTGCGTCTCGGCCGACTCGCCGGCTACCGGTCCGTCCCGGTCGAGGCGGACGCGACCACGAGCCTCCCGTCCGTCGACGAGGCCGTGACGCGCGCGGCGGCACTGCTCAAGCGGTCCGGCTACCGGGTCGAGCGGTTCGGCGACTCCGTGAGCGCGGAGCGCGGGTACCTGCGCGAGACCGGCAACCTCGTCTTCCACGCGGCGCTCGTCGGCGTGCTCGTGGCGGTCGGCCTCGGCGGTGGCTTCAGCTACACCGGGCAGCGACTCCTGGTCGAGGGGCAGACGTTCTCGAACGTCCTCGGCTCCTACGACTCGTTCAACCCCGGCCGCTGGTTCCGGCAGACCGACCTGCAGGGCTACAACCTGACGCTCGACAAGTTCACCACGACGTACGAGGAGAAGAACCTCGACGCCCTCGGCCAGGCACTGGACTACTCGGCGACGGTGACGAGCCGCGAGAAGGGCCAGGAGCCGAAGACCGGTCGCATCGGCGTGAACGACCCGCTGTCGGTCGGTGGCACGAACGTCTACCTGCTCGGCAACGGCTACGCGATGCAGGTCACGATCCGCGACGGCAAGGGGAACGTGGCGTTCCAGGACGTCGTGCCGTTCCTGCCCGAGGACGCGAACTACACGTCCACCGGCGTCATCAAGGTGCCCGACGCCTCGCCGTCGCAGCTCGGGCTCGTCGGGTTCTTCTACCCGACGGCGTCGAAGCTGTCGACCGGCGCGTTCGCCAGTGCCTACCCGGACGCGCAGAACCCGCTCCTGACCCTGCAGGTGTACCGCGGCGACCTCGGTCTCGACAGCGGCGTCCCGCAGAGCGTGTACTCGCTCGACACCAGCGGTCTCGAGCAGATCGCCGGGCGGCAGTCGACGACCCCGAGCATCGAGCTGAAGCCCGGTCAGACGAAGACCCTGCCGGACGGTACCGGCTCGATCACCTTCGACGGCGTGAAGCGCTACGTCTCGCTCGACGTGCACCACGACCCCTCGCAGGCGTTCGTCGCCGGGTTCGCGGTGCTCGCGGTGCTCGGCCTGCTCACCTCGCTGTTCGTGCCCCGCCGCCGCGTGTGGGTGAAGGCGGTCCCGCGCCGGGGAGCCGAGCACGGCGAGTACGACCTCGAGTACGCCGGTCTGGCGCGCGGCGAGGACCCCAACCTCGAGCGCGCCGTCGACGACATCGCCAAGAGGCACCTGTCGGACCTCGGAGTTAGGATCCCTGCGTGAACCCGGACATGACGACCAACCTCGCGACCTACTCGGTCGTCCTGACGTACTCCGCGATGGCGGTCTACGTCATCGCGTTCATCTCGTTCGCGCTCGACATGGCGAAGCGGTCGGGTCAGGTGGCGTCCGCCTCGGCTGCTGCGCCGGCAGCGCCCGCCGCGCGCACCGTCGCGACGGTGCAGGGCGGGACGGTCGTGCTCGAGAAGGTCGAGGCCGACCGGGGTCGCCCCGGCGGCGGCGGGACGAAGTTCGAGCGGGTCGGCATGGCGATGACGATCCTCGCGCTCGTGCTGCACGTCGGTGCCACGGTCCTGCGCGGCATCGCGGCCGACCGTGTCCCGTGGGGCAACATGTTCGAGTTCTCGCTCACGGGCACGGCGCTCATCACGCTGATCTTCCTGCTCGTGCAGCTCTGGCAGAACCTGAAGTTCCTCGGTGTGTTCATCACCGGTCTGACGATCATCCTGCTCGGCATCGCGACCGTGAACTACTGGGTGCCCGTCGTGCCGCTCCAGCCCGCGCTGCAGTCGTACTGGTTGGTCATCCACGTCTTCGTCGCGATCGCCGGGACGGGCTTCTTCGCCCTCGGCGCCGGGCTCGCCGTGGCGCAGCTCGTGCAGACGTACCGCCAGGGTCGTCCCGCGTCGAAGCAGCTCCGCTTCATGGAGACGCTCCCCGACGCCGAACGGCTCGAGGTCCTGACCTACCGCGTGCTGCTCGTCGGCTTCGTGCTGTGGACCTTCACGCTCATCGCGGGTGCGGTCTGGGCCGAGCGCGCCTGGGGCCGGTACTGGGGGTGGGACACCAAGGAGGTCTGGACCTTCATCATCTGGGTGGTCTACGCCGGGTACATCCACGCGCGTGCGACCCGCGGGTGGCGCGGTGCGCGGTCGTCGTGGCTGGCGCTCATCGGGTTCGCCGCGGTGATGTTCAACTTCTCGGTCGTCAACGTCTTCTTCAAGGGCTTGCACAGCTACTCCGGCCTGTGAGGCCGACCGGGCGTCGCTGCGGCGGCGACCCCGGGACGGACGGGTGGCGCGGTGCCATCGGGCACCGCGCCTCCCGTCCGTCGTGTCCGGGCGTTCCTGCCTCGCGTGAATGCGCACGATCTGTCACGCTCGGGGTCGAGGCCGACGAGTCTCGCCCGTCCGGCGGACGTGAGCGGCACGTCCTGCGCGCTCGTCGCCGCCCGGACACCGTTCGGTCGGTTGCTCCCTCGTCGTCGCCCGCGGCAGCCCGGTCTACGCGGCGGCGAGCAGGGCGTGGACGCGCTCCAGCCGCGCGAGCCACCACGCCGTCCGCTCCGGCGATGCCGCGTTCCGCTCCAGCAGCTCCCGCGACACCTCCGCACGGCGGACCGGCACGCGACCGTCGACCGGCAGCAGGGGCGTGTCGGTGACGTCCGTCTCGAACATGGCCGCCGTCCCGAGCCCGGCGGCGTAGCCGGGGCTCATAGCCGCCGCCGCGAGGAACGCCCCGGTCCCGAGCCCCACGGAGGTGTCGAGCGCACTCGACACGACGCACGGCAGCCCCGCCTCGGCCACGATCGCCCGTGCCGCGGTGACCCCGCCGAGGGGCTGGGCCTTCACGACGAGCACGTCCGCCGCCCCCGCCCGGGCGACGGCGAGCGGGTCCGAGGCCCGGCGCACGCTCTCGTCCGCGGCCACAGGCACGTCGAGTCCCGCGATCCGGCGTCGGAGCTCAGCGAGTTCCGGCACCGACCGGCACGGCTGTTCGGCGTACTGGAGTCCGTACGGCGCGAGTCGTTCGAGGGCCTCGACGGCCTGGTCGACGGACCAGAGCCCGTTGGCGTCCACCCGGACGGCCGCTTCCGGCCCCATCAGCCGACGGACCTCGGCGACGCGGGCGACGTCGTCGTCGGTGCTCGTGCCGGGCTCGGCGACCTTGACCTTCGCGGTCGTGCAGCCGGGGTAGCGGGCCAGGAGGTCGGCGACCGCGTCCGGTCCGACGGCGGGCACCGTGGCGTTGACGGGCACGGCGTCGGCGGCGGGGTCGTGCTCGGTCCACCCGAAGTCGATCGTGCTCCGGAGCCACGCGGTCGCCTCCCGGTCGTCGTACTCGACGAAGGGCGAGAACTCGGTCCACCCGGTGGGTCCGCGGAGCACCAGGGCCTCGCGGACGGTGATGCCGCGGAAGCGGACGCGCATCGGGAGTGCGACGACGTGGGCGTCGGCGGTCAGGTCGGCGAGGTCGGGGAGCACACCCCATCCTCGCGCACGGGCAGGTGCGGTGCCCGGACGCGGTGGGCGGCAGGGGCTGGTCGCGCGTCCAGCGCTCCCGCCGGTTCCTCGGAGCCGACCGCCAGGGCCGGGCACTAGCATGCACCGGTCGGCCCAGCGCCGGCGTCGTCACGGACCACCGTGGCGCGTCCGTGAGGGGACCGAGAGAGGGAGGGCCGGTGGCGTCGGATCCGCAGCAGCGCGCAGCCGCGCAGCGTGCAGCAGCGCCGCGTGCGGCCGCGCAGCCGACCGCGGCCCAGCGCGCGGCGGCCCAACGTGCCGCAGCCCAGCGCTCGGCAGTGCAGCGCTCCGGTGCCGCGCGACCGACGGCGCCGCAGCGTGCCGCCGCCCCCGGGACGACACGGCCGACAGCGAGCGCCGGGAGCCGGTCCGGTGACACGGGCGACTTCGAGCGGCTGATGCAGCGGAACACCGTCGACGCCCGGGCCCTCGAACGGTCCGCCCGGCGGCGTCGGAACCCGATCGTCGGCAAGATCGCCCTCGGGCTCGCCGTCGTCTCCGCCGCGGTCGACGCGAGTGCGTTCGCGGTCTTCATGGGCGGCGACACCACCTTCGCGTTCGGCATCTGCTTCGTGGTGGTCTTCCTCACCCTCATCGCTGCGGTGCTCGGCTTCATCGCCGCGGTCGGGTCGTTCGGCCGTTGGTACGGCGCGATCGGGGTCGTGCTCGCCTTCTTCGCGAACCCGGTCATCCTCATCGTGCTGCTCGTCGTCCTCGTGCCCGAGGCCCTCTCGGGCACCTAGCGCGGGACGGCACCGCACCACGGCCCGCCTCGGGCGCGGGCCGGCGCCGGGCGCCGGCGATACGGTGGGCACATGGCTGCTCCCGTCTCCGACCTGTTCGACCCCGACGTCTGGACCGCCGCACCGGTCGCTGAGCACTTCACCGACATCACGTACCACAAGCACGTCTCGCAGGGCATCGTCCGCGTCGCGTTCGACCGGCCCGAGGTCCGCAACGCCTTCCGCCCCCGCACCGTCGACGAGCTGTACCGCGCCCTCGACGACGCGCGACAGGACCCCCGCGTCGGTGTCGTCCTGCTCACGGGCAACGGCCCGAGCCCGAAGGACGGGGGCTGGGCCTTCTGCTCCGGCGGTGACCAGCGCATCCGCGGCCGCAGCGGCTACCAGTACGTCGGCGACGAGGGCGCCCCGCCGGAGGGCGTCGACCCCGCTGCCGCCCAGGCGTCGATGGGGCGGCTCCACATCCTCGAGGTCCAGCGCCTCATCCGCATGATGCCGAAGGTCGTCATCGCCGTCGTGCCCGGGTGGGCCGCCGGCGGCGGGCACTCGCTGCACGCCGTCGCGGACCTGACGATCGCGAGCGCGGAGCACGGCCGGTTCAAGCAGACCGACGCCGACGTGGGGTCCTTCGACGGCGGGTACGGCAGCGCCTACTACGCCCGCCAGATCGGCCAGAAGCTCGCGCGCGAGGTCTTCTTCCTCGCGGAGGAGTACTCGGCGCAGCGCGCGTACGAGATGGGCGCGGTGAACAGGGTGGTCCGGCACGAGGACCTCGAACGCGAGGCGATCCGGTGGGGCGAGACGATCCTCGGCAAGTCCCCGACCGCCATCCGCATGCTCAAGTACGCGTTCAACGCCGTGGACGACGGCATGGTCGGCCAGCAGGTCTTCGCGGGCGAGGCGACGCGCCTCGCCTACGCCTCCGACGAGGCGGTCGAGGGCCGCGATGCCTTCCTCGAGAAGCGCCCGCCGGAGTGGACGTCCTTCCCGTGGCACTACTGACCCCGCGGGCCCACCGGTGAACCGCGCGCTGGTCGCCGTCGGCGCGTCCGACCCGTCGGCGGTGCTGCGCGGCCTGGAGGCTGCCCTCGCCGGCGGACCCGCGCTGCTCCCCGTCGCCGAGGACGGCCCGGCGCTGCCCACGCGCCCGCCGTCGCACGTCGCCCGCCGGGTCGCCCTGGTGGTCGAGACGAGCGGTTCCACCGGGACCGGCAAGCGCGTGGCACTGTCGTCGGAGGCGCTGCTCGCGGGCGCCGCGTCCGCCGACGCGACGCTCGGCGGGCCCGGCCGGTGGCTGCTCGCGCTGCCGACGCACTACATCGCCGGGCTCAACGTGCTGACCCGATCGGTCACGGCGGGCACGACGCCCGTCGTCCTCCCGCCGGGACACTTCGACGGCCGGGCGTTCGCCGACGCGGTGGACCGGCTCGACGTCGGTCCCGAGGCGCCGCGGCGCTACACCTCGCTCGTCCCGGTGCAGCTCGCCCGCGTGCTCGACGACCCCCGCGCCACCGCCGCCGCGACCCGCTTCGACGCCGTGCTCGTCGGGGGCCAGGCCACGCCCGCACCGCTCCAGCAGCGTGCCCTCGACGCCGGTGTCCGGGTCGTCACGACGTACGGCGCGAGCGAGACGAGCGGTGGCTGCGTGTACGACGGCACGCCGTTCGGGACGGTCCGCGCGGAACTCGTCGACGGCGCCCTCGAACTGGCCGGCCCGATGCTCGCCGAGGGGTACCTCGACGACCCCGAGCGCACGGCCCGGACCTTCGTCGAGCGCGACGGCCACCGCTGGTACCGGACCGGCGACGCTGCGACCACCGACGACGACGGACGGCTGCGGGTGCTCGGGCGGCTCGACGACGTCATCGTGTCCGGTGGCGAGAAGGTCCCGCTCGGGGCGGTGGAACGGCGCGTGCGCGAGCTCGCGGGCCAGGACGCCGCGGTCGTCACGCGGCGCACGTCCGGGGAGTGGGGCGAGGTGCCCGTCGTCGTCACGGAACGTCCGCTCGACCTCGACGAGGTCCGCGCCCACGTCGCGGAGACCCTGGGCCGTGCGGCCCGTCCCGCGGAGGTCCTGGTCGTCGACGCGGTGCCGATGCTCGCGTCCGGCAAGCCCGACCGCCGGGCCGTCCGGGCACTCGCGGACCGCGGGGGCGCACCGACCCCCTAGCGGTCACGGATACGATGGTCGGCCGTGGCACGTACGAAGAACAGGACCCCGGTCAAGGGCCGCAGCGGCAACCCGGCGAAGGCCGCGGCACCGCAGCGCACGAAGCAGCGGGCGACCGCGAGCGACTGGATCGGCGGCGCCCGGCTCCGGACCCTCACGCTCGGCGTCGTGCCGGTCGTGCTCGGCACCGGCGTCGCGTTCGTCGACTCCGGTGAACCGGGCGACTTCGGGTCGTACCTCGGCCGCGACCACCACCTGGCGGTCGCCCTGCTCGCGCTCGCGGTCGCGCTGTTCCTGCAGATCGGCGTGAACTACAGCAACGACTACTCGGACGGCGTCCGGGGCACCGACGAGTTCCGCGTCGGCCCGGCCCGGCTCACGGGTGCGGGGCTGGCGAAGCCGCGCACCGTGCTCACGGTCGCGCTCACGTTCTTCGGACTGGCTGCGGTCGCCGGACTGGTGATCGTGCTGCTCACCGGCACGTGGTGGCTGCTCCTCGTCGGGGCGGCGGCGATCGTCGCGGCCTGGTACTACACGGGCGGGAAGAAGCCCTACGGCTACAACGCCCTCGGCGAGGTCTTCGTCTTCGTGTTCTTCGGGTTGGTCGCCGTGCTCGGCACCCAGTACGTGCAGATCCAGGCGGTCACCACGAGCGGCTGGGCGGCTGCGGTGGCCGCCGGGTTCTTCGCCTGCGCCGTGCTCATGGTCAACAACATCCGCGACGTGGACGAGGACCGACAGGCCGGCAAGCGCACGCTCGCCGTCGTGGTCGGCCGACCCGTCGCACGGGTCCTGTTCGGCCTGTTCCTGATGCTGCCGTACGTGGTGCTGCTCTGGTTCGTGCTGCTGTACTTCCGCACCGGCTTCGCGTACTTCTCGCTCCTGCTCGCGCTCCCCGCGCTCGCGATCGGCGTCTCGTCCCGCAAGCCCCGCGAGCTCATCACGGCGCTGCAGCTGTCGTCGTTCGCGTCGCTCGCCTACGGCGTGGTGCTCGGCCTGACCCTGGTCCTCCTGCCGTAGCAGCGTCGGACGCGGGGACCGAGGTCGGTCCGCCGCTCGACCTCGGTCGCTCGACCGCCCGCCCGAACGACGAGGACCGGGACTAGTCCTCGTCGTGCTCGCGACGCGCGCGGTGCCGGTCGGCGTCCGAGACCGCTCGGTCGGCGGCGGGCGCACCGGTGTCGGCCGCGTCGGTGTCGGCGGCGTCGACGAAGTCGTCCTCGAAGTCCGAGTCGGCGTCCCGCTCCGGTCGACCCCGGCGAGCGGCGATGTCCGAGGTCACCCGACCGCGGAGCCCGGGCAGCGCGATGTACGACACGAGCAGACCGATCAGCGCGGCGCCGATCGCCGCCCAGTACCACCGCAGGCCGATGACGAACAGGACCGCCAGCGCCGCGGCGAAGATGCCGAGTCGGGCAAGGGTGTAGACGAGCCACGCTTTCACCCTATGATCCTACGTGGCGTCGTTCGTGCACCGGCTGACGGGCAGCCCGGTCCCAGGCGCGCTGCCTAGAGTCGTCGCATGGTCCGTCTGTGGTTGATCATCGCCGTCGCCGCCGTGGCCTTCACGGTCTACGCGGTCATCGACTGCGCGACCATGCCGCGGCAGCGCATCCGCTCCCTGCGGCGCGGGTGGTGGATCCTCCTCGTGCTCGTCCTCCCGGTGCTCGGTGGCCTGCTGTGGTTCGTGCTCGGCCGGGCGCCCGCCACCCCGGGGCCGACGCCCCGGTACCGTGGACCCGAAGACGACCCCGACTTCCTCGGCGGCCCGCGCGGCCCCGGGACACTCCGCACCGGAACGGACCAGGACGACGAAACCCTCCGAGACCTCGAGGACCAGTTCCGCGATGAACGACGCGACCGCGACGAACGAGACGACGACCGCCCCGCCGATCGCTGACGGGTCCGCGGGGTCCGGCAGCGCTGCCACCGACTTCGCCCTGGCACTCCTGCGGGAACTCGCCCGTGCCGGGGTGACCGACGTCGTCGTCAGCCCGGGCTCCCGGTCGCAGGCGCTCGCCCTCGCGGCGGTCGCGCTCGAGCGCGCGGGCGGCACGACGGTGCACGTCCGGCTCGACGAGCGGACCGCCGGGTTCTTCGCCCTCGGGCTCGCCGTCGAGTCCGGCCGTCCGGCCGCGGTCGTCACGACCTCGGGCACCGCCGTCGCCAACCTGCACCCTGCCGTGCTCGAGGCGCACCACTCCGGCGTGCCGATGGTCGTCCTCTCCGCCGACCGGCCGGACGAGCTGCGGGGCCTCGGCAGCAACCAGACCACGGTCCAGCCGGGCATGTTCGGCCCTGCCGTGTCCTTCGTGCGCGACGTGCAGGCGCCCACCGCGGACGGCGCTGTCGACGCGGACGCCGTCCGGACGCTCGCCCGGGAGGCCGTCGCCGTCGCCGCCGGGCACACCGGGCAGCCCGGTCCCGTCCAGCTGAACGTCGCGTTCCGCGAACCGCTCTCCGCCGGGCTGCGTGCCGAGGACGTCGCCGCCGTGCCGCACGACGAGGTCGACACCGACCACGCCCGTCGTCGGGTGCACGCCGGACTGCCGGTCGTCGAACTCGCGCCGGACGACGCACCCGCGACGGTCGTCATCGCCGGACACGACGCCGGCGAGGACGCCGAACGGATCGCCTGGGAGCTCGGTGCGCCGCTGCTGGCCGAGGTGTCGAGCGGCGCGCGGTTCGGGCGCAACCTGGTCGTCGCCTACCGCGAGCTGCTGCGCGACCCCGAGCTCGGCGGAGCGGTCCGTCGCGCGGTCGTCCTCGGACACCCGACGCTCAGTCGCGAGGTCCCGGCCCTGCTGCAGCGGGCCGACGTCGAGACGATCGTGGTCCGCGGACCCGGGGCCGACCCGTTCGACCCGGCCCGTGCCTCCCGGCCGGAAGCCGCGACCACCTTCGTGTCCGACGTGCGCGTGACGGGCCGCACCACCCCGGGACACCGCGCGTGGGTCGGGCGGTGGGTGACGACCAGTCGCGCGCTCCTCGGGGACGGTGACGCCGGTCCGGACCTCGACGCGAAGCGGTCGGGGGACCGCGCCGAGCGCAACCGGTACCTGCGCGACGAGGTCGCCCTGCGTCGCAGGCCCGTCGACCGCACCATGCTGGTCGACGCCGTCTGGGGCGCCACCTGGCCGCACGACCGGCTCGTCCTCGGTGCCTCGCAGCTCATCCGTGTCGCCGACGCGCACGTCCCGGGCAAGAAGGTCCGGGTGCACGCCAACCGCGGTCTCGCCGGTATCGACGGCACGGTCTCGACCGCACTCGGCATCGCGGCCGCGCTCGAACGGACGCCCGACTCCGTCGGCACCACGCGGGTGCTCGTCGGCGACCTGACCTTCCTGCACGACCTCGGGGCGTTCGTCACCGGGACCGAGGAGCCGACGCACCGCGTCCAGGTCGTCGTCGGCAACGACGGTGGCGGTGCGATCTTCCGCGGGCTGGAGGTCGCCGCGACCACCCCGGAGCAGGACATGCGCCGCATGATGACGACACCGCAGCACGTCGACGTCGAGCGTGTCGTGACCGGTCTCGGCTGGTCCTACCGACGGGCCGGGACGTGGGGCGACCTCGAGGGTGCACTCACCGATCCGGCCCAGCGCCTGGTGGTCGAGGTGCCGCTGACCGACTGACCACGGGGGCCAGGGACCGAAGGCCAGGGGTCAGGGGTCAGGGGTCAGGCGAGCGCGTCGCGGATCGGACGGAACTTCAGGGCGGTCTCGGCGACCTCGCGCGCCGGGTCCGACCCCGCGACGATCCCCGCGCCGGCCCACGCGCGCACGGTCCCGTCGTCGTCGATCCGGGCGCTGCGGAGCGCGAGCATCCACTCGCCGTCGCCGTTCGCGCCGAGCCAGCCGACCGGCCCCGCGTAGCGACCGCGGTCGACGCCCTCGAGCTCGGCGACCAGTCGGACGGCGACGTCGGTGGGGGTGCCCGCCACGGCCGCGGTCGGGTGCAGGGCGTCGGCGACGTCGAGCGAGGTGGTGCCGACCGGCAGGGTCGCGCGGACGTCGGTGGCCAGGTGCCACAGGTTCGGCAGCTGGAGCCGGAACGGCTCGGGGTCCGCGCGGACGTCGGTGGCGACGGTCCGGAGCGCCTGCAGCAGGCTGGTGATCGCGAAGCCGTGCTCCTCGACGTCCTTCGCGCTCGACGCCAGGGCCTCGGCCGCGGCCCGGTCGGACACCGGGTCGTCGCCGCGCGCGGCGCTCCCGGCGAGCACCCGCGCCGACAGCTCCGTGCCGTCGGTCCGGGCGAGGGTCTCCGGGGTCGCTCCGACGAGTCCGTCGACGGCGAAGGTGACGCACTGCGGGTAGGCCGCCGCCAGGTCGAGCAGGACCGCCCGTCGGTCGGCACCGGCGGGCAGCGTGCCGACCAGGTCGCGCGCCAGGACGACCTTCTCGGCCTCGCCTGCGGTGATCCGACGGACGGCGTCCGCGACGGACGCGGCGTAGGCGTCCTCGTCGACCCGGCCGGGGCCGAAGGCGACCGAGACGTGCCCGCCGACGGCCGGCACCGGCACCGAGGTCCGCGAGAACGCGAGGGGCTGCGGGTCCGGTGTCGTGTCGACGGCGGTGAGCCAGGCCTTGCCGCGGCGCTTGCCGATCACCACGCGCGGCACGACGAGCACGCTCTGCTCGGCGGAGTCGTCGGCGAACGCGAAGGACCCGAACGCGACCAGCCCGGTGCCGCGCAGCTGCACGGGGTCGTCCACCGTGGCGCCCTGCACCAGGTCACGCCACACCGCCGACGCCTGCCGCATGCGGTCGGCTCCGGAGAACGTGAACCGGAGCGCTTCGCCGATCCCGACGATGCCGTCACCGCTCCGGACGAACGCCAGCGGCGCGTCCCGCAGGGTGTGGCGCAGGACGTCCCCCGGGTCGTCGAGGATCCGGGTCGAGACCGTGAGCGAGGGGGCCGCCGTGGTGGTTCGGGTCACGGACCGATCGTACGCGCGCAGCGACCCGCCGGACCCCGGCCGGGCGTCCGGGCAGCCCGGGGCCGCGACCTCTAGGATGGTGCGGTGAGCAGAGCGGACCTGAGCAAGCGGCCGGACGAGGTGGCGGCCATGTTCGACGACGTCGCCGCGAAGTACGACCTCACGAACGACATCCTCTCGGCGGGCAACGCCCCGCTGTGGCGCGTCGCGACGGTCCGTGCGGTCGACCCCCAGCCGGGCGAGCGGGTGCTCGACATCGCGGCCGGGACGGGCACGAGCGCAGCGGCGTTCGCGAAGAAGGGCGCCGACGTCACGGCGCTCGACCTGTCGGCGGGCATGATCGCGGTCGGGCGCGAGCGGCACCCGGAGATCACGTTCGTCGAGGGTGACGCGGAGCACCTGCCGTTCGACGACGACTCGTTCGACGCGGTGACGATCTCCTTCGGCCTGCGCAACGTCAACGACCCGATGCAGGCGATCACCGAGATGCTCCGGGTGCTCAAGCCCGGGGGCCGACTGGTCATCTGCGAGTTCTCCACGCCGCCCGTGGCGCTCCTGCGCTTCGGCTACGGCGCGTACCTCAAGCGCGTGCTCCCGGGCATCGCGCGGCTGTCGAGCAGCAACCCGGCGGCCTACCGCTACCTGGCCGAGTCGATCGAGGCGTGGCCCGACCAGCAGGTCCTCAGCCAGTGGCTGCGCGGCGTCGGCTTCACGATGGTCGCCCACCGCAACCTGACCGCGGGCATCGTGGCGCTGCACCGCGGCCGCAAGCCCGTCGCGGGCACGGTCCGCGAGTCCGTCGCCCGCCGGGCGAAGGCCCGTCGCGAGCACCAGCACACCGGCGAGCAGCCGAGCGTCGAACCCGGCGACGCCTGACCGGTCACCCGACCCCGAACACGGAGCAGCACTTGAACCCGAGCGTCCCGGTCGCACGCCGCGCACCGAGCCTCCGCGCCTCGCTGGGCATCGGCGAGCGGTTGTTCGCGACCCCGTCCGAGCGCCGCTTCATCAGCGCGGTCGACGACGGGCTCGAGCTCGTCGAGCAGGGCCTCGAGGAGGCCATGCGCTCGACCGACACCCTGGCGGACACCACGAGCCGCTACCTGCTCTCGGCGGGCGGCAAGCGCATCCGGCCGACGCTGACGCTGCTCATCGCGCAGCTGGGCAACGGGGTGACCGACGCGGTGGTCAAGGCCGCGGTGAGCATCGAGACCACCCACCTGGCGTCGCTGTACCACGACGACGTCATGGACGAGGCCCCGGTCCGCCGGGGGGTCCCGGCGGCGCACGTGACCTACGGCAACAACGTCGCGATCCTGACCGGCGACCTGCTCTTCGCACGTGCCAGCCTGATCACCGCCGACCTCGGGACCGAGGGCATCCGGATGCAGGCGGAGACCTTCCAGCGCCTCTGCATGGGGCAGCTGCACGAGACGACGGGCCCGCAGCCCGGGGACGACCCGGTCGAGCACTACATCCAGGTGCTCAGCGACAAGACGGGCTCGCTGATCGCCACCGCGGCCCGCGCCGGCGTGATGTTCTCCGGAGCCGACCGCGCCTACCTGCACGCCGTCGGGACCTTCGGCGAGAAGGTCGGCGTCGCCTTCCAGCTCGTCGACGACGTCATCGACCTCGCCCCGGCGAAGGACCGCACCGGCAAGATCGCCGGCAACGACCTGCGCGCCGGCGTGGACACCCTGCCGCTGCTGCAGCTGCGTCGCCTGGCCGCCGCCGACGACGGCGCGGCCGACCTGCTCGCCCGGATCGAGCACGACGTGAAGGACGCCCCCGACGACGCCGTGGACTCCGCGCCGTACCGGTCGGCCGTCGCCGCGCTGCGCGAGCACGAAGCCACCACCGCCACCCGCGCCGTCGCCGTCCGTTGGGCGGAGGAGGCGGTCGAGGCCCTGGAACCGCTGCCCGACGGCACCGTGAAGCGCGCGCTGACCCGCTTCGCCGAGTCCGTCGTCGAACGCAGCCGCTGACACGAGGGCCCACCGAGGCCCATCGGGAGCACCCGCCCGAACGAACTGGAGACATCAGTGCCCACCCTGCGAATCGCCATCGTCGGCGCCGGTCCCGCCGGCATCTACGCCGCGGACATCCTGCTGCGCGAGGCGCACGGCACCGACGTGTCGATCGACCTCTTCGAGCAGCTCCCCGCGCCCTACGGCCTGGTCCGCTACGGCGTCGCACCGGACCACCCGCGCATCAAGGGCATCGTCAACGCCCTGCGGGACGTCCTCGACCGCGGAGTCGTCCGACTCTTCGGCAACGTGCGCTTCGGGGAGGACATCACCCTCGACGACCTCAAGCAGCACTACAACGCCGTGCTGTTCTCGACCGGCGCGATCAAGGACGCCGAGCTCGACGTCCCCGGGGTCGACCTCGACGGCTCCCACGGTGCCGCGGACTTCGTCAGCTGGTTCGACGGGCACCCGGACGTGCCGCGCACGTGGCCGCTCACGGCGTCGAGCGTCGCGGTGATCGGCAACGGCAACGTCGCGCTCGACGTGTCCCGCATCCTCGCGAAGCACGCCGACGACCTGCTGCCCACCGAGATCCCGGCGAACGTGTACGAGGGGCTGCAGGCGAGCCCGGTCACCGACGTGCACGTGTTCGGACGACGCGGTCCGGCGCAGGTGAAGTTCACGCCGCTGGAGCTCCGCGAGCTCGGTGAGCTCCGCGACGTCGACATGGTCGTGTACGACGAGGACTTCGACCACGACGAGGCATCGCTCACCGCGATCCAGACCAACAAGCAGGTCATGGTGATGAACCGTGTCCTGGAGCAGTGGCGCACGCGTGAGGTCGGGCAGGCCAGTCGCCGGCTCCACCTGCACTTCTGGGCGAAGCCCGTCGAGATCGTCGGCGAGGACGGCCACGTCACGGCACTGCGGTACGAGCGCACCCGGCCGAACGGCGAGGGCGGCGTCGAGGGCACCGGCGAGGTCCGCGAGCTCCCCGTGCAGGCCGTGTACCGAGCGGTGGGCTACTTCGGCTCCCCGCTGCCCGGTGTGCCCTTCGACGAGAAGACCGGCGTCATCCCGAACCGCGAGGGCCAGGTGCTCGACGAGGACGGCTCGCCGCTCCCGGGCGTCTACGCGACCGGGTGGATCAAGCGAGGCCCGGTCGGCCTGATCGGGCACACCAAGTCCGACGCGATGGAGACCGTCCAGCACATCGTCAACGACCAGGCCTCGTGGTGGACGCCGGCCGACCCGTCGCCCGAGGCGGTCCCGGCACTGCTCCGCGAGCGCGGCGTGGACTACACCGACCTCGACGGCTGGCACGCCCTCGACGAGCACGAGCAGGCCCTGGGCGCCGCGGAGGGTCGCGAGCGCATCAAGGTCGTCCCGCGCGACGAGATGGTCGACGTCTCGCTCCGACGCACGCCCTCGCCCACGAGCTGACCGCAGCACGATGACCGCGTCACGCCCCGCACCGCCCGCCGCGATGCGGGGCGTGCTCGTCGCGCCCGGTCGTCTGCAGGGCGTCGACGTGGCGCGGGCGCTCGCGCTCCTCGGCATGATGGCGGCCCACGTCGGCGGCATCGCCGAGGCCGTGGACTGGGGTGACCCCGGCACGTGGTCCGCCGTGGCGCACGGACGGCCCTCCACCCTGTTCGCGGTGCTCGCGGGCGTCTCGATCGGTCTGACGAGCGGACGGACGGATCCGCCAGGACCACCGGCCATCGGGCGGATCCGGGCACGGCTGGCGATCCGGGCCGTGGCGGTGGTCGCGGTCGGGCTCCTGCTGATGGCGCTCGGCACACCCGTCTACGTCATCCTGCCCACGTACGGCGCGCTCTTCCTGCTGGTGCTGCCGGCGCTCCGGTGGCGACCGGGCTGGTTGCTCGTCGCCGCGGCGGTGTGCGCGCTGCTGTCGCCCGTGGTCGCGCTCGCGTCGGCACCGTTCTACGCCGGCGCCGGCATGTGGGAGGTGCAACTCGGGCTGGTCTACCCGGTGGTCACCTTCCTGGCGTACGTCCTGGTCGGTCTCGCGGTCGCCAGGGTCGGACCGGAGGCGCGGCGTGCGCACGTCGCGCTCCTCGCGTCCGGGCTGCTGGTCGCCGTCGCGGCCTACGTGGTCGGCAACGTCCTGGCGCCGGTCCCGGTCGACGCCGGGGTCGAGGCGTTCCCCGGGGTCCCGTGGGCGCCGGACGGCAGCGGGGGAGCCGTGGCGCTCGCGCAGCTGCTGCTGTCCCCGCGCGACCACTCGTCGTCGGTCGTCGACGTCGTCGGGACCGCCGGGGTCGCGGTGGCGGTGCTCGCCCTGTGCACCCTGGTGTTCGACGGCCGCGGCCGGACGGTCTCGCGGATCGCGTTCCCGCTCGCCGCGGTGGGGTCGATGCCGCTGACGGTCTACGCCGGGCACCTCGTCGTGATCGCGCTGCTGCCGGAGTACCCGGAGTCGGGCACGGTGTGGGCGGGGTTCGCGATCGGCTCGGTGCTGTTCGCGATGCTGTGGCGCACGTTCCTCGGGAGTGGACCGCTCGAGCGCGTGGTCGCTCGCCTCACCCGTCTGGTGCCGGCAGCGCCCTGACCGGGGAGGCGGGCGGTCGCCGATCCTCCCGGCCGTGGGTCCCTACTGCAGGGCGGCGGTGAGCCGCGCGACGTTGTCGAGGACCTGGGACCGGCGCGGGCGCTCGAGCCACGCGTCCAGGGTGAGCTCGAACGACGCGTCCTTGTACGCGGCCTGCACATCGCGGAGCGCATCGACGAACCGGCTGCCGCGCACCATCACCGAGACCTCGAGGTTGAGGCTGAACGACCGCATGTCCATGTTGCTCGACCCGATGACGGAGACGTCGTCGTCGATGGTGAAGTGCTTCGCGTGCAGGATCGTCGGCGCCCGGTAGAGCCAGATCCGGACACCGGCGCGCAGGAGCTCCTCGTAGTAGGAGCGCTGTGCGTGCCACGTCATCGCGTGGTCACCCATCTCGCCGACGAAGAGCTCGACCTCGACCCCGCGCTGGGCGGTCGTGGTGATCGCGTAGAGCATCGAGTCGTCGGGGACGAAGTAGGGCGAGGTGATGGACACCTTCTCCTGTGCGGAGTACAGCAGCGCGTTGAACAGGCGCAGGTTGTTCTCACCGTCGAAGCCGGGCCCGGACGGTACGACCTGGCAGTCGAGCGCGTCGCCGCGGTCGGCGCGCTGGACGGGGTCGCTCTCGCGGAGCAGGAGCTCGTCGGTCTCGCTGTACCAGTCCGTCACGAACAGGGCGTTGAGTCCCGCGACGACGGGACCCTCGAACCGGGCGAACAGGTCCTTGTAGACCATGCCCTTCTCGATGTGCGACTGCAGGTCGTACGACGGGTCGATGAGGTTCTGCGAGCCCGTGAAGGCCACCGAGCCGTCGATGACCATGATCTTCCGGTGGTTGCGCAGGTCGGGCCGCTGGAACTTCCCCTGCAGCGGCTGCAGCGGCAGCATGAGGTGCCACTCGATGTTCGCCCGGTCGAGGAACGCGAGCGTGTCCTTGTAGCCCGGGTACCCGCGGCTCGCCCAGTGGTCGAGCAGGAACCGCACGGTGACACCGCGTGCCTGGGCACGGGCCAGCGCCTCGAAGTACGGCCGGGTGGTGTCGTCGATCGTCGCGATGTAGAACTCGACGTGCACGAAGCGCCGGGACTGGTCGATCGCCCGCGTCATCTCCTGCACCGACTCGTACGAGTCGGAGTAGAGCTCGGCGGAGTTGCCGCCGACCAGGGGCATGGCGCCCAGCTCGCGGTTCAGCTTCGTCACGGACTCGAGCCACAGCGGCCACGGGTGGTCGCGGCGCACACGCTCGATGCCCTCGGTCTGCTCGAGGATGTACGCGTTGATCTCGGTCTGCTTCTCGCGCCGTGCCTTCGGCAGCTTCGTCGACCCGATGACCATGAAGACGATGAACCCGATGTAGGGGATCAGGAAGATCGCGAGCAACCAGGCCGTCGCGGTCTGCGGCTTCCGGTTGTAGGGGACGTAGATGATCGAGAAGACGCGGATCGCCAGGTCCAGCAGGACCAGGAGGACGGTGACCGCAACGCCGAGCCAGTGCTCCACGGGCGCGGCGCTAGCGGAAGTTGATGAACTGCAGCGGCACGTCGAACTCTTCACCCTTGAGGAGCTGGATCGTGTTCTGCAGGTCGTCGCGGCTCTTGGAGGAGACGCGGAGCTCGTCGCCCTGGATCTGGCTCTTGACGCTCTTCGGGGCGTTCGCGCGGAGGAACGCGCCGATCTTCTTGGCGACGTCCTGCTCGATGCCGTTCTTGAACTTCACCTCGATGCGGTACTCCTTGCCCGAGGGGTAGGGGTCTCCGGCGTCCAGGCTCTTCAACGAGATGTTCCGCTTGATCGCCTTGGTCTGCAGCACGTCGAGGACGGCCTTGGCGCGCTCCTCGGAGTTCGCCTTGATGAGGACGTCCTCGCCGCTGAACGCGATCGAGGCGTCGGCGCCCTTGAAGTCGTACCGCTGCTCGATCTCCTTGGCGGCCTGGTTGAGGGCGTTCTCCGCCTCCATCTTGTCGACCTTGCTGACCACGTCGAAGGAACTGTCTGCCATGCGGGACAGCCTAACGGCGCGACGGGATCCCGGTTCGGTGGTCACGAGCACCCTCCGACGTCCGGTATGCTCTTCAGCGCGCCTTCGGTTGGTGACCACACCGGTCGGGTGCGCACACGGCAAGTTACCCAAGCGGCCAAAGGGATCTGACTGTAAATCAGCCGGCGTAGCCTTCGGGGGTTCGAATCCCTCACTTGCCACAGCGAACAGCCCCGTCCGATCCGGACGGGGCTGTTGCCGTTCCCGGCCTGGCGTCCTTCCGGGGCGTGATCCGGCAGGCTGGTGCCATGCCCGACAGCCTCGCTCCCGCCCAGTTCGCCGACCTCGCCGAGTCGATCGCCCGTGAGGCAGCAGCGCTCGCGGCCCGCCGACGAGCGGAGGGGGTCGAGGTCGCCGACCGGAAGTCGAGCATCGTCGACGTCGTCACGGCTGCCGACCGGGAGGTCGAGGACCTCGTCCGCACGCGGATCGCCGAGGCGCGTCCCGACGACGCCTTCCACGGCGAGGAGTCCGGCTCCGGTGCCGGGTCCACGGGGATCACCTGGGTGGTCGACCCGATCGACGGCACGGTCAACTACCTCTACGGCAGTGAGCAGTACGGGGTGAGCATCGGCGTCGTGCGGGGGAGCGCGGACCCGACGCAGTGGGAGGCGCTCGCGGGGATCGTCGTGGCGCCGGCGACCGGCACCGTGTTCCGGGCGGTGTCCGGCGAGGGCGCGACACGCGACGGCGTCCCGCTCCGCGTGTCGACCCCGTCGTCCCTCGCGGAGACGCTCGTCGCGACGGGCTTCGGCTACACCGCCGACCGTCGGCGTGAGCAGGTCGCGGTGCTGGCCGGCCTGATCGGCGAGGTGCGGGACGTCCGTCGCGCGGGAGCGGCGTCGCTCGACTGCTGCGCGGTCGGGGCCGGCACCGTCGACGCGTACTACGAGCGCGGCATCAACCCGTGGGACATGGCGGCGGGGTCGCTCGTCGCCGCCGAGGCCGGAGCGAGCGTCCGGATCTGGGAGGCCGGCGGCACGCGCTCCTTCCTGTTCGCGGCCCCCGCCGTCGCCGACCAGCTGGAGTCCCTGGTCCGTCGGCTCGAGTCCGAGGTGCTCGCCGACTGACGGCCCGGAGGCGCACTCGCCGGGCGCCGGCAGGGTCCGGTGGGGCACCGCTCGCGGACGGTGCACGGTCGTGCAGACGACTGGCGGTGCGCGACGGCCCCTGCTAGCGTGCTCCAGTCCCGTTATCTGCTCGTTACACACGAGCGCCCCGTGCCCCGATCAGGATCAGCCTCGAACACATGCCCCACGCCTCCACGACTGCGCAGACGCCCACCCGCACCGAGACCGAGCCGGTCGTGCACCTGACGCGACGCGCACGCATCGAGGCCGAGCGTCGAGCGGCTGCGACCAGCACCCCGCGCTCCGCAGCGGCTCCGCAGTCCCCGGTCGACGCGCCGTCGTTCGACGAGCTCGTCGCCCCGACGACGCCCGCAGCCCCGGTCTCCCCGATCGACCTCGCGCCGGCCTCACCGGTCCGGCCGGCACCGTCCGCCGGAGCGGTCACGCCGCCCGCGCCGGTCTCGCCCGACGTCGCACCGGCGGCGGACGCCGCGCGCGCCCCGACCCCGGTCGTCGATGCGGTCCGTCCGTCGGGAGCGCGACGTCCCGCGACCGCCCCGACGTCCGGCGGCAGGGCTCCGGAGGCCGGCCGCGGCCGTGCACGGCGCACCGCCCCGGCCGTCCGCGTCGACCGTGCGACCCGACACATCAGCAGCGCCTCGGCGTCGTCGGTGTCCACGGGCAGCACGCGCGGTGACGCCTTCCGCCGGAACGCCTCGCGGGTCACCGCCGTCGGTGCACTGCTGTTCGCCGCCGGGCTGGTCGTGTCGACGTCGCTGCCGGCGCAGGCGCTCTGGGTGCCGCCGGCGGACACCACCGCGGCTCGCGCCACCGCCACCGGCGGAGCACAGTCCCTCAGCGTGGGCAACGGTGCCGTGGACGCCGAGACCACCCGCGACCAGTACTCGGTGACGTCCGCCACGCAGTACAAGAACGTCGACGCGTCGTCATTCTCGAACGACCCGAACGGCTCGATCCAGTGGCCGTTCCTGACCGGGGTGCCGATCACGTCGGGCTTCGGCGGTCGTCAGGTCGAGGGCTGCTCGTTCTGCTCGACGAACCACATGGGCGTCGACTTCGCCCCGGGCGAGGGGACCCCGATCCGCTCCGTCGCCGCGGGCACGGTCATCAAGGTGCAGGCGCACGACGGCGGCTTCGGCAACGACGTGTGGGTGCAGCACGACGTCGACGGCAAGCAGTTCGTCAGCGTGTACGGCCACATGAAGGACGGCACGTTCAAGGTCGTCACCGGGCAGGAGGTCGCCGTCGGCGACGAGCTCGGCGAGGTCGGGTCGACCGGGAACTCGACCGGTCCGCACCTGCACCTGGAGATCCACGTCGGTGGCGTCCCGGTGGACCCGCTGACCTGGCTCCGCGCCAACGCGAACTAGCGGAGGAGCGGCGGCACGCCCGGGCGACACGTCCGGTTCCCGACCACCGTCGCACGTCTGCTACGCTCGTCTGGTGCCGCCGAGCGGCACTCGCCCCGATAGCTCAGTGGTAGAGCACTTCCATGGTAAGGAAGGGGTCGTCAGTTCAATCCTGACTCGGGGCTCCGACCCGGAGCTGTTGTCGCTCCGGATCTCCGGCGGGGTAGCTCAGTTGGTTAGAGCACACGACTCATAATCGTGGGGTCACGGGTTCAAGTCCCGTCCTCGCTACCACAGGCCCGGCGGCCAGATCGCCGGGCTTTCGTCGTTCCCGGGGCGCGTCGTTCCCGGGCTGCGTCGGTCTCGGGGCGCGTCGGCTCGGGGCGTCATCGGTCTGATCCGAGGCCCGTCGCTCCGCCCGATCCTTCCCATCGCGGGCGCTGTACCGAGTGGGATCGAGCATGCCGAGGATTCCTGGCAGACCAGGTACGCCCGTTCTCGCCAGGTACGACTGTCCTCATCAGGCGCGCCCGTTCTCGGCGGGTGTGCCCGCCCCTGCCGCGCTGTGACGTTCCGCAATCGCCTCAGCGCGGGGGAGTGGTCAGCACTCCCGCCCCCCGGAGGGCCCGTTCGAGCGTCGCCTCCACCTGCTGCCGGGCGCTCCGCCGACGCCCCGCGCCGATGCCGCCCCCGGACACCGCCGTGGCGTGCTGGGCGTGCCGGAGCGTGATCGTGGTCGACGTCCCCGTGACGGTCGTCGAGAGCTCGTACCGCCGGAACTCCCGCGCCGGGTGCACGAGGGCGCCGAGCAGGATCGTCAGCAGCCGGTTGCCGATCGTCGCGGTGATCGTGCCCCCGGTCGACTCGACCCGGTGCCCGGTCTGTCGGAGTGCCGCGCCGGCGACCTCCATGGCGGTGCACCGGTCGCCCGTGTGGACCGCGTACTGCGTCGTGTGCTCCATGAGTCCCTCCCCGTCCCCGGAGTCGTACCCGGCGTCCCCCCGGACACCGTGCGGCGAGCATAGCCGATGCATGCTCAGGGAGAGGGCGTGTGTCGAGCGTGCTCGGTAGACTCCCACGCGTGTCAGTGAACCCCGAGCTCGTCGGCAGGACGTTCCCGCCGGCCCAGCCCTACCTGGTCGGTCGTGAGAAGGTGCGCGAGTTCTCGCGCGCCGTGTTCGCGACGAACCCGGTCCACCACGAGCCCGACGCCGCCCGCGCCGCCGGCTACACCGACGTGGTCGCCCCGCCGACCTTCGCCGTCGTCGTGCAGGAGGCGACGCTCGCCCAGCTCCTGGCCGAGCCGGACGCCGGCATCGACTTCTCCCGCGTCGTGCACGGTGAGCAGTCCTTCACCTACGACCGGCCGATCGTCGCGGGCGACGAGCTGACCGCCACGCTCACCGTCACCAGCGTGAAGACCCTCGGCGGCAACGCCATGGTGACCGCCGAGAGCACGATGCAGGACGCCTCGGGGGAGCACGTCGTCACCGCGACCTCCACCCTCGTGGTCCGAGGAGACGACGCATGACCACCGCACCCGCCACCGCGCTCGAGGTCGGCACCGTCGTCGCCGAGCGCGAGGTCCACCTCACCCGCGACGCGCTCGTCCGCTACGCCGGTGCCTCGGGCGACTTCAACCCGATCCACTACCGCGACGACGTCGCCGCCTCCGTCGGGCTCCCCGGCGTGCTCGCGCACGGCATGCTGACGATGGGGCTCGCCGTCCAGCCCGTCGCCGAGTGGCTCGGCGACCGCGGCTGGGTCCAGCGCTACGGCGTCCGATTCACCCGCCCCGTCGTCGTCGACCCCGAGGAGGGCGCGACCGTCGGCGTCGTCGCGAAGGTCGGCACCGTCGACGACCAGGGGCGTCCGCAGCGCATCGACCTCACCGTGACCGCCGCCGGGCAGACCGTGCTCGGCAAGGCGCAGGTCACGGTGGTGTTCCGCTGAGCGTGTCGACGCGACTGGCCGACCTCACCACGTTCCGTGTGGGAGGTCCTGCGGCGACGCTCCTGGTCGCGGACACGACCGACGAGCTCGTCGTGCACGCGCACACCGCGTGGCAGGACGACGAGTGGCTCGTCGTCGGTGGCGGCAGCAACCTGCTCGTCGCCGACGACGGCTTCGCCGGCACCGTCGTGCTCGTCCGGACGCGCGGTGTCGACGCCGAGCCCGACGAGGACGGCGTCACCGTCCGCGTCGCGGCCGGTGAGCCGTGGGACCGGTTCGTCGCGACGACCGTCGAGAACGGTTGGACCGGCTTGGAGGCCCTCAGCGGCATCCCGGGCACGGTCGGTGCCGCCCCCGTGCAGAACATCGGCGCCTACGGGGTCGAGCTCTCCGACGTGCTCTCCCGCATCGAGTTCCTCGACGCGTCGACGGGGGAACGCGCGTGGGTGGACGCGGCCGAGCTGGCGCTCGGCTACCGCACCTCGACGCTCAAGCACGGGCGACGAGGCGTGGTGCTGACGGTCGAGTTCCGGCTCGGCGCCACCGTGGACGAGGGCGTGCCCGTCCGTTACGCCCAGCTGGCCGGCTCGCTCGGCGTCGAACTCGGCACCCCGGTCGACCCGATGACCATCCGGACGACGGTGCTGCGCCTGCGGTCGTCCAAGGGGATGGTGCTCGACGACGCCGACCCGGACACGTGGAGCGCCGGCTCGTTCTTCACGAACCCGATCGTGTCGGCCGGGTTCGCCGAGACGCTGCCGCCGGAGGCCCCTCGTTGGCCGGCCGGCGACGACGTGAAGCTCAGCGCCGCGTGGCTCATCGAGCACGCGGGGGTGCACCGCGGGTACGCGGTCCCCGGGTCGCACGCCGCGATCTCGTCGAAGCACACCCTGGCGCTCACCAACCGCGGGGGTGCCACCGCAGCCCAGGTCGCCGAGCTCGCGCGGTACGTCCAGGTGACCGTCCTGAACCGCTTCGGCGTCTCGCTGGTCCCGGAGCCGGTCGTGGTGGGGGACCTGCTCGGCGCGAGCTGACCGACGGACGCACGCCGGGCCTCCCGGCCATCGCAGTCTCGCGAGACGCGACGGGGCCTACGCGGAGAAGAACGCCGCCAGGCGCCGGACGCCCTCGGCGATGTCGTCGTCGCCGAGGGCGTAGGACATCCGGATGTAGCCGGAGGGGCCGAAGGCCTCGCCCGGGACGACCGCGACCTCGGCGTGCTCGAGGATCAGGTCCGCGAGCTCGAGCGTGGTCGTGGGGGTCGAACCCGCCCACTCGCGGCCGAGCAGCGCCGTGACGTCGGGGTAGACGTAGAAGGCGCCCTTCGGGGTCGGGGTGACGAAGCCCGGGATCGCGTTGAGCCCCTGGACGATCGCGCGACGGCGGCGGTCGAAGGCCTCGCGCATCGCCGCGACGGGCTCCTGCGGGCCGGTGAGGGCTGCGATCGCGGCACGCTGCGACACGTTCGCCACGTTCGACGACAGGTGCGACTGCAGGTTGGACGCGGCCTTCACGGCGTCGGCCGGGCCGATGGACCACCCGACGCGCCACCCGGTCATGGCGTACGTCTTCGCGACGCCGTTGACGAGGATGGTGGTGTCGGCGAGGGCCGGTACCGCGCCGAGGATGCCCGTGAAGGCGACGTCGTCGTAGACCAGGTCCTGGTAGATCTCGTCGCTGATCACCCAGATGCCGTGCTCGAGCGCCCACTCGCCGATGGCCTTCGTCTGCTCGGCCGAGTACACCGAGCCGGTGGGGTTCGAGGGGGAGCAGAACAGCAGCGCCTTGGTCTTCGGCGTGCGCGCTGCCTCGAGCTGCTCGACCGTGACGAGGTAGTCCTGGTCGCTGCCCGCGAAGACCTCGACCGGGGTGCCCCCGGCCAGGCGGATCGCCTCGGGGTAGGTGGTCCAGTAGGGGGCGGGGAGCAGGACTTCGTCGCCCTCGTCCACGATGGTCTGGAAGGCCTGGTAGACGGCCTGCTTCCCGCCGTTGGTGACGATGACCTGCGACGGGTCGACGGTGACGCCGGACTCGCGCGCGGTCTTCTCGGCGATCGCCCGCTTGAGCTCGGGCAGGCCCGTCGCGGGCGTGTAGCGGTGGTTCGCGGGGTCCTGGACGGCCAGGACGGCGGCGTCGACCACGTGCTGCGGCGTCGCGAAGTCCGGCTCGCCCGCCGCGAACGAGATCACCGGACGACCGGCGGCCTTGAGCGCCTTGGCCTTCGCATCGACCTTGAGCGTCGCGGACTCGGCGATCGCGGCGATGCGCGACGCGATGCGCGGACGGTCGGAGGTCGCGGCGACGGAGTCCGTCGCGGTCTCGGGGGCGGTGGACTCGGGGCCGGGGCCGGGGGCTGCGGTGCTCACGGCCGCCAGCCTACCGGCGCGGCACGCCGGGGGGAGCGGCCGAGTGGACAGCGTGTGACGGACTCCCGTACACTCGACCACCGGCGCACGGAACGGTGACGGGACGTGCCCCAGGGGGTTCCGACCCCTACAGGGCGGTGGCTCAATTGGTAGAGCAGCGGTCTCCAAAACCGCAGGTTGCAGGTTCGAGTCCTGTCCGCCCTGCAAGTCTGGAAGGTGTGAAGGTGGCGAGCAAGGACATGGAGACGACGGCGGACGACGTCGTCGCGAAGGCCAAGGCCGACCGTGCTCAGCGTGGTGGCCCGATCGCTGCCGTCGTCCTCTTCATCCGCCAGGTCATCGGCGAACTCCGCAAGGTCGTCACGCCGACTCGCAAGGAGCTCTTCAGCTACACCGGCGTCGTGCTCGTCTTCGTCGTCGTGATGATGATCCTGGTGTCGATCCTCGACTTCGTCTTCGGTCTCGGCGTCGGTTACGTCTTCGGCAACGGTCCCACGGCCTGACCCGTCGCCGACCGGCCTGACGGCTGGTCTGCTGCGTCCGTTCACCTGGCCGGACCCCGACAGGAGTACGGTCGCCCGAGACGGCGACGGACGCGAACCGCTCCGGCCACTCACCCGATCCGCACCACCGAACGGAAAGAACCGCAGTGTCTGACTACTCCCGCGACGACATCGACCTCGCCACGGCTGCCGAGCAGTCCTCCGAGGTCGAGGAGAACCAGGAAGGCGACGTCGAGACCGCCGAGGGCCGTTCGGTCGAGTCCGCCGAGGAGCGTGCGATCTCCGTCGAGGACGAGGACGCCGAGTCCCTCGGGACGAGCGACGAGCCGGACGACGGCACGGTGGACACCTCCATCGACGAGGCGCTCACGGCGCTGGCCGAGTCCCGCGACCCCGAGGCGGACGCCGTCGTCGACGACGCGCTCGACATCGACTCCGCCGACGAGGCCGAGGCCGCCGTCGAGGCGGTCGAGGACGAGGAGGAGACCGAGCTCGAGGACGCCTCCGCAGCCGAGGCGAACGAGACGCTCGCCGCGGACGAGGCCCTCGACGCCGACGAGGTCGACGACGAGCCCGCCGAGGTCGACCCGTACGACGCCTTCAAGGCCGAACTGCGGATGAAGCCGGGCAAGTGGTACGTCATCCACTCCTACGCGGGCTTCGAGCGCCGCGTGAAGTCGAACATCGAGAACCGCATGATCTCGATGTCGATGGAGGACTCGATCTACCAGGTCGAGGTCCCGATGGAGGACGTCGTCGAGATCAAGAACGGGCAGCGCAAGCTGGTCACCCGCGTCCGGATCCCCTCGTACGTGCTCGTCCGCATGGACCTCAACGAGGACTCGTGGTCGGTCGTCCGCCACACCCCCGGTGTCACCGGCTTCGTCGGCAACGCCCACAACCCGACGCCGCTCCGCTTCGACGAGGCGTTCGGCATGCTGAAGTCGCTCGTGCAGGTCGCCGAGGCCGCACCGACCAAGGGCGGCGCGAAGTCCGGCGGTGCCGCACAGGCGCAGCCGCAGGCCGAGGTCGACTTCGAGATCGGCGAGACGATCACCATCAAGGAAGGCTCGTTCGCGGGCCTGCCGGGTTCGATCTCCGAGATCAAGCCGGAGAGCGGCAAGCTCACCGTCCTCGTCTCGCTGTTCGAGCGCGAGACCCCGGTCGAGCTCAGCTTCGACCAGGTCACCAAGCTGTAGTACGCTACTGAGGTTTGGCCCCGCATGCTGTGGCATGCGGGGCTTCACCGCGGTCCGGATCCGCCGGGCCAGCGGGAGAGTGCACGGATCCCCGTGCGTTCGATTCCAGGAGGAAGCACAACATGGCACCGAAGAAGAAGGTCACGGGCCTCATCAAGCTGCAGATCAACGCGGGCGCCGCCAACCCGGCCCCGCCGATCGGTCCTGCGCTCGGTCAGCACGGCGTGAACATCATGGAGTTCTGCAAGGCGTACAACGCCGCGACCGAGTCGCAGCGCGGGAACGTCGTGCCGGTCGAGATCACCGTCTACGAGGACCGTTCGTTCACGTTCGTCCTCAAGACGCCGCCGGCCGCAGAGCTGATCAAGAAGGCCGCGGGTGTGCAGAAGGGGTCCTCGACCCCGCACACGGTCAAGGTCGCGAAGATCTCGATGGACCAGGTCCGTCAGATCGCCGAGACCAAGCAGGCCGACCTGAACGCCAACGACATCGAGCAGGCCGCGAAGATCATCGCCGGCACCGCTCGTTCGATGGGCATCACGGTCGAGGCGTAAGCCTCAGCGCCCCACACACCCCGACCCCTTTCCGTGGGAGAGCCTCGCCGGCTCGTCAACCACGTAGCTCCTGAGGAGAACACCATGGCGAAGAAGTCCAAGGCCTACCAGGCCGCGGCCGCGAAGATCGAGGCCGACAAGTTCTACACCCCGACCGAGGCAGTCGCCCTCGCGAAGGAGACCGGCTCGGCGAAGACCGACTCCACGGTCGAGGTCGCGCTGAAGCTCGGCGTCGACCCGCGCAAGGCCGACCAGATGGTCCGCGGCACGGTCATCCTGCCGCACGGCACGGGCAAGACCGCCCGCGTCATCGTCTTCGCCGTGGGCGCTGCGGCCGAGGCCGCCATCGCCGCCGGTGCCGACGAGGTCGGTGGCGACGAGCTCATCGCGAAGGTGGCCGAGGGCTACACCGCGTTCGACTCCGCCGTCGCGACGCCGGAGCTCATGGGCAAGGTCGGTCGTCTCGGCAAGGTGCTCGGCCCGCGTGGCCTCATGCCCAACCCGAAGACCGGCACCGTGACCCCGAACGTGGCGCAGGCCGTCAACGACATCAAGGGCGGCAAGATCGAGTTCCGCGTCGACAAGCACGCCAACGTGCACTTCGTCGTCGGCAAGGCCTCGTTCACGCCGGAGCAGCTCGACGAGAACATCTCGGCCGCGCTCGAGGAGATCGTCCGCCTCAAGCCGTCCGCGTCGAAGGGCCGCTACATCATGAAGGGCGCCGTCTCGACGACGTTCGGACCGGGCATCCCGCTCGACGTCAACGCCATCTGATCGACTGATCAGGCCAGGAGGACCCGCACCGATCGGTGCGGGTCCTCCTGCGTTCCCGGGGGTCCGACCGGATACCGTGGCCTCGTGCGGACCCTCGTGAACTCCCTCCGGCTCGTCGCCGTGATCGCGGTCGTCGCTGCGGTCCTCGCGCAGTGGCTCGTGACCTCCCGGACGCCGGACTACCGGTTCTGGAACTTCTTCGGCTACTTCACGATCCAGTCGAACCTCATCGTCGCGGTGGCCTTCGCGCTGACCCTCGTGGCAGCAGCGCGACGGCAGCGCAGCAACCTGCTGCTCACCGGGTTCCGGGGTGCGGCGACGGTGTACATCGCCACGACGGGCGTCGTCTACAACACGCTGCTCGTCGGGGCCTCGGTGTCGAACACGGTGCCGTGGTCGAACGACGTGCTGCACAAGGTGATCCCGCTGTACGCCGTGCTCGACTGGCTGGTGTTCTCCGACCGGGCGCGGCTGCTCCTCCGGCACGTCTGGTGGTTCCTGGTCTACCCGGCGGTCTGGCTCGTCGTGGTGCTCGTCCGCGGCGCGACCGACGGGTGGGTCCCGTACCCGTTCCTGGACCCTGCGCAGGGCTACGGCGTCGTGGCGCTGTACTGCCTCGGCGTCGCGGTGTTCATCGGGCTCATGGGGATCCTCGTGGTGGGGATGAGCCGGCTGCGTCTGCTGCGGGTCTAGACCCGGAACGTCCGGAGCTTGTCGAGCACGAGGTCCGCGAGCTGGACGAGCCCGCGGATCTGGTCGTCGTCGCGGTCGACCCACCGGCACTCGGGTTCGTCGGCGACGGGCACGAAGTCGTCGTGGCGCTCCCACACGAACAGGGTGCGGTCGGCCCCCAGGACGTACTGCTGCCACCAGACCTGGCGCAGGTAGTGCCGGGGGATGCTCCGCCAGCCCTTGCCCGTGGTCTTGATCTCGGCGAGCACGAGTCGGTCGGACGCGTCGTGGCCGACGCCGTCCGGGGTCGCCAGGTGCGCGCGGTTCGCGCTCGCGTGGAAGAGGTGGGCCGACGGCTCGATGCCGTGCGTGGCCGCGACCCAGGCGGCGATCACGGGCTCACGGTCCTTGCCGTGCTCGGTCCAGGCGTTGCCCGAGAACCGGGAGCCGTACCGCTTCTCGGCGACGACGGTCTCGACCGCGCGCAGCGACGCGAGCCGTGCGACGTCGGTCGCGGTGATGCCCATCGCGCGGGCGCGGAGCCACGCCACCCGGTCGGACGAGTGCGCGACGATCCGCTCGGTGTGCCCGCGGAGCGCGGTGAACGCGTCGTGGCCACCGGGCGCGGATCGCGGGCCCGCGGCAGGACGACCGACGGGAGCAGCGTCGCGTGCAGCCGACCGCACGGCGGACGTGGCCGGCGCGGCGGAGGCGGGGAGGGCCTCCAGACCGGGGTCCAGGTCGCCCCACAGGGTGGGCTGCACGATCGTCACCGGACGATTGTCACCCCGCGGGCCGACACGGCGCGAACCGACGCGCGCGGCGTCCGCCCTCAGGAGACGAGCTGACGGCCCTCGGCGGGGGCGACGAGCTCGTCGACGCCGGCGGGAGAGAGCGCGTAGTCGAGGGCGAGCACGGCTGCGCCCTGCAGTGCGGCGACGGAGCCCGCACGGGACTGCGCGATCACGAGGTGCTCGGTGGCGAGGGGCATCGAGCGGGCGTAGACGACCTCGCGGACACCGGCGAGCAGGTGCTCCCCGGCACGGGTGATGGAGCCGCCGAGCGTGATCACGGACGGGTTGACGAGCGAGACACAGGTCGCGAGGACCTCGCCGATGTCCCGGCCGGCCTGTCGGACGGCCCCGATCGCGTCGAGTTCCGAACGGTTCACCAGGTCGATGACGTCGCCGCTGGTGTGCACGTCGTGACCCTTCGCCCGCAGGGCGCGGGCGATGGCCGGGCCGGAGGCGACGGCCTCGAGGCAGCCGGTGTTGCCGCAGTGGCACGGCACGTCGCCCGCGCGGGACACGCGCACGTGACCGATGTCGCCCGCGGTGCCCTGCGCGCCCCGGCGGAGCTGCCCGTCGGAGACGATGCCCGAGCCGATGCCGGTCGCGACCTTCACGAACAACAGGTGGTCCAGGTCCGGCCAGCCGTACGCCCGTTCGCCGAGCGCGGCGATGTTCACGTCGTTGTCGACCAGCACGTGCGCGGCGACGTGGCCGCGCAACCATCCGGGGACGTCGAAGCCGTCCCAGCCCGGCATGATCGGCGGGTTCGCCGGGCGCCCGGTGGAGAACTCGACCGGGCCGGGGACGCCGATGCCGATCGCGACGACGTCGTCGCGCCGCCGACCGACCTCGTCGAGCAGTTCGTCGACGGTCTCGACCAGCCACGTGAGGGTGGGGACCGGGCCGGCGGCGATGTCGATCGCGGCCTCCCGCGTCGCCAGCGGGGCCCCGACGAGGTCGGTCACGGCGACCCGCCCGTGCGAGGCACCGAGGTCGGCGGCCACGACGAGGCGTGCGCGCGGGACGAGGGCGACCTGGGCGGGGGGACGGCCGCCGGTCGACGCGGCGGTCTCCACGGGGCCCACGAGCCCCACGTCGACGAGGGCGTCCAGGCGCACGGCGATCGTCGAGCGCGCGAGTCCCGTCAGGGCGGCGAGCTCCGCCCGGGTCCGCGGCACACCGTCGCGGAGGATCTGGAAGAGTTCGCTCGCTCCGACCGGCGGCGACGCTGCCGTCCGGGTGAAGTCGATCATGTCGGGAGTGAAGCACACATCGAACGCGCCACGCAACGAAGACTGTCGAGGACTTCGCAACTTCTGCTTGACCGCCGACAGAAGCGGCCATAGTGTGACGCTCGATCACTGACGATCCACCATCTCGACGAGGAGAACCCCTGGTGACACAACCCCTGTCGGTCCAGCTCTACACGGTGCGGGACGCCCTCTCGGCGGACCTGCCGGGCACGCTCCAGCGCATCGCGTCCATCGGCTACACGAACGTCGAGGCCTTCGGCTTCGTCGACCGCGCCGAGGAACTGCGCGACGCCCTGGCGGCCGCTGGCCTGCAGGCACCGAGCGGCCACGCCCGTCTGCTGGACGCTGGGGAGCAGGACCTCGAGCGCATCCTCCACGCCAGCGTCACGGTCGGGCTGGGGACGCTCATCGACCCGCACATCGACGAGGCCCGCTGGACGACCCGCGAGGACGTCGAGGCCGTCGCCCGCGAACTCAGCGCACTGGCTCCCCGCGCCGCCGACCACGGACTCGTGCTCGGCTACCACAACCACGCGTTCGAGTTCTCGAACCGCATCGACGGCGTGAGCGCCTACGAGGTCTTCGCCGACGCGCTGTCCGACGACGTCGTCCTCGAGCTCGACACCTACTGGGTGACGGTCGGTGGCGACGACCCGGTCGCGATCCTCGGCAAGTACGGCGACAAGGTGCAGTTCCTGCACGTCAAGGACGGCGACGGCTCGCACGACGACGAGAAGCAGGTCGCGGTGGGCAACGGCGTCATGCCGATCCGCGACATCGTCGCCGCGGCGCCGGACGCCCAGCACGTCGTCGAGCTCGACGGCCACGAGGGCGACGTGTTCCAGGCCGTCGCCGACTCGTACACGTTCCTGCAGGGGGTCCGCGCATGACCGACACGACGACCGCGGCGGGCGCGCAGCAGTCCGACGACGCCGCGCACCGCACCGGCCCGGTCGGGGTCGGCGTCATCGGGGCCGGGGTCATCTCCGACCAGTACCTGTCGAACCTCACGGTCTTCCCCGACGTCGAGGTCCGGTTCATCGCCGACATCGACGAGGCACGTGCCGCCGCCCAGGCCGAGAAGTGGGGCGTCGCCGGATCGGGATCGGTGGAGGAGCTCCTCGCCGACGACGACGTCGAGATCGTCGTGAACCTGACCATCCCGGCCGCGCACGTCGAGGTCGCCCTCCGCGCCCTCGCCGCGGGCAAGCACGTCTGGGGCGAGAAGCCCTACGCGCTCGACCGCTCCAGCGCGGCCGAGCTCCGGGACGCGGCGCGCGCCGCCGGCAGGACCGTCAGCGTCGCGCCGGACACGTTCCTCGGCGCCGGACTGCAGACCGCCCTCCGGACGATCCGCGACGGTCGGATCGGCACGCCGCTGAACGGTCTGACCCTCTTCCAGAGCCCCGGGCCCGAGTCGTGGCACCCGAGCCCCGAGTTCCTGTTCGCGGACGGCGCCGGCCCGTTGTTCGACATCGGCCCGTACTACATCACCACGCTCGTGCAGGCGTTCGGCCCCGTCGCGAAGGTCACCGCCACCGCGTCGAGGTCCCGTGCCACCCGCACGATCGGCTCGGGTCCGAAGGCCGGGACGGAGTTCCCCGTCGACGTGCCGACGAACCACTCGGCGCTGATCCAGTTCGAGGACGGCGGGAGCGCGCAGAGCGTGTTCTCGTTCGAGTCCGACCGTGGCCGCACCGGCTTCGTCGAGATCGCGGGGGAGACGGGGACCGTCGTGTTCCCGGACCCGAACGACTTCGACGGCGACACCGAGCTGTACGTGCTCGGTGCCGACGAGCCCGAGACGATCCCCGCCGTCGGGTCCACCTACTCGCGGGGGACGGGCGTGGTCGACCTGGCCCGCTCCCTCCGTGCGGGTGAGGAGAACCGGGTCCCCGGCGACCTCGCCTTCCACGTCCTCGACGTGATGGTCTCCATCGCCGAGGCGGCAGAACGTGGTGAGACGGTGCTCGTGGAGAGCACCGTCGCACCCTCCCCGACCCTCCCCGAGGGCTGGGACCCGGCGGAGTCGACCCTGTCCTGACCGGACGCGCCGGCGTCCGTCCGCGGACGACGGCACACCCGGGCAGGGCATCGGGACGACCCCGCACGCCGGTGACGGCGACGTCGACCGGCACGCACACAGCAGCACCCGACACGTACACCCCTTCGCACCATCTCAACGACGAGAAAGTAGAGAGTCATGCGCACTGCCATCCGCGCACTGGCCATCACCGCGGCCGCGGCACTCACCGTGACCGGCCTGGCGGCCTGCTCCTCCGGGTCGTCCGGTTCCTCCGGCGACTCGAAGACGCTCACGTACTGGGCGTCCAACCAGGGCACGTCCCTGCAGAACGACAAGGAGGTGCTCACCCCCGTCCTCGAGAAGTTCACCAAGGAGACCGGGATCAAGGTGGACCTCCAGGTCATCGGCTGGAACGACCTGCAGACGAAGATCACCACCGCCGTCACCTCGGGCCAGGGCCCGGACGTGGTCAACATCGGCAACACCTGGGCGACGTCGCTCCAGGCCACCGGCGCCTTCCAGGAGTTCGGTGACTCGGAGATGGAGGCGATCGGCGGTGCCGACAAGTTCGGCAAGGTCGCGCTGTCCACCGGTGGTGCTCCGGGCAAGACCGTCACGAGCGTCCCGCTCTACGGCCTCGCCTACGGCCTGTACTACAACAAGCAGATGTTCAAGGACGCCGGCCTCGAGGCACCCACCACGTGGGAGGAGCTGACCGCCGACGCGAAGAAGCTCACCACCGACGGCAAGTACGGCTTCACCATCGCCGGTGGCTCGTACACCGAGAACGCGCACTTCGCCTTCATCAACTCGGCGCAGAACGGCGGCGAGTGGTTCGACGAGGACGGCAACCCGACCTTCACCCAGAAGGCGAACGTCGACGGCATCAAGCGCTACCTCGACCTGATGCAGTCCGACAAGGCGGTCAACACCTCGAACGCGCAGTACGACAACGGCACGCAGGCGGTGTCGGACTTCGCGAACAAGAAGGCCGCGATGATGCTGACGCAGAACAACGCGAACGCCACGATCACGTCGAACGGCATGTCCGCCGACGACTTCGGCGTGGTGCCCTTCCCGGCACCCGAGGGCGCGAAGGACATCGCCTCCTTCCCCGCCGGCATCAACCTGTCGGTCTTCAAGAACACGAAGAACAAGGACGGTGCGCTGAAGTTCGTCAAGTACATGACGAGCGAGGACACCCAGACGACGCTCGACAAGCCGTACTCGGCCCTGCCGGTGCTCGCCTCGGCTGCCGACTCGGTCTCCGACGAGCAGACGAAGACGTTCCTCGACATCTACAACAACAAGGCGAAGCCGCTCCCGCTGGTGCCCGCCGAGGACCAGTTCGAGTCGACGGTCGGCAAGGCGATGAACGACATGTTCGCCAAGATCGCCACCGGCGGCACGGTGTCCGACAGCGACATCAAGACGGCCCTGCAGACCGCGCAGGACCAGGTCTCGCAGTCGGTCGGCTAGTCGGCCGGGAGGCCCGGGGTGCGTCCGCAGGACGCGCCCCGGGCCTCGCCCCTCCACACCCGGCCCCGCGCCGGGGGTGAGCGCATCGGCTCACGCACGCCGCGCCTCCCGTCCGCTGCCACGGACCCGCGCGAAGCACCGATCCCCCTCCTGCCGGAAGGCCCCCACCCATGACCACCTCGGTCCTGCCCGACTCCGAGCGCATCGACCTGACCCACTCGAAGGCACCGACCCTGTCGGGGCCGCAGCCGGGTCGGAAGCCGAAGCGCCACTGGCTGCCGTACGCGCTCGTCGCGCCGGCGGTCCTCTTCGAGCTGCTCATCCACATCGTGCCGATGCTCACCGGCATCTGGATCTCGTTCGTGCAGCTCACCAAGTACTTCATCGCGAACTGGGGAGCCGCGCCCTTCGCCGGGCTGCGGAACTACTCGGTCGCCATCGACTTCGACCAGGCCATCGGCAAGGGCGTCCTCAACTCGTTCCTCATCACCTGCGGCTACACGGTCATCGTCGTCGCGCTGGCGTGGACCTTCGGCATGGCTGCGGCGGTCGCGCTGCAGAAGCCCTTCAAGGGCCGCGGGCTCTTCCGCACGCTCTTCCTCGTGCCGTACGCGCTGCCGATGTACGCCGGCATCATCACCTGGAAGTTCATGTTCCAGCGGGACTCGGGTGCCGTGAACCACGTCCTCGTCGACCAGCTCGGACTCTTCGGTGGGCAGGGACCGTTCTGGCTGATCGGCTCGAACGCGTTCGTCTCGGTCGTCGTCGTCGCGATCTGGAAGACCTGGCCGTTCGCGTTCCTCATGCTCATGGCGGGCCTGCAGTCGGTGCCGAACGACGTGTACGAGGCCGCGTCGGTGGACGGTGCGAAGCCCTTCCGCCAGTGGCGCTCCATCACGCTGCCGATGGTCCGTCCGGTCAACGTGACGCTCGTGCTCGTGATGTTCCTCTGGACGTTCAACGACTTCAACACGCCGTACGTGCTGTTCGGCTCGACCGCGCAACCGCCGGCCGCCGACCTGCTCAGCTTCCACATCTACAACGCGTCGTTCATCACCTGGAACTTCGGTTCCGGCGCCGCGATGAGCGTGCTGCTCCTCATCTTCCTGCTCATCGTCACGGGCATCTACCTGGCCGTGACCAACCGGAGGTCCGTCCGTGCGTGAAACAATGGGCGCCAAGTCCTTCAAGGTCGTCACGATCGTCCTGTTGACGTTGTTCACGGTCGTCCCGCTCTACGTGATGATCACCACGGCGATGAAGCCGCTCGGCGACGTGCAGGACAACTTCACGTGGATCCCGACCAACATCACCCTCCAGCCGTTCATCGACATGTGGTCGACGGTGCCGCTGGCGAAGTACTTCGTGAACTCGCTCGTGGTCTGCACGATCGCGACGCTGTTCTCGCTGATCATCGCCACGTTCGCCGCGTACGGTGTCTCGCGCTGGAACTTCAAGGGCAAGAGCACCTTCACCACGGCGGTGCTCTCCACCCAGATGTTCCCGGGCGTGCTGTTCCTGCTGCCGCTGTTCCTCATCTTCACGAACCTCGGCAACGCGCTCGGCATCCAGCTCGTCGGGTCGTGGCTCGGCCTGATCATCACCTACCTGACGTTCACGCTGCCGTTCTCGATCTGGATGCTGTCCGGGTACTTCGAGACGATCCCGCGGGAGCTCGACGAGGCCGCGATGGTCGACGGCTCCGGCCCGATGGGCGCGCTGTTCCGGGTCATCCTGCCCTCGGCGCGACCCGGGCTCGTCGCGGTCGGCATCTACTCGTTCATGACCGCGTGGGGCGAGGTCCTCTTCGCCTCGGTGATGACGAACGGCGACGGGCAGCTGCTCGCGAACGGTCTGCAGCAGTACTCCACGCAGACGAACGTGTACTGGAACCAGATCATGGCGGCGTCGCTCGTCGTCTCGATCCCGGTCGTGGTGGCGTTCCTCATCGTGCAGCGTCAGTTCGTGGCCGGTCTGACCGCGGGTGCGGTGAAGTAGGCGCTCCCGGCCGGCCCGGCCGGGCTCGGCTGGCGGGCCCGGCCGGCCTACCCGAGACTCGGCTCGGCGGACAGTTTCGCGGGACTTCGCCCGTGGAACTGTCCGCCGGGCCGAGTCTCGTCGGTGCGTGGTCCGATGCGACAGGATGGACAGATGACGGGGACGCGAGGACGGCAGCTGCTGCCGGGGCAGAGCAGCCGGGTGCACGTGTACGACGTCGAGACCCGGACGTCGAGGCTCGTGTTCTCGTCGGACCGGGTGCTCGTCGAGGCGCCGAACGTGCGCGACGACGGCACGCTCGTGCTGAACGGGGACGGGGACCTCTGGCTCCTGACCCCGCCGGCGCTGGGCAGCGACACGGTGCTCGACGAGACCGCCCTCGTCCGCGTGCCGATGCCGGGCGTCGACGAGATCAACAACGACCACGTGCTCGACCCCGGCGGCGACTCCGTGGTGGTGAGCGCCCGCGACGGCGAGCTGTACCGGGTCCAGTTGCCCGAGGGCGGGTCGGCGGCCCGCATCACCGACACCGCCCCGGTGCTGCCGGTGGTCCGGAAGTACTACCTGCACGGCATCGCGCCCGACGGCTCGGCCCTCGCGGCGATCGTGGGGGAGCGCACGCCGGAGGGGGTCTGGACGACCGACGTCGCCCTCGTCGACGCAGCGTCCGGCGACACGACCTTCCTCACGCGGGACCCCCACCCGGACGACGGGTGCGCGATCACGCCGGACGGCGCCACCGTCCTGTTCAACACCGAGCGGTTCACACCGGGCACCGCGCAGCTCGCGTCGCTCCGGCTCGGGGCCCGGGACGGAGCGGGCGACGGCGCTGCGGACGATCCCGGTGTGGGCGGTCCCGTGCAGATCACCGCCGACGCCCGCGTGAACTGGTTCCCGCACCTGTCCCCGGACGGCGCGCACCTGCTCTACCTGTCGTACGGCCCCGGCGTGCAGGGGCACCCCGCCGACCACCGGGTCGAGCTGCGGCTGCTGCCCGGGGTCCTGGCCCGGGGCGCGCGGATCGCCGTCGTGCCCGAGACCCTCGTCGCGCTCGACGGCGGCCAGGGCACGGTCAACGTCCCGCCGTGGTCGCCCGACTCGCGCTGGTTCGCGTACTGCGACTACCCCGTCACCTGAGCGCGTCGGGCCGCTCCGCGGGAGTCTGCGCGTGGACCCGCACCGCACGACGCAACGTCGGCGACTGCTCGCAGCGGTGTCGCCGTGCGGGCAGCCGCCGACGTTGCGTTCCGCGGGAGGGGCGGAAGGGGCGGGCGGGGGCCGGAGGGGCGGGTCAGCCGGCGTCGCCGTAGGTGCGACGGAGGTGCTCCGCGTACCCACCGGGGGTCCGGCCGGCGAAGCGTCCGCTCGTGACCACCGGGAGCTCGGTCGTCGCCCGGACGTCGAGCCCGAGTGCCCGTGCCCGGTCCACCAGTCGGACGTCCTCGTGCTCGGGCACGGGGTCGAAGCCGCCCAACGCGGTGTCGGCGTCCGCCCGCACGCCGAGGTTCGCGCCGTGCACGTGCCCGAGGGTCGCCCCGGGCGGGTGTGCCGCCCGCCAGCGGTCGAGCACCGCGGGGTCGAGGTCGTCCGGGTCGGGGACGACCGCGCCGACGAGCAGGTGCGCCCCGGCGAGCAGGGCGTCCACCGGCTGCACGAGCCAGTCCGGGTGGACGCGCGAGTCGGCGTCGGTGTGCGCGAACCAGTGTCGGCCGGGCGGGGTCGCCCGGGCGAGGGTCCTCGCGTGCGCGGTGCCGAGTGCCCGCGCGCGACCCACGCCGACGCGCGACGAGGTCCTGACGTGCAGGCGACCCGTCCGCCACACGGGGTCCGCCTGCCGCGCCGTCCCGACGATGCCGGCCGTGCCGTCCGTGCAGCCGTCGAGGACGAGCGTCACGGCGGCCCGGGTCGACGGGTGCGCGTCGTGGAGTGACGTGACGGCGGTCGCCAGTGCGTCGAGGGCGGCGCGGACGGAGGTCTCCTCGTCGTGCACCGGGACGACGACGTCGATGCGGGTGGCGCTCACCGGACGAGCCCCTCGGCCCGGGCGACCGAGGTGACGGCGGGTCCCGGCAGCACACTGAGCACGAAGTCCTCCTCGACGTGCCGGACGAGTGCAGGCCGCGGCCAGCGGGTGGCCAGCCGCGCGTCCACCGTGTCGCCGTCGGTCACCGCGTCGTCGTCCGGGTGGCGCCAGTGGCAGGCGACGAGCACGCCGTCGTCGTCGAGCGTCTCGAGCACCCGGTCGACGGTGCGGTCGAGGTCGTCCGGCGACAGGTAGTAGCCGACCTCCGAGAGCACCACCAGGTCCCACCGGCCGTCCGGCCACTCGGCGGGGAACGCGGCGGTCTCGAACCGGGCGCCCGGTGCCCGTCGCTCCGCCCGCTCGATCGCGGCGGCAGCGACGTCCGTGCCGAGGACCGCGTCCGCGCGCTCTGTGAGGGCCGCGGTGAGCACGCCGGTCGCGCAGCCGAGCTCGAGCGCCGACCGGAAGCGGGGGCGGGGGAGTGCGGCCAGGGTGACGGCGCGCTTCCGTTGCTCGTACCAGGAGCCGTCGAAGTCCCACCCCTCGGGCTTCCGCGCGTAGTGCGCGTCGAAGGAGTCCCCGGAGCGCGACCGCACCGGCGCGAACAGCCACTCCTCGACCCGCAGGTGGTGCGCCGCGTGACGGTCGTCGACGATCGCCTCGTCCCCGGGTGCTGCCGACAACGGCAGCGTCTGCGACGGGTAGGCGGCCAGCGCCCGGGCCTTCCGGTCACGGACGTCCGCGTCGAGGGTGAGCGTGCGGGCCCGGTCCCACGGTGCGGTCGGAGCAGCCGGGTCGTCCCAGTGCCAGGCCCACACCGGGTACGCGAGCAGGTCGGTGCCCGGCGTCGCGTCGACCACCTGCTCCGCGACCTCGCCGGCGATCCGGTGGTCGCGGTGTCCGTCCCCGCGCCAGGGCGCGACGACGAGCGTCGGACGCGGCGCCCCGGCGAGACGGTGCTCGAGTGCGGCGCGCAGCACGTCGACGTGTTCCCGCACCGCGCCGTCGGGCACGTCGAGCTCGGTCGCGCCGGCCGTCGGGTGCAGCACGCGCAGCGCGGCCCGGAACTCGGCGGCGCGACGGGGCGCGAGCTCGGCGGGTGTCACCGTGGGGGAGTCCGGGTGCGAGCGCTCGCCGCGGGTGACGAGCAGCACGTGGACGGGGATGCCGGCGTCCGCGGCCGTCGCGATCAGGCCACCGGCGCCGAGGGTCTCGTCGTCGGGGTGCGGCGCGACGACGACCACCGAGCCGACACCGTGCAGGTCGACCGGCACCGCGGGCACCGAGCGGAGGAACGCCGTCCACGCCGCGGGATCGGTCCCGGGTTCGCGATGGTCGAAGCTCACCACGCGACACCGCCGCGTTCGGTGACGATGCGTCCGACCCGGGCGAGGTCGCGCTCCCCGTGGTCCTGCAGCACGTAGAGCCCGAGGTCGGCGACCCGTACGGCGACCGCGGGGTCGCTCGTCAGCGGGGCGGGGCCGAGCGTCGCGACGACGCGCTGCGACACGGCGTCGACCGCGCGACGGACCCGCGACCGCGTGACCTGCGCCACGAGCGACCAGTCGGTGTCGTCGTCCGACGCGGCTGCGTCGATCCGGGCGGCGGCGGTCGCCAGGGCGTCCTCGGCGTCGGCGAGGTCGAGGACCGTCGCGCCGAGCGCTGCCCGGAGCAGTTCGGCGTCGGGTCGGGCCGCCGCGGCGGACCGCAGCAGCCGGGCGAGCCCGACGGCTCCGCCCCACCAGCAGGCCGCGACGCCGATGCCGCCCCAGGCGAAGCCCGGGCGCGTGAGGTACCAGCCGGGTGCGCCGACCGCGGTCGCCCGGACGCCGGTGCAGTCGACCGGGCCGCTCGGGACGTCGGGCATCCCGCGCGCGACCCAGGCCTCGTCGTGCGCCGTGACACCGTCCTGTCGCAGGTCGACCGCGAACAGCTGCCGGTCGTCACCGACGTGCGCGGTGACGAGCGCGTGCGAGAGCGTCGACGCGAGCGAGCACCAGGGCTTCGTCCCGTCGAGCCGGACGGCGTCGGGACCGTCGGCGGGGTCAGGGGTCGCGGTGAGCGTCGTCCCCGGCGCCTCGGCCGCGAAGACGCCCCAGGTCGAGCCCTCCGGGGCGGCCGAACCGGCCTGGGCGAGGATGCCGAGCGCGTCGAGGTGCGGTTCGACGGTGCGGGCGAGCGCGACGTCGGCGGCGGCGACCGCGGCGAGGGCCGCGAACGCGCCGCCGGCGGATCCTGCGGACAGGGGCGGAGCGGTGTCGGCCAGCCACCGTGCGAAGGCGAGCCGGTCCTGCGGGGACGAGCCGGTCCTCCCGGCCGCCGCCTCGACGCCCGCGGTGTCGACGTCCGTCACGGACGGGGGCCAGGCCGGGGATCGCAGCATGGTGCCGACGCTACGGGCGACCGCCCGGGCGGCTGCTCGGGAAGCGTCGACGAGCCCCGGGACCGGTCGGACGATCCACAGGACGAGGAGGGCTGGGCCACAGACGGCTCATAGGAACCACACCGATCCTCGATGACGTGACGATCTCCCAGCCCGCAGCAGCCCCCCGCCTCACCCGCGCCGACGGCACGCCGTTGCGCATCCTCGTCGTGGACGACGAGGCCAGCCTCACCGACCTGCTGTCGATGGCGCTGCGCTACGAGGGCTGGGACGTCAGGAGCGCGAACGGCGGTCAGCAGGCCCTCGCCACGGCCCGTGAGTGGCAGCCCGACGCGATGGTGCTCGACGTGATGATGCCCGACCTCGACGGGTTGCAGGTGCTCGGTCGGCTCCGGCAGAACAACGACGACACCCCGGTGCTGTTCCTCACCGCGAAGGACTCCGTCGAGGACCGGGTCACCGGGTTGACCGCCGGCGGCGACGACTACGTGACCAAGCCGTTCTCCCTCGAGGAGGTCGTGGCGCGCCTCCGTGGGCTCATCCGTCGCTCGCAGATCTCGGTGTCGGAGGCCGGTGACTCCCGCATCGTCGTCGGCGACCTGGTGCTCGACGAGGAGTCGTACGAGGTGTCCCGCGCCGGTCGGTCCATCGAGCTCACGGCGACCGAGTTCGAGCTGCTCCGCTTCCTCATGCGCAACCCTCGGCGGGTGCTCTCCAAGGCGCAGATCCTGGACCGGGTGTGGTCGTACGACTTCGGCGGCAAGAGCTCCGTCGTGGAGATCTACATCTCCTACCTGCGCAAGAAGATCGACGCCGGCGAGACCCCGATGATCCACACGGTGCGCGGCGTCGGGTACGTCATCAAGCCGACCTCGTGACGCTCCGACGACGACTCGTCCTGAGCATCGTCGCGATCGTCGTCGCGCTCAGCACGGTGATCGGGGCGGGCAGCATCATCGCGCTGTTCTCGATCCAGCGGGCGGCGATCGACGAGCAGCTCTCGTTCGCGACGACGCGCGCCCAGCGGTCGGTCGAGCAGCAGGGACCGGGCGGCCCCGGGCTCGAGATCGGTCGACCGAGCGGGCAGTCGGCCGGCACGTTGACGGCCTACTTCCTGAACGGCAACGCCGTCGTCGGCAGCGTGCTCGACAACGCCGGCGACGTCGACCGGCTGGCGTCCTCCGCCGTGCGGCCGCTCGGGGACGTCACCGTCGACGGCTCGGCCCAGACCGTCGACCTGGGCACCGACCTCGGCCGCTACCGGGTCACCGCGGTGTCGCTCGGGTCCGCGGTCCTCGTCGTCGGCCTGCCGATGGCGCCCGTGTACGAGAGCGTCTGGAAGCTCTTCGGCGTGGTGCTCGTGGTCACCGCCCTCGCCCTGCTCGCAGCGACCGGGGTCGCCGCGGTCGTGGTGCGCCGCTCGCTCCGCCCGCTCGAGCGCGTGGCCGAGACCGCGTCGTCCGTCGCCCGGATGCCGCTCGAACGGAGCGACGCACTCGACGGCGTCCGCGTCCCCGACACCGACCCACGGACGGAGGTCGGCCGGGTCGGGACCGCCTTCAACCGCATGCTCGGACACATCGCGGGCGCCATGCAGGCCCGGGAGCGCTCGGAGCAGAAGGTCCGGCAGTTCGTCGCCGACGCCTCGCACGAGCTCCGCACCCCGCTCGCGTCGGTCCGCGGGTACGCCGAGCTGACCCGACGGATGGGCGCCGACCTGCCGCCGGACGTCGTGTACGCCATGAGCCGGATCGAGTCGGAGTCGGAGCGCATGACGAGCATGGTCGAGGACCTGCTCCTGCTCGCCCGCCTCGACGAGGGCCGCGAGGTCCAGTTCGCCGACGTCGACCTGACCGGTCTGGTGCTCGACGCGGTCAACGACGCCCACGCCGCGTCGCCGGACCACGTCATCGCGGTGGACGTGCCGGACGAACCGGTGGTCGTGCCCGGCGACGCCGCCCGACTCCACCAGGTGGTCGTGAACCTCGTGACGAACGCGCGGACGCACACCCCGGAGGGGACCCGCATCACGGTCGGACTCGCACCCGGCGCCGACGGCGTCGACCTGACCGTGCGCGACGACGGGCAGGGCATCGACCCGGAGTTCCTGCCGAAGCTCTTCGAACGGTTCGCCCGGGCGGACAGCTCACGGTCGCGGAGCGCCGGGTCGACGGGCCTCGGCCTGGCCATCGTCGACGCGGTCGTGCAGGCGCACGGCGGCAGCGTGGCGGTCACGAGCCGACCCGGCGACACGGTGTTCACGGTGCACCTGCCGGCCACGCGGCCGGCGGTCGCGTCCGGCACGGTGACGCCGACCGCTTGACGGACTGGAGGAACGGGGCGGCGCCGCCCCGCGCCTCCCGTCCGGCGCTTGGTCACCGTCGGATCCTGTGGTACCTTCATCGAAGCCAAAGACCGCCGGTCGTCTGTGCGCTCGCGCACAGACCGAAGGTCCTCACTCGTGGGGCAGCCAGCGCAGGTGTTCAGATCCACTCCTCCCGTTCGTGGGGGAGCAGCTCCGAGCCTCTGCGCCGGAGCTTTTTTCGTGTGGTGACCAGGGGCTAGCCGGCAAGAACCCCAAGGAGAACCATGGCGAACAAGGAAGCTGCGGTCGCCGAGCTCACGGAAGCATTCCAGAGCTCGAACGCCGTTCTGCTCACCGAGTACCGCGGTCTCACGGTGGCGCAGCTCAAGGAGCTCCGCAACTCGATCCGTGAGCACGCCACGTACGCCGTGGTGAAGAACACGCTGACCAAGATCGCGGCGAACAACTCCGGCATCACCTCGTTCGACGACGAGCTCGCCGGTCCGTCCGCTCTCGCCTTCGTCCACGGTGACACCGTCGCCGTCGCGAAGTCGCTGCGTGCATTCGCCAAGGCGAACCCTCAGCTCGTGGTCAAGGGCGGTTACTTCGACGGTAACCCGCTCACCGCGACCGAGGTGGACAAGCTCGCTGACCTCGAGTCCCGCGAAGTGCTGCTCGGCAAGCTCGCCGGCGCCTTCAAGGCCTCGCTGTTCGGTGCTGCGTACCTGTTCCAGGCACCCCTCTCGCAGGCCGTCCGCACCGTGGACGCCCTCCGCGAGAAGCAGGAGTCCGCGGCCTGACCAGGCACGCGTTCATCAACCACACGTACTAGCTAGTAGTAGGAGAAAATCATGGCGAAGCTTTCGCAGGACGAGCTCATCGAGGCCTTCAAGGAGCTCACGCTCATCGAGCTCTCGGACTTCGTGAAGAAGTTCGAGGAGGTCTTCGAGGTCACCGCTGCTGCCCCCGTCGCGGTCGCCGCGGCCGGTGGCGCTGCTGCCCCCGCCGAGGAGGTCGAGGAGAAGACCGAGTTCGACGTCGTGCTCAAGTCGGCCGGTGACAAGAAGATCCAGGTCATCAAGGAGGTCCGTGGCCTCACGTCGCTCGGCCTGGGCGAGGCCAAGGCGCTCGTCGAGACCGCCGACGCCAAGATCCTCGAGGGTGTCAACAAGGAGACGGCCGACAAGGCGAAGGAGGCCCTCGAGGCCGCCGGCGCCACGATCGAGCTCGCGTAAGTACTGCGTACTGCTCTTCGCGAAGGCCGCTGCCCCTCGGGGTGGCGGCCTTCGTCGTGCGCGGGGCGCGCTGCCGGCCCGGCGGTCCGGCGGTCCGGCGGTCCGGCGGTCCGCTTCGCGAGACTCGGCCTCGCGGACACATTCGTGGTTCACCTGCCGCGAAGTTGTCCGCGGGACCGAGTCTCGTCTCACAGCACCAGCCCGTGCGCCCGGAGGAGGCCCTGGAAACGATCCAGTCGTTCCAGGTGCCACCACGTCACGCGGATGACGGTCCGCACCTCGCTCCGCTGCCGGAGTCGGTCCTCCCGGCGCTTCTCCGCCCAGGCGACCTCACCCGGGTCCCTGCCCGCGAGCATCGTCGGGTCGGTGTACTTGACCTTGCCGTCGAACTCGATGACCGTGCCGCTGTCCGGGAGCCAGAAGTCGACGCGGTCGACGTCGTGGTCGTGGCGGAACTCGTGCTGCGGTACCACCCGGTCGATGCCGCTCTCGACCAGCCGGACGGCCGTGTAGGACTCACCGGCGGTCTCGTGCCGAGCGTCGAGTGCCCGCAGCACGGTCTGCGCTCGTCGAGATCCGCGCGCAGGGCCGGCCGGGAGTGCCGTGGCGAGCTCGGACGGCGTCAGCGCACCGGCGCGCACCGCCCCGTCGATCGCCACGGCAGCCACGTGCACGGGCAGCGAGGTCGCGACCGTCGATGCCGTGGTCACCAGGTCCGTGACCGGGACGCCGTCGAGGCGAGCCGGGGCCAGGCGCACCCGCGTGCCACCGGACGCGTGCAGGACGAGGCCGGCGCGGTGGAGGGTGCGCTCGGCCCCCGGTACCGTCACGTGGACGCGCTCGGGTGCCGGGCCGACCAGGGGCCAGCCGTGCACGAGTGCGGCGGACACGTGCGAGAACGCAGCTCCGGTGGGTACGGCCGGCGCGACCGCCCAGATGCGGACGAGGTGCCGGTCGGCTTCATCGAGCTCGACCCAGGACGTGCGAGGCAGGTACGTGCCGGCGCGGAGCCGGACGAGGAGGCCAGCGCGGTGCTGCCGGCGGAGGGTCCGCGCGCGTGAGTCGTCACCGTCGGCGCGCAGCAGGGTGGGTCGTTCTCGGTGGTGTCGCACACCTCCACTGTCGGGCTCCCACTGCGGAACAAGCGGCTCGGGAGGCGATCTGTGGGTCCTGCTGTGTTCGTGGGGACGTGTGGATGGAGCGGGAGACTCGCTCCTGCGGACACGTTCGTGGGTGATCGGGTGCGAAAGTGTCCGCGGGGCCGAGTCTCGGGGCGCGGGCGCGGGCGCGGTCGCAGGCGCGGCGCGGCGCGGCCGGGCGCGGGCGCGTCAGCGCAGGGTGCTGCGGCGGCGGCCGTAGGCCAGGTAGAGCACCGCGCCGGCGAGCATCCACAGGCCGAACGCGATCCAGGTGCCGGCGCCGAGGAAGACCGCGAGGAGCACGCAGCAGAGCGTGCCGAGGACCGGGACGACCGGGAACAGCGGGACCCGGTACGACCGCTCGAGCTCCGGGCGGGTGCGTCGGAGCACGATCACGGAGACGTTGACGAGGGCGAAGGCCACCAGGGTGCCGATGCTCGTCGCGTCGGCCAGCTCGCCGAGGGGGACGAGCGCTGCGCCGACGGCGACGACCACACCCACGATGAGCGTGTTCGGCACGGGGGTGCCCGTCCGGGGCGAGACCCGACCGAACACCGGCGGCACCATGCCGTCGCGCGCCATGGTCAGCAGGATGCGGGTCTGGCCGTAGAGCACCGTGAGCACCACGCTCGCGATGGCGATCACCGCGCCGATCGAGAAGACGAGCGCGACGACCGGCTGCCCGGTGACGTCGACCACGATGCGGACGAGCGAGGCCTCGTCGGACGAGAACGACGTCCACGGGCGGGCACCGATCGCGGCGATCGCGACCAGGATGTACAGCGTCGTGACGATCACGATGGACCCGATGATCGCGCGGGGCAGGTCGCGGCGGGGGTCCTTCGCCTCCTCGCCCGCGGTCGATGCGGCGTCGAAGCCGATGTAGGAGAAGAACAACCGCGACGCGGCAGCGGTCACACCGGCGGCCCCCATCGGCGCGAGGGGCGCGAAGTTCTGGGACGAGAAGGCCGTGAACGCGACGACCACGAAGAACACGAGCAGGGCGATCTTGACCACGACCATGAGCGTGTTCACCCAGGCGCTCTCGCGGGCACCGGGCAGCAGCACGGCCATCGCGAGGAGGACGAGCACCGCCGCGGGCAGGTTCACCACACCACCGTCGCCGGGGGGAGCGGCGATCGCGGCCGGCAGGTGCAGCCCGAAGACGCGCAGGGTCTCGTCGACGTACTCGCTGGCGCCGACCGCGACCGCGGCGACCGAGACCGCGTACTCGAGCACGAGGCACCAGCCGCAGACCCACGCGATGCCCTCGCCCATCGTGGCGTAGGTGTACGAGTAGCTCGACCCCGAGGTCGGCACGGCGCCGGCCATCTCGGCGTACGACAGCGCGGAGAGCAGTGCGGCCACGCCCGCGAGCACGAACGAGATCCAGACGGCCGGACCGGCGAGCGGCACGGCCGTCCCGAGCACGACGAGGATGCCGGTGCCGAGCGTCGCCCCGACGCTGATCATCGTCAGGTGCCAGACGCCGAGCGAGCGGCGGAGCGGCTCGCCGTCGACGCCCGCCGCGGCCTCGGCCTGCAGCTGCTCGATCGGCTTCCGGCGAGCGAGCTGGTGACGGAGGGACGTGGGGCGGGAGGGCGCGGACGTCATGGGACCTCGTGATCGGCGCGGGGAAGGGGACGGACGATGGTCGCACGGCCCCTGAACGGGGTCAAATACGCCCACGGCGGAGCCCGCAGCCCGTGTCCGCCGCCGGGGATACGTTGGTGCCATGAGCATGGGCCACGGGATGCGCGGGGGTGGGCCCCGCGGTGGCGGGCGGATCTCGAGCGGCGACGCCGCCGCGCAGCGGGCCGCCAACGCCGAGGCGCCACGGATCCCGCACCTGCTCCGGCGCATCGCGGGACTGTTCGTGCCGCACCGCCGCGCGATCGTGGTGACCGTCGTGCTCGTGCTCGTCGGTGCGGCACTCTCGGTGATCCCGCCGCTCCTCACCCAGCAGGCGTTCGACCGGGGGCTCTTCCCGCCCTCGGGTCGCCCGGACCTGCCCGTGCTCCTCGAGCTCGTCGGCGCGATGATCGCGCTCTGGATCGCGAGCGCCGGCGTCGGGATCTGGCAGACGTACCTGACGGCGACGGTGGGCAACGAGGTCATGGGTGCCATGCGCATGCGGTTGTTCGCGCACCTGCAGCGGATGGAGCTCGCGTTCTTCACGAGGACGAAGACGGGCGTGATCCAGTCGCGCCTGCAGAACGACGTCGGCGGCGTCGCGAGCGTCCTCAACAACACGATCTCGTCGGTGCTCGGCAACACCGTCACGGTCATCGCGGCGGTCGTGGCGATGCTGCTGCTCAGCTGGCAGATGACCCTGGTGGCGGTCGTGCTCCTGCCGCTGCTCGTCATCGCCCAGCGCCGGGTCGGCCAGGTCCGCGCCCGGATCGCCGCGCAGACGCAGGAGTCGCTGTCGGACATGACCGCGATCACCCAGGAAGCGCTGAGCGTCTCCGGCATCCTGCTCGCCAAGAGCTTCACCCAGCAGCGCAGCGAGACCCGGCGCTACGGGGACGAGAACCGCAACCAGATCCAGCTGCAGGTCCGGCAGCAGATGTCCGGGCAGTGGTTCTTCGCCATCGTCCAGGTCTTCCTGTCGATCATCCCCGCGGTCATCTACGTGGTCGCGGCCCTCCTGATCGTCGGCGACGTCCCGATCACGGCCGGCACGATCGTCGCGTTCACCACGGTGCAGTCGCGCCTGCTCTTCCCGACCGTCGGACTGCTCCGCGTCGTGCTCGACCTGCAGACGTCCGGCGCGCTGTTCGCGCGGATCTTCGAGTACTTCGACCTGCGCCCGGCGATCACCGACGCCCCCGACGCGCAGCGTGTCGACGCGTCGCGCGTGGGGCACGTCGCGTTCGAGGACGTCTCCTTCACCTACCCGGACGGCGAACCGGACAAGCCGACGCTCCGCGGGGTCTCGTTCGAGCTCGAGCCCGGGCAGTTCGCCGCGTTCGTCGGGCCGTCGGGTGCGGGGAAGACGACCATCTCGTACCTGGTGCCACGACTGTACGAGGCGTCCTCGGGCACCGTGCGCTTCGCCGGAGCCGACGTGCGCGACCTGGAGCACGAGGACCTGATGCGCCACGTCGGCATCGTGAGCCAGGAGACGTACCTGTTCCACGCCTCCATCGGCGACAACCTGCGGTACGCGAAGCCGGACGCGACCGACGAGGAGCTCGAGCGCGCCGCACGCGCGGCGAACATCCACGAGACCATCGCCTCGTTCCCGGACGGGTACGACACCGTCGTGGGGGAGCGGGGCTACCGACTGTCCGGCGGCGAGAAGCAGCGCATCGCCATCGCCCGCGTGCTGCTGAAGGACCCACCCGTCCTGGTGCTCGACGAGGCCACGAGCGCGCTCGACTCGATCTCCGAGCACGTCGTGCAGACCGCGCTCGACACCGCGGCAGCCGGGCGCACCACCATCGCCATCGCGCACCGGTTGTCCACGATCCGCGAGGCCGACGTCATCTTCGTGCTCGACCACGGGCGGATCGTCGAGCGGGGCGACCACGACGAACTGCTCGCGCGCGGCGGTGTCTACGCCTCGCTGTTCCACCAGCAGGACCAGACGTCGACATCGTTCGTCGCAACCCAGCCGACGGCCGAGCCGGCCACCTAGACTCGGCCGCGTGCGTTACGCGAACTCCGTCGTCGACCTGGTCGGTGACACCCCGCTCGTCCGACTGAACCGTGTCACCGAGGGGATCCGGGCGACCGTCCTGGTGAAGGTGGAGTACCTCAACCCGGGCGGCTCGTCGAAGGACCGCATCGCCACGCGGATCATCGACGCGGCCGAGGCGTCCGGCGAGCTGCGACCCGGCGGCACCATCGTCGAGCCGACCTCCGGCAACACCGGTGTCGGCCTCGCGCTCGTCGCCCAGCAGCGCGGGTACCGCTGTGTCTTCGTGCTGCCGGACAAGGTCGGCGAGGACAAGCGCAACGTGCTCACGGCCTACGGCGCCGAGATCGTCGTGACGCCGACGGCGGTCCCGCCGGAGCACCCCGAGTCCTACTACTCGGTGTCCGACCGCCTGGTGCGGGAGATCCCCGGCGCCTACAAGCCGAACCAGTACGCGAACCCGAACGGTCCCCGGAGCCACTACGAGACGACCGGTCCGGAGATCTGGCGCGACACCGACGGTCGGCTCACGCACTTCGTCGCCGGCGTCGGCACCGGTGGCACCATCTCGGGCACCGGCCGCTTCCTGAAGGAGGCCTCCGACGGACGCGTCCGGATCGTCGGCGCCGACCCCGAGGGCTCCGTCTACTCGGGCGGCACCGGTCGGCCGTACCTGGTCGAGGGCGTCGGCGAGGACTTCTGGCCCGGCGCGTACGACGCCGGCGTCCCCGACGAGATCCTCGCCGTCACCGACGCCGAGTCCTTCGCGATGACCCGACGGCTGGCGCGCGAGGAAGGGCTGCTCGTCGGCGGGTCGAGCGGCATGGCCGTCGTCGCGGCGCTGCGGGCCGCACGCGACCTGACCGAGGACGACGTGGTCGTGGTGCTGCTGCCCGACGGCGGCCGTGGCTACCTCGGCAAGATCTTCAACGACCGGTGGATGCGCTCCTACGGCTTCGCCGAGACCGACGACGCCCGCACGGTCGGCTCCGTCGTCGCCGGCAAGGACGGCCGACTGCCCGACCTCGTGCACGCACACCCGTCCGACACCGTGCGCGACGTGGTGGAGATCATGTCCACGTACGGCGTCTCGCAGATGCCCGTGCTGAGCGCCGAACCGCCCGTCGTGATCGGCGAGGTCGTCGGTGCGGTCGCCGAGAAGGACCTGCTCGAGCAGGTCTTCACGGGCACCGCCGCGATGACCGACGCGGTGAGCGGCTTCGTCGGTGAGCCACTGCCCCTCATCGGCATCGGTGAATCGCTGTCCGCAGCCCGCCGGGCGCTCGAGACGGTCGACGCGCTGCTCGTCGTCGACGACGGCAAGCCCGTCACCGTCCTGACCCGGCACGACCTGCTCACGTCGCTCTCCGAGTGACACCGGGCGCTCGCCCACACCGAGCGCCCGCCCGCCCGCACCGACACCGAGCGCCCGCCCGCACCGACAGCGAGCGCTCGCCCGCACCGACCCCACCCCGACCCCACGAGGAACCCCAGCGCATGACCGAGTTCGCCACCCGCGCCGTCCACGCCGGCCAGGACCCCGACGCCACGACCGGTGCCGTCATCCCGCCCATCCACGTCACGAGCACCTACGTGCAGGACGGTGTCGGGAACATGCGGAACGGCTACGAGTACTCCCGCGGCGGCAACCCCACGCGCGACGCGCTGCAGACCCTGCTCGCCGACCTCGACGGCGGCGTCGCGGCGTACTCGTTCGCATCGGGCCTGGCGGCCGAGGACGCCCTGCTCCGCGCCTACCTCGAGCCCGGCGCCCGCGTCGTGATGGGCAACGACGTGTACGGCGGGACGCACCGTCTGGTGAACCGCCTGCACGTGCCGTGGGGCGTGGAGCTCGTGGTCGTCGACATGAGCGACGTCGACCGGGTCCGTGCAGCACTCGAGGGCGCCCCGGCGAAGACGGTGCTGTGGGTGGAGACCCCGACGAACCCGCTCATGAAGATCGCGGACATCGCGCTCCTCTCCGAGGTCGGTCACGCCGCAGGCGCCCTGGTCGTCGTCGACAACACGTTCGCGTCGCCGTACCTGCAGCAGCCGCTGTCGCTCGGCGCCGACGCCGTGTCGTACTCGACCACGAAGTACCTCGGCGGGCACTCCGACGTCGTCGGCGGCGCGGTCGTCCTGCGGGACCGCGAGTTCGCGGACCAGGTCGGTTTCCTGCAGTTCGGCGCGGGCGCGATCGCGTCGCCGTTCGACGCCTTCCTGACGACCCGGGGGATCAAGACGCTGCCGGTCCGGATGGAGCGGCACTCGTCGAACGCGCAGGCCGTGGCGGAGGCGCTCGTCTCGGCGCCCGGCGTCGAGCGGGTGTACTACCCCGGTCTCGCCGACCACCCCGGACACGAGGTCGCCGCGAAGCAGATGCGCGGCTTCGGCGGCATGCTCTCGGTGGCCCTGTCCGGCGGACCCGAGGCGGCGAAGCGCTTCGTCGAGTCCACCGAGGTCTTCACGCTCGCGGAGTCCCTGGGCGGCGTCGAGTCGCTCATCGGGTACCCGAGCGAGATGACGCACGCGTCGGTCAAGGGCACCGAGCTCGCCGTCCCGGAGAACGTCGTCCGCCTGTCGGTCGGCATCGAGGACCAGGGCGACCTGGTCGCGGACGTGCTGCAGGCACTGTCCCGGTGACCGCGGCCTGCTGACGCAGACGTGACGGACGGGAGGCTCCCCACCGGACCGGTGGGGAGCCTCCCGTCCGTCATCAGGACCTGACGGATCGTCGGTGCGCGCCCCTAGGCTGGCCCGGTGAGCAGTGTGGCGACGAGGTCGGGGATCCTCAGCGGGCGCTACGCGCTCGCGACCCTGGGGATGGTCGCCATCGTCGGGGTGGCCGCGTTCCAGAACCTCGCGATGACGACGGTGATGCCGGAGATCAGCCGCGACCTCGACGGGCAGACGCTCTACGCGCTCGCGTTCGCGGCCCCGCTCGCCGCCGGCGTGCCCGGGATGGTGCTCGCGGGGACCTGGACGGACCGCTCGGGCGGCCGCGTCGTCGCCTGGGTGTCGGCGCTCTTCTTCGCCGTCGGGACGGCCGTCGTGATGACCGCGCCGACGATGGAGGTCTTCCTGGCCGGTCGCCTGGTCGAGGGCTTCGGAGCCGGTGCGATCGACGTCGTGCTCTACGTGCTCGTCGCCCGCATCTTCCCCGCCGAGCTGCACGGTCCGGTCTTCGCCGGGTTCGCCGCGGCCTGGGTCGTCCCGGCACTCGTCGGCCCGGCGCTCGCCGGGGTCGTGACGGAGGTGTGGGGGTGGCACTGGGTCTTCGCCGGCGCCCTCGTCATCGCGGTCGTCGCGTTCGCCCTCCTCGTCCCGACGCTGGCACGCCTGCACGCGCCGCCGGTCGAGCGCCGACCCCCGTGGCAGGCGGGGCGCATCGCGTGGTCGGTCGCGGCGGCGCTCGCGATCCTGCTGCTCAACGTCGCGCCGGACCTCGGTCCGTGGGCACGGGTCGTGGCCGTCGTCATCGGGGTCGTCGGCGCCTGGGCGGCGCTGCGGCCCCTCCTGCCGGCCGGGACCTTCCGGGCGGCCGCGGGCCTGCCGTCCGTGGTGCTGTTGCGCGGCCTGGTCGCGGCGGCGTTCTTCGGCAGCGAGGCCTACGTGCCCTTCCTGCTGCAGGCACGGCACGGCCTCAGCGCCTCGGCGGCGGGGCTCGCGCTCACCGTGGCCGCCCTGAGCTGGGCCGGGGCGAGCTGGGTGCACGGTCGGCTCGGGGAGCAGCGGCTCACCACGGCGCGGACCTTCGGCGCCGGACTCACGCTCATCCTCGTCAGCCTGCTCGTCGCGCTCGCCGTCGCGGTGTGGGGGTTGCCGTGGTGGCTGCTCGTGGCCGGGTGGTTCGTCGGCGGCGCGGGCATGGGCGCGATGTACCCGCGGCTGTCGATGCTGACGCTCCGCTTCTCGGGCGAGGGCGACGACGGGTTCGCGAGCTCGGCCCTGACGATCGCCGACGCCTCGGGCAGCGTGGTCGGCCTCGCCGTCACGGGCCTGCTCTTCGTCGGCAGCGGGGGAGCCGACGGCGACTGGTCGTTCCCGCTCGTCTTCGTCGCGATGACCGCGATCGCACTCGTCGGGATCGTCGCGGTCCGGCGCCTCGGTCCCGTGCCCGCACCGCCGACCCCCGGCGCCGAGTGACCCGCCCCGCGGTAGCGTGGGGCACCGGATCGAGCGGAGGTCACCGGGTGCGCACCGTCGTCGTCGCCGTCCTCGTGGCGGCGTCCCTCGCCCTGACCGGGTGCCAGGGACCGACGACCGCTGCGCCGACCCCGGTCCGCAGCACCGACCTCACCAGCTCCGACGGCGGGTTCGCCGACGACGCCGTGGTCGGCGCGGTGCTCGCGCCCGGGGACGACGCGCTCGCCGCGGACCTCGAGCGCGGGCTCGACCGTGCCGGGTTCTCGCCGGACGTCCGGGTGGTGCCGTCCTCCGGTGCCGCGGCCGAGCAGGCCCGTGCCGTCGACGCGCTCGTCCGCGGTGGAGCGAAGGCGCTGCTCGTGCACGCCGTGGACGCCGACGCGCTCGCGGAGGCGGTGCAGACGGCGCACGACGCCGGTGTGGTCGTGGTGTCGGTCGGCGCGTCGGTCCCGGCGAGCGGGACCGGCGGTGACGGTGTCTCCGCCGACCACCGCGTGCCGGCGGCAGCGGATGCCGGGACGACCGCCCGGGCGGCGGTCGAGGTCGTCCGGTCGCTGCAGCGCGGCGAGCAGCCGGACACGGGGGACCGCCGCGGGCGCAGCGGCGCCGGGGACTGACGTCGGGACCCGGGCCGGCGAACCGTCGCGATCAGTGCGACCGGGCGCGGGGCCGGGGCCTGGATCGGGGCCGCGTGCCGGCTCGGCTCAGTGCCACCAGGCCGGGAACGACAGGGTGATCGTCTCGACCAGGGACCTCCGGGAGCGTCGGGGTCCGGCCAGCCACGCCTCGATCGCGCCGACGAAGCCCTGCGCCACGAACCCGGCTGCGACGTCGTCGAGCAGGGGCGGGCGTGACGCGGGGTCGAGCTCGCGGATGTGCTGCGCGCTCGACACCGTGAAGTGCTGGACGAGCAGGCGGTGGAGGGAGGCGTCCTCGGTGTCCGGCAACCCGCGGGCGTAGATGTCGCGGTGGGCCACGACGTGCTCGACGACGGCGTCGATGCCCCGGCGCGTGATGGCGGCGAGCTCGTCCTCGCCGGCCCCGCGGGCAGAGGCGGCCCGGCGGGCCTCGACGTCCTCCTCGCGGATGCGGTCGAGCTCGGGCGTCAGCACGTCGGCCAGGAGCGATCCGGGGGAGACGGCGTGCGAGTAGAACGTGGCGCGGTTGATGCCGGCTGCGCGCGTGACGTCGGCGACCGTGATGGCGGAGACCGGGCGGTCGGCTGCGAGCCGGAGGACCGCCTCGCGCAGTGCTGCCGTGGTGTGCACGATCCGGGCGTCGACCACGACACCACCCCCTCTTCGTTCCGTCCGCACGAGGCGGCTGTCGAGCAGTCCGACGTTACCGCACGGCGACCGCGCGGACTGGACGAGGAGCGCAGTGTGACGGGCGCGTTGCGGTCGGGGCGTCGCGAGAGCGCTCACGCAGCCCGTAGGATGGTTCCGGGGCCGAATCGATTCGAGTCGATCCGCCCCGGTCCTGCTCGGTCGGTCCTGACGTCCACCACGTCGACGGCGACCGGCCCCGATCCCGTCTCTCCTGCACCCGACCCCCTGTGAAGGACCGCTCGTGACCGCGCCCGCAACCACCGGTTCGCTCCGCGTCGTGCTGCACCCCGGTGACTCGCTCACCCGGCGGCAGCGCCTCGTCTACGTCTTCGTGCTCGGCGCGCTCACCGCGCTCGGGCCGTTCACCATCGACCTGTACCTGCCGGCGTTCCCGTCGCTCGAGCGCGAGTTCGGCATCAGCGAGGGTGCGGTGCAGCTCACGCTCACCGCGACCACGCTCGGGTTCGCGGTCGGGCAGCTGCTCGTCGGGCCCTGGAGCGACAAGGTCGGCCGGCGTCTGCCGCTCATCATCGCGACCTCGGTGCACGTCGCGGCGTCGGTCGGCGCAGCGCTCGCGCCGAACGTCGAGGTGCTCGCGCTCTTCCGCGTCCTGCAGGGCATGGGGGCCGCGGCCGGCGGTGTCGTCGCGATGGCAACCGTGCGCGACCTGTTCGGCGGCAAGCCCCTCGTCCGGATGCTCTCGCGCCTGGCGATGGTGAACGGCCTCGCGCCGATCCTCGCGCCGCTGATCGGCTCGCAGATGCTGCAGTTCGTCAGCTGGCGCGGCGTCTTCGTGTTCCTCGCGTGCTACGGCGCAGCCGTCGTCATCGCGTCGTCCCTGCTCATCGTCGAGACCCTGCCGCCGGCTCGGCGGAAGGAGGCCGGCCACTCGACGATCGGGCAGCGCTACAAGGCCCTGCTCTCCGACCGGATCTTCGTCGGCGTCGCGCTCATCGGGGCGATGGTCTTCAGCGGGCTCTTCTCGTACCTGTCGGCGTCGCCGTTCCTGTTCCAGACGGTCTACGGCCTCGACGCGCAGCAGTACGGCCTGCTCTTCGCCGTGAACTCGATCGGCGTCGTCGTCGGCGTGCAGGTGTCCTCGCGCCTGGCGCAGCGGGTCGGCCCGCAGTGGATCCTCGCCTGCTCGACGGCGACGCTGTTCGTGTCCGCCGTCGCGATCGTCGTGCTCGACCAGCTCGGTGCGGGCCTGGTCGGGGTCCTCGTACCGCTGTGGTTCTTCATCGCGGCCTGCGGGTTCACGTTCCCGCTCGTCCAGGTGATCGGTCTCGCCGCGCACGGGAAGGAGGCCGGCACCGCCGCGTCGCTCCTCGGCGCACTGAACTTCGGGGTCGCCGGGCTCGTCTCGCCGATCGTCGGGTGGCTCGGCATCACCGCGGCGACACCCATGGCGAGCGTCATGGCATGCACGGCGGCGGTCGCCGTCGTCGTGCTCTGGGTGGTCGTCCGGCCGCGGACCGTGCCGGCGCTCTCGCACTGACACGTCGCACAGCCGGACGTCGTCACGACGAGCGGACCGGAGGGTCGACGCGTCCGTAGGCTGCGGACATGACCGACGCGGTGGAGCAGGCACGGGCAGCGGCAGCAGCGGCGCAGGCGGCGGCCGAGGAGGCACGGCGGCTGGCGGACGAGGCGGCTCGTCGGGCCGAGGAGCTCGCGGCGGCGCTCAGCCGCGCGGCCGACGCGAGCGCGGTACCGGAGGCGACCGGGGCGCCCGACGCGAGCACGGCCGCAGGCGGGACGACACCGGGGACGGCCACCGAGCCTCCGGGCCGCGCGCCGCTCGACGCGACCACCGCGCCGGAGGCGACGACCGCGTCGACCACACCGCCGAGCGCACCGCAGTCCGGCCCCCTCGGGCCGGAGGCCGTCGACGCGATCCGCACCGGGTACGCCGTCGAGGGCACCGCCCTGGAGCTCGGTGCCCTCGTCAACGGCCGCCCGCTGCCCGACGTCCAGGTCCGGATCCCGCTCGGCATGCTCAACCGGCACGGCCTCGTGGCCGGTGCCACCGGCACGGGCAAGACCCGCACGCTCCAGTTGCTCGCGGAGCAGATCGCCGCGAACGGCGTCCCGGTGTTCGCGGCCGACGTCAAGGGCGACCTGTCCGGACTCGCCGTGGCCGGGCAGCCGGACGAGAAGCTCCTCGCCCGCACCGAGGCGATCGGTCAGGACTGGCGCGGCGTCGCGAGTGCGGTGGAGTTCTACTCCCTCGGCGGGCAGGGCACCGGTGTGCCGATCCGGGCGACCGTCTCCGGGTTCGGTCCGCTCCTGCTGGCCAAGGTGCTCGGGCTCAACGCGACGCAGGAGTCCTCGCTCGGGCTGGTGTTCCACCACGCCGAACGCGCCGGGCTGCCGCTCGTCGACCTGTCGGACCTGCGCGCCGTGCTGACCCACCTGGTGAGCGACCAGGGCAAGGCGGAGCTCGCGGAGCTCGGCGGGTTGTCGAAGCAGACCGCCGGTGTGATCCTGCGCGAGCTGGTGACCTTCGCCGACCAGGGTGCGGACCGCTTCTTCGGGGCACCCGAGATCGACACCCGTGCGTTCCTGCGCACCGCCCCGGACGGCCGCGGGATCGTGAGCCTGCTCGAGGTGCCGGGCGCGCAGGACCGGCCCGAGGTGTTCTCGACGTTCCTGATGTGGCTGCTCGCCGACCTGTTCAACGAACTCCCCGAGGTCGGCGACACCGACCGGCCGGCGCTCGTGTTCTTCTTCGACGAGGCACACCTGCTCTTCTCGGGGTCGTCGAAGGACTTCCGCGAGCAGGTCGTCCGCACCGTGCGGCTCATCCGTTCGAAGGGTGTCGGCATCGTGTTCGTCACGCAGACGCCGAAGGACCTGCCCGACGACGTGCTCGCACAGCTCGGCTCGCGGGTGCAGCACCAGCTCCGTGCCCACACGCCGGACGACGCGAAGGCGCTGCGGGCGACCGTGTCGACGTACCCGACGAGTGACTACGACCTGGGGGAGGTCCTGACCTCGCTGGCGACCGGCGAGGCGGTCGTGACGGTGATGAACGAGGACGGCGCACCCACGCCGGTGGCGTGGACCCGTCTGCGCGCGCCGCAGGGATCGATGGACGCGCTGCCGTCGGACGTCCTGGAGGCGCTGGTCGCCTCGTCCCCGCTCCTCGCCCGGTACGGCACCACCGTCGACCCCGAGTCGGCGCGAGAGCTCCTGGCCGCCCGCATGGAGTCCGCCGCCGCGGACGCCGCCGCAGCGCAGGCGCAGGCGGACGCCGAGCAGGAGGCTGCCCGCGCCGCCACCGCGGCGGCGAAGGAGGCGGCCGCGCAGGCTGCGCGGGACGAGCGCGAGCAGAAGGCCGCACAGGCGGAGTACGAGCGGACGCAACGCGAGTTCGAACGCGCGGAGCGGGCAGCGGCGGGTCGCCGGTCGCGATCGACGTCGACACGGACGTCGCGCTCGGCCGGGCGCACTGCGGACGACCCGCTCGGCGGACTGCTCGGGAACGGCCTCGGGCAGACCATCGCGAAGGAGGTCGTCCGGGGCATCTTCTCGACGCTCCGCCGCCGCCGCTGAGCTGCTGCCGGCCCGGTGCCGCGCGTCGCCCCGGCCGGTCTCAGCGGGTCAGGAGGCCGACGGTCTCGACGGCGAGCAGGCCGGCGACGATGCACGCGGTCGCCGCACCCACCGCGAGCACGCCCCCGCGGCGCTCGTACCAGGTGCGGCTCGTGGGCCAGCGACGGGTGGCCTCGCGGACGTGGACCGGTCGGCGCTCGTGCTCGACCGGCACGCCCAGCACCTCGACCACGCGGTCGAGGGCGTCGTCGCCCCAGACGTCGCCGCGCAGCCGGAAGAGGTGCGTGCCGTCGGCGTCGAACGCGAGGAGCTCACGCGTGGTGCGGTCGGGCGACGCGCCGTACGTCGGGGTGACGACGAGCCGGTCGATCCGCTCGCGGGCGATGCGACGGTTCGGGGTGAGGACCGCGTTCAGGGCGACGACGTCGGCGTCGATGCCGAGGAAGGCCTGACCGAGTCGGACGAAGAGGACCCCGACCAGCACGGCGACGGCGACGACGAGCCCGGCGACGAGGACCCACCAGCGCTCCGGCAGCGAGGCCCAGACGAGCGCGACGGCGAGGGGGACGGCGGAGCAGACCACGCTGAGGACGGTCGACCGGACGAGGGAGCGCCGCGGGCGGAGGACCACGTCGTGGACCGGCGTCCGCAGACGCCCGGCAGCTGACACCGTCGCTTCCCCCACCTGGGTCTCCTCACCCCTCGGGCGCACGGGCAGACCGATCTGCCACCCCGCGGGCGACGCCCCTGCCGCCCGCTGCACCGCGTCCGACCCGTCCCGGGGTCGTCCGTCTGCACAGGATAGGGCGAAGCGGGGGCGGAGGACAGCCCGTTCCACCCCCGTTGGGCGTTTCCCGGCCAGGACGGGCCGAGCGGGGTGCGATCGTGTCCCGCGAGTGGGGGACTCCGCGGGCCGCACCCGGGGCCGCAGCCGGGGCCGCGCCGGTCGGGAGCCGTGCCGACGGGGACGTGCGCCACCCGGGAACGACGAAGGGCGCGTCCTGCTGGACGCGCCCTTCGGTACTGCTGGCGGAGAATGGGGGATTCGAACCCCCGAGGGCTTGCACCCAACACGCTTTCCAAGCGTGCGCCATAGGCCACTAGGCGAATTCTCCTCGTGCCACCTCGCGGTGACGACACCCCATGGTACAGGTTCGCGGGGGTGGTCACGACCACGTCCGTCCACGGCCCCGTCGGCTCCCAGAGCGCACGGTGTGCCCGCGACTAGCCTGGAGGGGTGTCGACCCGCATCTACATCACGTCAGCAGAAGGACACACGGGCAAGAGCACCGTCGCGCTCGGTGTCCTCGAGACCCTCGCACGCTCCGTCGGACGCGTCGGCGTGTTCCGACCGGTCGCACGGTCGGTGGCCGAGCCGGACTACGTGCTCGAGCTCCTGCTGCAGCACAGCGCGGTGGGGCTCTCCTACGACGAGGCCGTCGGCGTGACGTACGACGACGTGCACGCCGACCCGGACGCCGCCCTCGGCACGATCCTGAACCGGTTCGCCCAGGTCGAGCGGCAGTGCGACGCCGTCGTGGTGCTCGGGTCCGACTACACCGACGTCGGCAGCCCGACCGAGCTGTCGTTCAACGCCAAGGTCGCGGCGAACCTCGGCGCGCCCGTGCTGCTCGTGCTCGGCGGTCGGGACTCCTCGGAGCGTGGCGTCCGCACGCCCGAGGCGATGGCGCAGGTCGCGGACGTCACCACGAGCGAACTCCGGGCGGCGCACGCCCAGCTGCTCGGCGTCGTCGTGAACCGTGCGGACCCGGACGCCCTGGCCGCGATCGTCCGGAGCGTGGAGCACGCCGTGCGCGACGACCACCCGGACACCCCCGTGTGGGCCATCCCGGAGGACCGGGTGCTCGTGGCGCCGACGGTGCGCGCCCTGCTCGAGGCGACGGGCGCCACGCTCGTCCGCGGTGACGAGGCGCTGCTCGACCGGGAGGCCCTCGGCACGGTGGTCGCCGGCATGAGCATGGAGAACGTGCTGCCGCGGCTCATCGAGGGCGGGATCGTCGTCGTGCCGGGGGACCGCAGCGACGTGCTCCTCGCGACCGTGCTCGCGAACCAGTCCGAGACCTTCCCGAGCCTGGCGGGCGTGATCCTCAACGGCGGGTTCGAGACCTCGCCGCAGATCACCCGGCTGCTCGAGGGCCTGTCGAGCTCGCTGCCGATCGCCCGGAACGACCTCGGCACGTACGACACCGCGCTCCGCATCACCCACACCCGGGGGCGCCTCGCAGCGGACTCACCCCGCAAGGCCGACCTGGCACTGGCGCTCTTCGAGCAGCACGTCGACGCCGACGCGCTGCGCGACCGCCTGCAGCTCACCCCGTCCGGGGTCGTCACGCCGCTCATGTTCGAGCACGGGCTGCTCGACCGCGCGCGTGGGTACGGCAAGCGGATCGTGCTGCCCGAGGGCGACGACGACCGCATCCTGCACGCGGCGTCGACGCTGCTCGCGCGACAGGTGTGCGAGCTCACGATCCTCGGCGAGCCGACGTCGATCCGGGCACGCGCCACCGAGCTCGGCCTCGACCTCGACGGGGCGCAGCTCGTCAGCCCGTTCGATCCCGAGCTGCGCGAGCGCTTCGCCGAGGAGTACACGCGGCTCCGTGCGCACAAGGGCATGTCGATGGAGCTCGCGCGGGACACCGTCACCGACGTGTCCTACTTCGGCACGCTCATGGTGCAGCTCGGACTCGCCGACGGCATGGTGTCCGGGGCGAAGCACACCACCGCGCACACCATCCGACCGTCCTTCGAGATCATCAAGACCCGGCCGGACACCTCGATCGTCTCGAGCGTGTTCCTCATGGCGCTCGCCGACCGCGTGCTCGTCTACGGTGACTGCGCGGTCATCCCCGACCCGAGCAGCGAGCAGCTCGCCGACATCGCGATCTCGTCGGCGGAGACGGCCACGCAGTTCGGCATCGACCCGCGCGTCGCGATGCTGAGCTACTCGACCGGCGACAGCGGCACCGGTGCGGACGTCGACAAGGTGCGTGCCGGGACGGCCTTCGTCCGGGAGCGCCGTCCGGACCTGCTCGTCGAGGGACCCATCCAGTACGACGCCGCCGCCGATCCGACGGTCGCCCGCACGAAGATGCCGGACTCGCCCGTGGCGGGCCGGGCGACGGTGTTCATCTTCCCCGACCTCAACACCGGCAACAACACGTACAAGGCCGTGCAGCGCTCGGCGGGTGCGGTCGCGATCGGACCCGTCCTCCAGGGCCTGCGCAAGCCGATCAACGACCTGTCCCGCGGTGCGCTCGTCAGCGACATCGTGAACACGGTCGCCATCACGGCCATCCAGGCCGGCACCGCGACCGACGCGGCCTGACCGACCATCGCCGACCGCGACCAGCCCACCCGCCCGCACCGCGCCTCCAGACCGTCCCGAGAAAGGCACCCCACCGTGACCGCAGCCCTCGTCGTCAACTCCGGATCGAGTTCGTTCAAGTACCAGCTCATCGAACTCGAGGGCGAGCGCACGCTCGCCTCCGGACTCGTCGAGCGCATCGGGGAGTCGTCGGGGGCGTGGAAGCACACCAACGCGCTGACGGGGGAGTCGTCGTCGAACGACGCGGCGTCCGTGCCCGACCACGCGGCCGGCTTCCAAGCGATGATCGACGCCTTCGCCAAGGTCGGGCCGTCGTTCGACGAGCACCCGCCGGCGGTCGTCGGACACCGCGTCGTGCACGGGGGGACCACCTTCGACGCGGCCACCGTCGTCACCGACGAGGTCGAGCAGCAGATCGAGGACCTGAACAGCCTCGCGCCGCTGCACAACCCCGCGAACCTCGAGGGCATCCGCGCGGCGAAGCAGGTGTTCTCGGACGTGCCGCACGTCGCCGTCTTCGACACCGCGTTCCACCAGACCATGCCGCCGCACGCCTACACGTACGCGATCCCGGCCGACCTCGCCGAGCGGTACCGGATCCGCCGGTACGGCATGCACGGGACGAGCCACAAGTACGTGTCCGAGCAGACCGCGGAGTTCCTCGGCCGCCCGCTGGCCGAGCTGAAGACGATCGTGCTGCACCTCGGCAACGGGGCGTCGGTCGCGGCGATCGACGGCGGGCGGTCGATCGAGACGTCGATGGGGCTCACGCCGCTCGAGGGCCTCGTGATGGGCACGCGCTCCGGCGACCTCGACCCGGCAGTGCTCATCCACCTGCACCGCGAGGCCGGCATGTCCTTCGACGACCTCGACACGATGCTCAACAAGCAGTCCGGTCTGCTCGGCCTCACGGGCAACGGCGACATGCGCGACGTGCAGGACGCGGCGCTCGGTGGCGACGACGAGGCCGAGGCGGCGCTCGCCGTGTACCGGCACCGGATCCGCCGCTACGTCGGGGCCTACACGGCGCAGCTCGGCGGGCTGGACGCCGTCGTGTTCACCGCCGGGGTGGGGGAGAACAACGCGCTGCTGCGGCGGCGCGTGCTCGCCGGGCTCGAGCACCTGGGCATCGAGGTCGACGCCGACCGGAACGAGCTGCACTCGAAGGAGGCCCGGCTGATCTCGACCGACGCGTCGCGGGTCGCGGTGCTCGTCGTGCCGACGAACGAGGAGCTCGAGATCGCCCGGCAGTCGGCGGCGGTCGCGCTGTAGGGCCGTCGGGCTGGTGGGCCGTCGGGCCGTCGGGCTGGTGGGCCGTCGGGCCGTCGGGCTGGTGGCACGGCGCGGCGCAGCGTGGCGCCTGGTGCTGCGCCGTCGCCGAGGCGCCGCCAGCCACTCGAGACGCCGCCACTTCGTCGAGACGCCGCCACTTCCGACGGCGTCTCGCTCGGTGGACGGCGTCTCGCGCTGACGCCGGCGTCTCGCGCTGACGCCAGCGTCCCGCCCGCGTCAGCTCAGGGCGTGCAGGGCGGCCGGGATCGGGGTGTTGCCGCTCGTCACCTCGAACTGCACCCCGACGGCGGTGTCGTCGAGCAGTGCGTGCAGGACGAGGGCGGCGACGTCCGCACGGGGGATCGACCCGCGGGGGACCGTCCGGCCGACGTGCACCGTGCCCTGCGGCGGGGTGTCGAGCAGTGCTCCAGGCCGGATGATCGTCCAGGCCAGGTTCCGCATCCGGATGTTCGCATCGGCCTCCGACTTCGCCCGGAGGTACACCTGGAAGACGTCCGCCTCCGTCCGGGCAGGGACCACGGCACGCTCGCGGTCGTAGGCGTCGGCACCCATCGCCGACACCATCACGTACCGCTGGATCCCGATCCGCTCCGCCGCGTCCGCCAGGGTGATCGCCGCGTCGCGGTCGACGGACTCCTTGCGGTCGGCGCCGCTGTTCGGCCCGGCACCCGCGGCGAAGACCACGGCGTCGACGCCACGGAGGCGCAGCGCCAGCTCGTCGTCGTCCACCTGCTCCAGGTCGACGACCAGGGCCGTCGCGCCCTGCTGCTCGACGTCGGTCACGTGGGCAGGGTTGCGGATGATCGCGACGGCGTCGTGGCCCGCGTCGGTGATCAGGCGGGCGAGGAGCAGTGCGATCTGGCCGTGTCCTCCGGCGATGGCGATCTTCATGTGTCCGATACTGCCCGGAGCATCCGGTAGACTTCCGGAGGCTCCTCACGTGACGCCATCCAGGCCAACTCCCCCAGGGCGGAAACGCAGCAAGGGTAACCGGGCTCTGGCGGGTGCGTGAGGAGTCTTCTTCGTTCCGGGGCGAGGACGCAGCCGGAGCGACCGGGGCTGTGTCGTCCTGTGCGTGCGGAGTCTTCTTCGTTCCGGGGCGAGGACGCAGCCGGAGCGACCGGGGCTGTGTCGTCCTGTGCGTGCGGAGTCTTCTTCGTTCCGGGGCTGTGTCGTCCTGTGCATGGGAAGTCTTCGCCGTTCTCCGGCAGATCCGCGATGGTTCCGGTACGCCGAGCGGACTCGCCGACGAAATCTCGTGCAACCTCGTGCGCGGTTCCTGTTCATGTGTAAAGATCACCCTCAGGAACCCCCAACCAGGGTTCCGACCCTCTCCCGTCTCACCAGCGGGGGAGTCCGAGGATCAGGTGGCAGGCGAGCCTGCCAGGAAACGGGACACGCATGCGCAGGCACGTGTCGCTCCGGGGTACCCCTGTGCCCGCAGGAGCGGTCAACTGGACACGATGGATCACCGGCGACGGGAACCGGGCTCGACGACGAGCTCCCGGTGACCGGAGCCTCCTCCTGCGCGGCGGTGTCGTCGCCACGGTGACGGCATTGCTCGCCGCCACCGTGGCGATCCAACCGGCTGCAGCGGCGCAGACGGACGTCGCCGAGGCCGAGGGCTTCCTGCTCAGCGGTTCCGGCATCGTCGACGTCGACGCGCTCGCCCAGCTCCGCGGTGCCTACTCCGCGAGCAGCGCGAGCACGGTCGGCGGGACGACGAACCAGCCGCTCGACCTCACCGCGCTGAACAGCTTGGGCGTCCGACTGTCGAACAACGTCGACCTGCTCGGCGCGAACGGCATCCTGACGCTCGGTGTCGACGGGCAGTTCGCGACGACCTCGCAGACGGGCGCCCGCGGTTCCTCCGGCCTCGTCGGCAACGACGGGGCGATCGGCGTCGGGAGCGGCACCGGGGCCGGTGCGTCGACGCTGAACCTGAACCCGCTGCTGACCCGGGTCCGCGCGGACTCGACCGTGCTGTCGAACGCGCAGCTGCAGGTGGGCGCGCTCGCCTCGACGATCAGCGCCACACGTGGTGCGACGGTGAGCACCGCGAGCGACTACCGCATCGCCGGCGCGAACCTGCAGCTCACCAGCCCCGCGGTGTCCCGACTCGCGACGACCCTGCGGGCGAACGTCGCGCCGCTGTCCGCCTCGGTGAACACCGCGCTGAGCGGAGCGGTGACGACCGACGCGGTCACGGGGGCGTTGGGATCGCTGCTCTCGCCGCTGGTGTCCGTTCGGAACACGAGCGTCCAGACGACCGCGAACCTCGATCTCGGGCCGACCATCGACGGGGTCCTCGCGCAGCCGATCACGGACGGTGCGGTGACCATCACCCCGTCGACCGGTTCGATCACCGTCGACCTCGACACGTTGACGCGGCTCAACGACCAGCCGGCGAACACCCCCGTGCTCACCGATGCTGCGGTCGCCGCGATCAACAGCAGCATCACGAACATCCTCGGGACACAGCTCCCTGCCACCCTGAGCACCGCCGTCACGAACGCGGTCGACGCCGCACGGGTGCGCGTCCAGGTCAGTGCCACGCTCAGCGCGGCCGGGGCGGTCAACCTGCCGATCAACGTGACCGTCGACTCGACCATCGGTGCGCTCGCCGTGTCGGGCGCGGCCACGCCGCAGGTCTCCGTGTCGACGGGAACGATCCTCGGGATCAACGTCGCCCCCGTGCTCGGGACGCTCGTCAGCGGCACCGTCGTCCCGGCCCTCCAGACCGCGGTGCGGCCGCTGGCGAACTCCGCCGCCCTCACCCAGCTCAGCACCACGCTCACCACCACCACGACCGCGGTCGCGACGGCGCTCTCGCCCGTCGTGCTCCTGCTCCGTCAGGTGGTCGACCTGACGGTGAACGCGCAGGACGACCCCCGCTTCCGCGACCCTCGCGGGTACGACCCAGGGGCGCAGAGCGTGACCGCCCTGCGCCTCACGGTGCTGCCGGGACTGAACGCCGCGACGGTCGACCTCGCCACCTCCACGGTGCGCGCCACGGCGTTCCTGGCCCCGACGATCACCGCACCCACGGCAGGGCAGCAGTTCAGCGTCCCGACCGACACCTCCACCCGCTCGGTGACGGTGCGCGGGACCGGTGAACCCGGTGCCGGCATCGCGCTCGCCGCGGGCGGTGGCCTGACCGCCCCCGCGACGGTCGCCCCCGACGGCACCTGGACCGCCACACTCGCGGACGTCCCGGTCGGGGACCGGACCGTCACCGCGACGCAGACGGTCGGCGGCGCCGCCGCGGGCACCGCGACGCAGGCCTTCTCGGTCGTCGCGCAGCGTCCGCTGGTCATCGACACGCCCACTGCCGGGCAGCAGTTCACCACGACCGGGACCACGACCCCGGTGACCCTCACCGGCACGTCCACCGCGAACGCGCGGATCGACGTGACGATCGGCGACGACGTCACGGCGAGCGGCACGGCGGACGGCAACGGCGTCTGGAGCGTCCCCGTCGACGCGGTCCCGGTCGGGCTGCAGACGGCCAGCGTGACGCAGACCGTCGGCGACACCACCTCGGCCGCGGTGACGCGGGACTTCGAGGTCGTCGCCGCTCGGACGCTGACCATAGAGACTCCGGCCCCCGATGCGGTCCTGCCGCTCGTCGGGGACACCCGCGCCGTCGTGCTCACCGGTGCTGCCGAGGGCGGTGCCCGCGTCGACGTGACGCTCGGCGACGGTCTGACCGCCACCACCACGGCGAACACGAACGGCACCTGGACCGCCACGGTCGAGGACGTCCCCGCGGGCGACTACACGGCCACGGCGACCCAGACCGTCGACGGCACGACGAGCGCTCCGGTGACCCGTGACTTCTCGGTCACCGCCGTTCCCGGCATCACCATCGAGGAGCCGACCGACGGAGCCGTCCTGACGGTCGCCGACGCCACGTCGACCACCCCGGTCACGGTGACCGGCACCGCTGCGCCGAACGCGTCCGTCGCGGTCGACCTCGGCGGCTCCTTCACGGCGATCACCGAGGCGGACGACGACGGCGACTGGACCGCCACCTTCCCGGGGGTCCCGGTCGGTGAGCGCACGATCACCGCGACGCAGACGGTCGCCGGCACCACCTCGGCGCCCGTCACCTCGGCCTTCGAGATCGCCGTCGGTGCCCCGCTGACGATCGCGACCCCTGCGGACGGCGCCACCGTGCCCGTCCTCGACGCCGACTCGACCGCCGACCTCGACGTCACCGGGACCGCCGAGCCCCGGGCCCGGGTGTCGGTGTCGCTCGGCGGCGGCCTCACGGCCACGACGACGGCCGACGGAGACGGTGACTGGAGGACGACGGTCGAGGACGTGCCCGTCGGTCGGTACACCCTGACCGCGACGCAGACCGTGAACGGCACGACGTCGCCGGCCCAGCAGCGGATCGTCTCGGTCGTCCCCGCGGCAGCGCTGCAGGTGACCGCACCGGTGCAGGGCGCGACGACCGTGGTCGCGAACGACGACGACACGGTCGACGTCGACGTGACCGGGACGGCGCAGCCCGGTGCCGAGATCGACGTCGTGCTCGACGAGCGAGCACCCGTCACGACGACGGTGGACGACGACGGCACCTGGTCGGTGGCCCTGCCGGACGTCGGGACCGGCGGTCACACCGTGACGGTCACCCAGACCGTCGGTGGACAGACCTCGCCGGCGATCGAGCGGGACATCTCGATCGAGGTCGGCGACGACCTCGAGATCACCGCTCCCACCGAGGGGCAGGAGATCCCCGCCACGAGCACCGGCGACGCGTCGGTCGTGGTCCGCGGGACCGCGGAGCCGGGTGCGACCGTCTCCGTCAGCATCGACGGGGCAGCACCCGTCGCCGTCGTGACCGGCCCCGCGGGCAACTGGGTCCTCGACCCGGTGCAGCTCGGGACCGGCCAGCACACCGTCGAGGCCGTGCAGACCGTGAACGGCACGACCGGTCCCACCGAGACGCGGGACTTCACCGTCGTCCCGGGCACCGCCGTCACCATCGACAGCCCGGCCGCCGGCTCGCGCTTCGTCGTGGTCGACGGGGACGCCACCGCCACGGTGACGATCAGCGGTGTCGCCGAACCCGGCGCAGCCGTGACGGTGACGGTCGGTGACCTCGAGCTCTCGACCACCGCAGCCGACGACGACGGCACCTGGTCGGTCGACGCAGCCGGGCTCGCCCCCGGTGACTACACGATCGACGCGGCACAGTCGCTGAACGGCGCGAGCACGGACGCCCTGCCCGTGGGCTTCCTGGTCGACGCTGCGGCGCCCCTCACCATCACGGCTCCAGGCACGGCGGCGATGACGGTCGCCGGCGACGACGTGACCCGTGACGTGACGGTCACCGGCACCGGGCAGCCCGGCGCGACGATCGTCGCGACGATCGACGGCGAGGAGCCCGGAGCGACGACCACGGTCGCCGCCGACGGGAGCTGGTCCGTCACCTTCGAGGACGTCGGCGTCGGGACGCACCCGGTGTCGGTCACGCAGACGCTGCCCGGCGGGGTCTCCAGCCCGGCGACGTCCGACCCCGTGACCCGCGACGTCACGCTCGTCGCCGCGGACGACGTGCTCATCACGTCTCCCGAGGACGGCGCGGTCCTGCTCGTCCCGGACGAGGACACCACACGCGACGTGACGGTGTCCGGCACGGCAGAGCCGAACGCACCGGTGACGGTCCGTGTCGGCGACGCCGAGGCCGCCACGACCGCGGACGACGACGGCGACTGGACGGTCACCGTCGGCGGCGTCGGCGTGGGCGAGCAGACGGTCACGGCGACGCAGACGGTCGGCGGCACCACCGCCTCCAGTGCGGAGCAGACGCTCACGGTGCGCGCAGGCCGACCGCTCGCGCTCACCAGCCCCGACGACGGTGACGTCATCACGGTCGCCGACGCGACCGGTACGGCCGACGTCGTGGCGGCCGGTACGGCCGAGCCGGGCGCTCCGGTGACCGTCACGCTCTCCACCGGGGAACAGGCGACCGTCGAGGCGGACGACGACGGACGGTGGACCCACACGTTCACCGACGTGCCGACCGGTGACCACACCGTCCGGGCGACGCAGGTCGTCGGCGGGATCACCTCGGCACCCGTCAGCGCCGGAGTGTCGGTGCGCGCCGGGGCGCCGCTGACCGTCACCACGCCGGCCGGCGCCACGGCCGTCACGGTCGCGGACGACGACGCCACCACCGACGTGGACTTCGCCGGCACCGGCGCGCCGGGGGCGACGGTCACCGTCGACCTCGGTGACGGCGGCACCGCCGAGACGGTCGTCGGCGACGACGGCACCTGGGCGACCACCGTCGAGGACGTCCCGGTGGGGTCCTGGACGGCGGCGGTCACGCAGTCGGTGAACGGCACCACGAGCGCCCCCGTCACGCGACCGGTCTCGGTCGTCGCCGCGGCGGAGCTCGTCGTCCGGCAGCCGGAGGACACCGTCACCGTCGCGGACGTCGCCGCCACGACGACCGTCACGGTCGCCGGTGACGCCGAGCCCGGCGCCACCGTGACGGTGACCGTCGACGACCGAGACCCGGTCGACGTGACGGTGGGCGACGACGGCACGTGGAGCGTCGACGTCGACGACGTCGCGGTCGGTGAGCACGTCGTGTCGGCGACGCAGACCGTCGCCGGCTCGACCTCGACCACGCCGGTCGAGCGTCCCTTCGAGGTCGTCGCGGCAGCGCCGGTCGTCATCACCGCCCCCGCGGACGGGGACGAGGTGCGGGTCGCCGACGAGGACGCCACGACGACGGTCACGGTGCGCGGCACCGCGGAGCCCGGCGCCACCGTGGTGCTCGACCTCGGCGGCGGGCGTGATGCCACGACCGAGGCCGACGAGGACGGCGACTGGGCGGTCGACGTCCCCGGTGTCCCCGCGGGCACCACGACCGTCAGCGTCACCCAGCAGGTCGGCGGCACCACGTCGCAGCCGGTCACGGTCGCCATCGAGGTCGTGGTCGCGGCACCGCTGACGATCGCCACCCCGGCCGACGGGTCCACCGTCACGGTCGCACAGGACGACTCCCTCGCGACGATCGTCGCGAACGGGGCGGCCGAGCCCGGTGCCGAGGTCCGCGTGACCCTGGACGACGGCGACGAGCAGACCGTGACGGCGACCGACGCCGGCACCTGGAGCGTCCGGTTCGACGGCGTCGCGACGGGTGAGCACACCGTCCGGGCGACGCAGACGGTCGACGGGTCCACCTCGGGTCCGGTCGTCAACACGTTCACGGTCGAGGCCGGTGCGCCCCTGACGGTCAGCACGCCGACCGACGACCAGGTCGTCACGGTGCCGGCGTCCGACCCGACGGTCGACCTGCCCGTGGCGGGCACCGGCGAGCCCGGTGGCACGGTCACCGTGGTGGTCGACGACGGCGACCCGATCGAGGTGCCCGTCCGTGACGACGGCACCTGGGACACGGTCGTACCGGGCGTCGGTCCCGGCGACCACACGGTGACCGTCGGCCAGGAGGTCGGTGGCACCACCTCCGACCCCGTCGTGGTGGACGTGACCGTGGACGTCGCCGACGAGGACGCCGTCGTCATCACGACGCCGGCGGCCGGCAGCACCGTCCGGATCGTCGGTGACACCACGCCGGTCCGGGTCGTGGGCACGGCAGCGCCCGGCGCAACGGTGTCGGTCACGATCGACGACGGCACCGCCGTCGCGACCACGGCCGACGACGAGGGCGACTGGACGGTCACCGTGCCGGACGTCGCGCTCGGCGGCCACACCGCCTCCGCCACGCAGACCGTGGACGGCCGGACCACTGCAGCACCCGACGTCGCCTTCACCGTCGCCGCCGTGGCCCCGCTGCAGGTGACCGCCCCCGTGGACGGCCAGGTGTTCCCGACGGACCAGGACACGGTCTCCGTGCCGGTCAGCGGGACCGCCGAGCCGGGCGCCACCGTGACGGTCGACCTCGACGGCACCACGGTGTCGACGACGGCCGGTGCGGACGGCTCCTGGACGGTGACCGTGCCGGACGTCCCGGTCGGCGACCACACCGTGTCGGCGACGCAGACGGTCGGCGGGGCCACCTCGGCCCCGGTGACGAGCGGCATCAGCGTGGTCGCCGCGCAGGAGGACGACGTCGTCATCACGGACCCGACCCCGGGTCGCCTCTTCGAGGCCCCCGGGCTCGACAGCACGACCACCGTGCCCGTCTCCGGGACTGCCGCAGCCGACGCCGCGGTCGAGGTCCGGCTCTCGACCGGGCAGGTCCGGACGACGACGGCCGGCGGCGACGGTCGCTGGAGCGTCACCTTCGAGGAGGTCCCGGCCGGTGACTGGACGCTGCAGGCGACGCAGACCGTGGACGGGGGCACCTCCGACTCGCAGGTCGTGCCGATCGTCGTCCGGGTCGCCGACCCCCTGACGGTCACCTCGCCCCTGCCCGGGGCCCGGCAGACGGCCGGTGCCGACGGCACCGCCACCTGGCAGGTCACCGGGACGGCGGACCCGGGTGCGACCGTCACGGTCCGCAGCGACGCGGGAGACCCCGTCGTGACGACTGCGGCTGCCGACGGCTCCTGGTCGGTGTCCGTGGAGCTCGGGGTCGGCTCGCACACCTTGACGGTGACCCAGACCGTCGAGGGTGCCACGTCCGCCGCCCAGACGGTGCCGGTGGTGGTGGTCGCCGCCCAGCCGGGTGAGCCGGGGCAGCCGGGTGAGCCGGGGCAGCCCGGTGAGCCCGGTGAGCCCGGTGAGCCCGGTGAGCCCGGTGAGCCCGGGCAGCCGGGGGAGCCGGGGCAGCCCGGTGAGCCTGGAGAGCCGGGGCAGCCCGGTGAGCCTGGAGAGCCGGGGCAGCCTGGTGAGCCTGGAGAGCCGGGTCAGCCTGGTGAGCCCGGTGAGCCCGGTGAGCCTGGTGAGCCTGGAGAGCCTGGGGAGCCGGGTCAGCCTGGGGAGCCTGGGGAGCCTGGGGAGCCTGGAGAGCCTGGAGAGCCTGGAGAGCCTGGAGAGCCGGCTCAGCCTGGAGAGCCGGGTCAGCCCGGTGAGCCGGGTGAGCCTGGTCAGCCCGGTGAGCCTGGGGAGCCTGGTCAGCCCGGTGAGCCCGGTGAGCCCGGTGAGCCTGGTCAGCCCGGTGAGCCCGGTGAGCCCGGGCAGCCTGGAGAGCCGGGTCAGCCCGGGGAGCCTGGAGAGCCGGGCCAGCCCGGTGGACCTGGCCAGCCGGGGCAGCCGGGGCAGCCAGGGCAGCCGGGCCAGCCAGGCCTGCCGGGTGGCTCCGGGAACGGAGCCGGCACCGGTACCGGAGTGATCGGTACCGGCAACGGATCGGGTCTCGGTGCCGGCAACGGATCGCTCGGCAACGGCAACGGCAACGGCAACGGCAACGGCAACGGCAACGGCACCGGCACCGGCACGGGCACGGGCAACGGCACGGGATCCGGATCCGGCAACGGTTCCGGTCGCGATCTCGCCTTCACCGGCGCGGACGTCGCTCCGCTCGCGGGTGCCGCCGGCGGCCTGGTGGTCCTCGGGTTCCTGCTGCTCGGTCTCTCCCGACTGGCACGCCGCATCCGCCGCGGGCGCGCCTGACCGTCCGCCCACACCGACCGCACCGCGCCTCTCGTCCGTCGTCACGACGGCCGGGAGGCGCGGTGTCGTCCCGCCCCTCCTCGCCCCCTCCACAGGTGGTCGCCGAGGGCGTCGCGCTGTCGGCCGTCCCGGCTACCCTTGGTCCGTGGTCACCGCCCTGTATCGCCGTTACCGGCCCGAGAACTTCGCCGAGCTGATCGGTCAGTCGCAGGTCACCGACCCGCTGCGGACCGCCCTGCGGACGAACCGCGTGAACCACGCCTACCTGTTCAGCGGGCCGCGCGGGTGCGGCAAGACGACCTCGGCGCGCATCCTCGCCCGGTGCCTGAACTGCGAGCAGGGCCCGACGGACACGCCGTGCGGCGTCTGCCCGAGCTGCGTGGAGCTCGCCCGGGGTGGCGGGGGATCGCTCGACGTCATCGAGATCGACGCAGCGAGCCACAACGGCGTCGACGACGCGCGCGACCTGCGCGACCGCGCCGTGTTCGCACCGGCGCGCGACCGCTACAAGATCTTCATCCTCGACGAAGCGCACATGGTGACGCCGCAGGGCTTCAACGCCCTGCTCAAGCTGGTCGAGGAACCGCCGGAGCACGTGAAGTTCATCTTCGCGACCACCGAGCCGGAGAAGGTCATCGGCACCATCCGCTCCCGGACCCACCACTACCCGTTCCGGCTCGTCCCGCCGGCCACGATGCTCGAGTACGTCGAGCAGCTGTGCGAGCAGGAGTCGGTCTCCGTCGCGCCGGGTGTCCTCCCGCTCGTCGTCCGTGCCGGTGGGGGGTCGGTGCGAGACACGCTGTCGCTGCTCGACCAGCTCATGGCCGGCAGCGAGGACGGCGCGATCGCCTACGAACGCGCGGTCGCCCTGCTCGGCTACACCGACGCTGCGTTGCTCGACGACGTCGTGGACGCACTGGCGGTGGCCGACCCCGCCTCGGCCTTCGCCGCGGTCGACCGCGTGGTGCAGACCGGGCAGGACCCGCGTCGCTTCGTCGAGGACCTGCTCGAGCGGCTCCGTGACCTGATCGTCGTCGCGGCGACGAACGAGAGCGCCGCAGCCGTGCTGCGCGGGATCTCTCCCGAGGAACTCGACACCATGACCCGGCAGGCCGGCGTCTTCGGCGCGACGGCGCTGTCGCGGTCCGCCGACATCGCCAACCGCGCGCTCACCGAGATGACCGGTGCGACGTCGCCCCGACTGCACCTCGAGCTGATGACGGCGCGCATGCTCGTGCCCGAGGTCGACGACACCCAGCGCGGTGCACTCGCCCGCGTCGAGCGGCTCGAGCGTCGCGTCGGTGTCGGCGACGCCGGCGGGCACCAGGCTCCCGCCGCGGTCGAACGACCGCAGGCTGCACAGCAGTCCTCCGCGGGCGCTTCGGTTCCGCGCACGGGAGCGGGCGGCGCCGCGGCGCAGGCCGGCTCCTCGCAGGCGACCCCGGCTGCGCAGCTCGCTGCGTCGACCGCGACCGCGACCGCGACCGCGACCCGAGCAGCGGCGCCGACCCGACCGGACCAGGAGCCCGCCGATCAGGCTCCGACGACCGCGCGTGACGCCGAGCCGCGGGACCCCGGCGCGACCGTGCGCGATGCCGCTGCCTCCTGGGCGGCCGTGGCGACGCCACCGAGCCAGGGTCCGGCCGACGGCCCGACCGATCGGTCTTCGGGCCGACCGGCGGAGCAGAGCGCGTCGAGTGCGATGACGACGGCACACCCGATCGAGCAGCACCAGCACGATCCGTCGGGCACCGCGAACGCGTCGTCCACCGGGCAGGGGACGGCCGTCGGCGACGAGGCGGTCGTCCGACCGGTCGCCGCCGTCGGCTTCCAGCAGCTCCGCGACGCCTGGCCCCAGGTCGTCGAGCACGTCCAGCGCGCTCGGCGTTCGGCCTGGTCCGTGGTGGTCACGGCTCAGGTGACGGCCCTGCGCGAGGACGTGCTGACGCTCACCTTCCCCAGCCAGCAGGACGTGGCGTCGTTCAAGGAGATGTCCGACCCCGCGACGAGCGTCAGCGAACTGCTCCGGTCGGCGATCATCGACGTCCTCGGCCTGCGGGTGAAGTTCGTCGCCCGTGGGCCGGGACAACAGCGCTCGGCCGGTGCTCCCGCGTCGGAGCCGGGTCGGCAGACGTCGCAGCAGCAGCCGACGCGACCGCAGGTGACGTCGGAGGACAACAGCCGGCAGCAGGCCGCGCGCCAGCAGTCCGCACCGACGCAGCCGGGGACTGCCGAAGGGCCGACGCAGCAGCAGCAGCAGCCGACTGCGCCGCAGCAGCCGACCGCACCGCAGCAGCAGCAGCCGACCGCACCGCAGCAGCCGAGCCAGCAGCAGCAGCAGTCGAGCCAGCAGCAGCAGGCGAGCCAGCAGCAGGCAAGCCCGCAGCAGCAGGCGAACCAACAGCAGGGCGCATCGCAGCAGCCGACCACACGGCAGCAGCCGGCCACGCCCAGCGCTCCGGTGACCGACTGGGCCGTCGCCACGATCCCGGCGACCGACCCGACCGCCGGCGCCGTGCCCGAGCACCTCGAGCCGGGTTGGTCGGCACCGTTCGGGACGACCGACACCGGGGAGCCGGTCGTGCCCGTCGCACGGGTCTCCGACCCCGCCGCTGACGCGGCCCTCGCTGCACAGCTCCGTCCGGCCTCCGCGCTCGGCGGTGCCGGAACAGCGCCGGCCCGTGCTGCTGCACCGGGCGACCCGACACCCGACGCACCGGGAGCGCCGGCACCGGCCGCAGCCGCAGCGCCCGCACCGGCCGCAGCCGTAGCGCCCGCATCGGCAGCGCCCGCCGCGCCGGGTACCGCGGCCGCCGTACCCTCCGGCGGGCCGGACGTCCCGGTCGACGACTACCCGCTCGACGACGAGCCCTACGACGACGGCGCTCCCTTCCCCGATCCGGGAGCGCACGCGTCCTCGGGTGCACCGAGCCAGCGACCGACGCGGGCACCAGCACCGCAGGCAGCACCGGCGCCGACTGGCCCGGCACAGGCCGCACCCGCGCCGGCAGCGCCCGAGCATGCAGCACCTGCGCAGACAGCACCGACCCAGGAGGCGGCTGCGCAGCCAGCTCCGGCACGGACCGCTGCACCCCAGGTCCGTCGGACGCCGGTCGCTGGTCGGTACGGCGAGGCGGTCGTCCGTGAGATCCTCGGCGCGCAGTTCATCGAGGAGACCGCCCTGCACGAGGAAGGCGCCTGATGTACGACGGGATCGTCCAGGACCTGATCGACGAGTTCGGTCGGCTGCCGGGCATCGGCCCGAAGTCGGCGCAGCGCATCGCGTTCCACATCCTGCAGACCGAGTCGTTCGACCCGGCACGACTGTCCGAGCTCCTGGCCGAGGTCAAGGAGAAGGTGCGCTTCTGCGAGGTCTGCGGCAACGTCACCGAGAACGTGCGGTGCAGCATCTGTCGTGACCCCCGTCGGTCGCCGTCGGTGATCTGCGTCGTGGAGGAGGCGAAGGACGTCGCTGCCATCGAGCGCACCCGCGAGTTCCGTGGGCTCTACCACGTGCTCGGCGGAGCGATCAGCCCGATCGACGGTGTCGGTCCGGACGACCTGCGGATCCAGCAGCTGATGACGCGGCTGGCCGACGGCACCGTGGACGAGGTCATCATCGCCACCGACCCGAACCTCGAGGGCGAGGCGACGGCGACCTACCTCAGCCGACTGCTCGTCCCGATGGGCATCCGCACCACGCGACTCGCCTCCGGGCTGCCGGTGGGCGGTGACCTCGAGTACGCCGACGAGGTGACCCTCGGCCGCGCCTTCGAGGGTCGACGCGTGGTCGGTCACTGACGGACGTGCGCGCAGGATCGTTGCGTCGAGCCCGCCTCGCACGCAACATCCGCGGAACACCCTCTACGATTGACAGACCGCGCGACCGTCGCGGAACCGTCGTCCCCGGGAGTACCAGCCAGTGGCCCTGATCGTGCAGAAGTTCGGTGGATCGTCCGTCGCGGACGCCGAGAGCATCAAGCGCGTGGCGAAGCGGATCGTCCAGACGAAGAAGGCGGGCAACGACGTCGTCGTGGCCGTCTCGGCGATGGGCGACACGACCGACGAGCTCGTCGACCTCGCGCACTCCGTGACGCCGATCCCCGCCGGTCGTGAGCTCGACATGCTGCTCACCGCGGGGGAGCGCATCTCGATGGCGCTGCTCGCGATGGCGATCAAGAGCCTCGGGGTCGAGGCATCGTCGTACACGGGCAGTCAGGCCGGCATGCTCACGGACGCCCAGCACGGCAAGGCCCGCATCGTCGACGTCACCCCGAAGCGCGTGCGCGAGGCGCTCGACGCCGGGCACGTCGCGATCGTGGCCGGGTTCCAGGGGTTCAACCGCACGACGGGCGAGATCACCACGCTCGGTCGCGGTGGGTCGGACACCACCGCCGTCGCGCTCGCCGCCGCGCTCGACGCCGACGTCTGCGAGATCTACACCGACGTCGACGGCATCTTCACCGCGGACCCCCGCGTGGTGCCGAAGGCCAAGAAGGTCGACCGGATCACGAGCGAGGAGATGCTCGAGCTCGCCGCCTCCGGCGCCAAGGTCCTGTACATCCGTGCCGTCGAGTACGCCCGTCGGCACGGCGTCACCCTGCACGTCCGCTCCTCGTTCAGCAACGCCGAGGGCACCATCGTCTACAACCCTGCAGAGGGGGAAACCGTGGAAGAACCGATCATCACCGGCATCGCCGGAGACCTCTCCGAGGGGAAGATCACCGTCGTCGGCGTGCCCGACACCCCCGGCAAGGCCGCCGAGATCTTCACGATCGTGGCCCGCGCCGGCGCCAACATCGACATGATCGTGCAGAACGTGTCCGAGGCGGTCACGGGCCGCACGGACATCTCGTTCACGCTGCCGAAGGACCAGGGCCAGGGCGTCCTGACCGCGCTCGAGGTCGCCAAGGCCGACATCGGCTACTCGGGCATCCAGTACGACGACCAGATCGGCAAGCTCGCCCTGGTCGGTGCCGGCATGCGGACCAACGCCGGTGTCTCGGCGGCGCTCTTCCGCGCCCTGCACGAGGCGTCCATCAACATCGAGATGATCTCCACCTCGGAGATCCGCATCTCGGTCGTCACGCGCGCCGACACCCTGAACGAGGCCATGCGCGTCGTGCACCAGGCCTTCGGGCTGGACGCCGACCAGGAAGCCGTCGTCTACGCCGGCACCGGGCGCTGAGCCCCGCGCCGACACGACCCACGAGCAGGAGCACCACATGAGCACCACCGTCGCCGTCGTCGGCGCCACCGGCCAGGTCGGCGCCGTGATGCGTCGCCTCCTCGAGGAGCGCGCGTTCCCGGCCGACCACGTCCGGTTCTTCGCGAGTGCCCGGTCCGCCGGTTCGACGCTGTCGTTCCGCGGCGAGGAGATCGTCGTCGAGGACTCCGAGACCGCCGATCCGTCGGGCATCGACATCGCGCTGTTCTCGGCCGGTGCCACGGCGTCACGCGCCCTCGCGCCGAAGTTCGCGGCGGCGGGTGCGGTGGTCGTCGACAACTCGAGTGCCTGGCGGATGGACCCCGAGGTGCCGTTGGTCGTGAGCGAGGTCAACCCGCACGCCATCGACGACGCCCCGAAGGGCATCGTCGCCAACCCGAACTGCACGACGATGGCGATCATGCCGGTCCTCAAGGTGCTGGACACCGAAGCCGGGCTGCGCCGTCTCGTCGCGACCACCTACCAGGCCGTGTCCGGGTCGGGCCTCGCCGGAGTCGAGGAGCTCCTCGGCCAGGCGCGCGCGGCGCTCGAGCAGGACACCGCGGCGCTCACCCACGACGGTTCGGCGGTGACCTTCCCGGAGCCGGTCAAGTACGTCCGACCGATCGCCTTCGACGTCGTCCCGCTCGCGGGCAGCATCGTCGAGGACGGCATGGGGGAGACCGACGAAGAGCAGAAGCTCCGCAACGAGAGCCGCAAGATCCTCGAGCTGCCCGACCTGCTCGTCGCCGGGACCTGCGTGCGCGTCCCCGTGTTCACCGGGCACTCGATCTCCGTGCACGCCGAGTTCGCGCAGCCGCTCTCGCCCGAGCGGGCGACGGAGCTCCTCGCCACGGCCCCGGGCGTCGAGCTCGCGGACGTCCCGACTCCGCTGCAGGCAGCCGGTCAGGACCCGTCCTTCGTCGGCCGCATCCGCGCGGACCAATCCGCGCCCGACGGCCACGGCCTGGTCCTCTTCGTCAGCAACGACAACCTGCGGAAGGGCGCTGCGCTCAACGCGGTGCAGATCGCCGAGACGATCCTCGAACGGCGCGCGGTCGCCGCCTAGCGAGCACCGTCGCCGACGCGACACGTGACGGACGGGAGGCCCGTGGCGACACCGCCACGGGCCTCCCGTCCGTCGTCCCGACCGTCAGGAACGGGACCGAGTGCGACGTCGTCGGTGCAGCAGCACGCCGGTCCCGGCGGTGAGGAGCGCGAGCGCGACGGCGAGGGGTCCGGTCACCTCGGTGCCGGTCCAGGCGAGGCGCCCCTGCGGCGCGGCGTCGACGGTCCGGGCGGTCGTCGCCGGTCCTGGCGACGGTCCGTCCGCGCCGGGCTCGCCGGTCTGGTCGGCCTCACCGGGGGTCCCGGTGCCGCCCGTGCCTCCGGCACCGTCTCCCGGAGACGGTGCGTCACCCGGATCGGTGCCCTCGCCGTCACCGGGGTCGGGGTCCGGACCGTCGCCGGCGCCGGTCCCTGCGGACACGACGACCTCGACGGGGACGGGCGGCGCGAGCTGCCCGGCGGGGGTCGAGGCGAACAGTTCGAGGGTGTACGTGCCCTCGGTGAGCGCATCGATCGGCGAGCAGGACCAGTGTCCGGCGTCGTCCGCACCTCGATCGGCGGCATCGGTCTCACAGACCACCGTCCCGTCACGGACGACGACGACGTGCGCGCCGGGCGTGGCGGTGCCCGAGAGGGCGGAACCGGGTGCCAGGTCGGTGTGGTCGAGCGTCGGTGCGACGACGGGGCCCTCGGTGACGAGTTCGATGTCGGACCCCGCGGTGCCGAGCGCCAGGAGCGCGCCGTTCGCCTGCAGGCCGAGCTCGAGGCCGTTCGCCGGTGAGGACGGGTCGTCGGCGGTGAACCGGACGACGTGGGGCGCGGGGCTCGTGGTGCGGACCTGGAGGCAGCCGGAGGGGACGGCGGCGTCGGCCAGCACGGCGAAGGGCAGCCCGGGGCCGTTGAGGGCGGACAGGCACATCGACCCGACGACGAGCGGACCGGTGGTGCCGGGCGCGGGGTAGTGCGCGGTGTCGGCGGCGACCGGGCGGGTGTCGAGCACGGGCTGGCCGTCGTGGTCGGCGACGGCGACGAAGCCGGTGGTGCCGACGACGTGGAAGGTGCCCTCCAGCGTCGCAGCGGGCGCAGCCCGTGGCTCGGGCTGCGGCGAGGGGAGCGTGTCGGCCAGGGCGGCAGGGCCGAGCAGGAGCGGGGCGATCGCGGCCGCGGGCAGGAGCGGGAGGGCGAGACGGGCGCGCCGGCGGTGGTTCACGGTGGGGCCTCCGGGAGGGGACGGTCGATCGGGACCGTGAAATGGTGCCACATCCGGAATGTCGTACTTCACTAGCAGGTGCGATGGGTACGACCAGCGCCCCGCATCCGGACGATGCCCCCGGGCGACCCAGCGGCAGTGGGTAGGATCGTCGTGTGGCAGTGAAGCAGGTGGACCCGATCGACGTCGTCCTGATCGGGGGAGGGATCATGAGCGCCACGCTCGGCGCCATCATCCACCGCCTCGAACCCACGTGGAAGATCCGCGTGTACGAGCGGCTCGGCTCGGTCGCGCAGGAGTCCTCGAACCCGTGGAACAACGCCGGGACCGGTCACTCCGCGCTGTGCGAGCTGAACTACACGCCGGAGATGCCGGACGGACACGTCGACATCGCCAAGGCCGTGACCGTCAACGAGCAGTTCCAGGTCTCGCGGCAGTTCTGGGCGCACCTGGTCGAGACCGGCGCGCTCCCGCAGCCGTCCAACTTCATCAACCCGACCCCGCACATCTCCTTCGTGTGGGGCGAGGAGAACGTCGAGTACATGCGCAAGCGGTACGAGGCGCTCAAGGGTCACCCGCTCTTCGCGGGCATCGAGTACTCGGACGACCCGGCGCAGATCCGCCGGTGGGCGCCCGCGCTCATCCCGGGGCGCAAGAAGGACCAGCCGGTCGCTGCGACGTACTCGGCCGCCGGCTCGGACGTCGACTTCGGTTCGTTGACGCAGCAGCTCTTCGACGAGCTCGAGATCGCCGGTGTCGAGTTCGAGCCGTCGCACCAGGTGCAGAAGATCACGCGGTCGAAGGTCTCCGAGGGGTGGGCGCTCGACGTCCGCAACGAGATCGGTCGGTCGACGCAGCGCATCGCGGCGAAGTTCGTCTTCGTCGGCGCCGGCGGCGGGGCCCTGCGCCTGCTGCAGAAGTCGGGCATCCCGGAGATCCGCGGGTACGGCGGGTTCCCCGTGTCCGGCGAGTTCCTGCGCACCGACGACCCCGAGGTCGTGCAGAAGCACGCGGCGAAGGTGTACGGCAAGGCGAGCGTCGGCGCTCCGCCGATGTCGGTGCCGCACCTCGACACCCGGATCGTCGAGGGCAGGGCGTCGCTGATGTTCGGCCCCTACGCCGGGTTCAGCCCGAAGTTCCTCAAGCAGGGCTCGTTGCTCGACCTGTTCCGGTCGATCCGACCGCACAACCTGCGACCGATGCTGAGCGTGGCGTTCTCGAACTTCGACCTGGTCCGCTACCTGGTCGGGCAGCTCCTGGCGTCGAAGCAGACGAAGTTCGACGCCCTCCGCGACTTCATGCCGACCGCCGAACCGGAGAACTGGCACCGCATCACTGCCGGGCAGCGCGTGCAGGTCATCAAGCCGGACCCGGAGAAGGGCGGGGTGCTGCAGTTCGGCACCGAGGTCATCACCTCGGCCGACGGCTCGATCGCCGGCCTGCTCGGCGCGAGTCCCGGTGCGTCCACCGCGGTGCCGATCATGCTGACGATGCTGCAGCGGTGCTTCCCGGACCGGTGGGACGCCTGGGCCCCGATGGTGCGGACGATGGTGCCCACGTACGGCAAGGACCTCGGCGCCGACCCGCAGCTCGCCGACGAGACCCTCGAGCACACCGCGAAGGTCCTCGGTCTGCACCACTGAGCCTCGCCGCTCGGGCGACTTGTCTGTGGTTCGAACGTGTGTTCGAATGAGGGCATGCGGTGGAGCGGGCAGTCGATCGGAGCGGAGCGCGGTGACGCCCTGCCGGGGCTCGAGTCGAACAGCGGGTTGGTGCGCAGCGTCACCACGCCGGAGTTCGCCGGGGTCACCTTCCACGAGGTCCTGGCGAAGAGTGCCCTGAACCGTGTGCCGGCTGCCGACGGCAGCGGCACCTACGGGTGGACGATCAACCCGTACCGCGGCTGCAGTCACGCGTGCGTCTACTGCTTCGCGCGGCCCACGCACACGTACCTGGAGTTCGACGGGGGCGCCGACTTCGACCAGCAGATCGTCGTGAAGACCAACGTCGCGGACGTCCTGCGCCGTGAGCTCCGGAAGCCGTCGTGGGACCGGCACCCCGTTGCGCTCGGCACCAACACCGACCCGTACCAGCGTGCCGAGGGGCGCTACCGGTTGATGCCCGGGGTCATCCGCGCGCTGGCCGAGTCGGGCACCCCGTTCAGCATCCTGACGAAGGGGACGCTGCTGCGGCGTGACCTGCCCACGTTGGTCGAGGCGGCACGGAGCGTCCCGGTCGACCTGGCGATGTCGATCGCCGTGTACGACGACGAGCTGCAGCAGCAGGTCGAGCCCGGGACCCCGACGACCGCCGCCCGGTTGGCGACCGTCCGGGCGATCCGCGACGCGGGGCTCGAGTGCTCGGTGTTCCTCATGCCGGTGCTCCCGTTCATCACGGACACGCGCGCGCACCTCGACGAAGCGATCGGTCGCGCGGCCGAGGCCGGCGCCTCGAGCGTGATGTACTCCGCATTGCACCTGCGTCCTGGCGTGAAGCCGTGGTGGGCGGCCTGGCTGCAGCGCACCCGTCCCGACCTCGTCGCGCGCTACCGCTCGATGTACCTCGACAACACCTACGCGCCCGCGGACTACCGCCGGTGGCTCGCGGACCGGGTGCGTCCGATCCTGGCCGCGCACGGTCTCGGACTCGGCCGGGTGGACCCGGCGACCGGTTCGATGGGGTTCAGCGACCGGCAGGCGCACCTCGTACCCGGCGAGCGGGCAGCGGCGGCGACCGCTCCGCGTGCACCGCGTCAGGGGCCCGGCGACACCGGACCGCGCGCCCTCGTCGGGTCGGTCATCACGAACGGGGGCATCACGAACGGGTACCGCGTCCCGGTGTCGCTCGACGAGCAGTCCCGCCCGACCTCGTCGCCGCTCAAGCGTGCCGACCCCGACTTCGACCGTCGCGGTGCCGGGACGACCGTGATCGGAGGCCCGTCCGGACCGACCCTGTTCTGAGGAGCGTCCACCTTCCGCGTTCGGGGGACACCCTGTGTCGGTGATCGGCGGTAGCATCGAGCGGGTCGCCGGATCGTGCTCGTTTCGGGGTACATGACCGGCCCCCGGACGGTCGCGTAACACGGCGACCGGACGACTCTCGGAAGGACCATCGACCCGTGCTCGGCATCCCCACGCACCTCGCTCCGCGAGTGAACGCGTGGTCGACCGTGCGCGCCTTCCACGCAGCGGCGATCGGATCGGTCGTCGCCGCCGCCGTGACCCTGCTGCTGTACCGACTGGCCGAGCCCGACGTGCGGGTCGCCGGGGCCGTGCTCGCGCTCCTCCCCATGCTCGCGATGATCGGCGTGCACGTGCAGTTCGGCACCTGGCGCTCGGCCGTGGCCTTCCTCGTCACCGGCGGGGTCTGCACGTGGTGGTTCACCACGATCGTGCAGCGCGAGGTGCCCGCCGGCTGGGTGACGAGCTACCTGGTGTCGCTCGCGGTGATCCCGCTCGTGCTCGTGGGCGGGGCCGGTGCGGTCGCGAGTCGCGTCGTCGTCTGGTCGTTCGGCGGGTTCCTGGTCGGTCGGCTCGCGACCGGGATCGCGGTGCTGCAGGCGGACGGGCCGCCCCGACCGCTCCTCCTCGCCTGGGTCACCCTGGGCTTCGTCGTCGCCCTCGTGCTCTTCACCAGCCGGAACACCGCGCGGTCCGAGCGCGTCCAGCCCGAGCTGCTCCGGTCCGCGCGCGAGGAGCACGTGTCCGCCTACCGGGCCGGGGTCGAGGCCGAGGCCGCGGCGATCCTGCACGACACGGTCCTCAACCACCTCGGTGCCATCGCGCTCGCTCCCGACGGCCCCATGGACCCGCAGCTCGCGCGCACGGTCGAAGCCGACGTCGCGATGCTGACCGGGAAGCAGTGGCTCGCGTCGTCCGACCCGACGTCCGACCCGGACCCGGCCCTTGCCGGTGCCGCGTTCGACGCGATGGTGGACGAGCACCGGGCGGAGGGGCTCGCGGTCGCGGTCACCGGTGATCCGGCTGCCCTGGCGCGGCTCGACCCGTCGGCGGCGACGGCACTGCTCCGGGCCGTCGGGCAGTGCCTGGCGAACGTCCGCAAGCACGCGGGGACCGACGAGGCCGAGGTCAGCGTCTTCGACGACGGCTCGTCGTGCACGGTGATGGTGGTCGACGACGGCCGCGGGTTCGACGAGCAGGAGACCGGCAGCGACCGGATGGGGCTGCGCGGCTCGGTCCGGGAACGCATCGGCCGGGTCGGCGGTGACGTCCAGGTGTGGTCGTCGCCGGGATCCGGGACGAGCGTCATGATGACCGTGCCCTACACGAGCGAGGACGCGGCCCGCGCCGACGGAGCACACACCGGCGGCGCACACACGGGTGGCGCACACACGGGTGGCGCGCACACCGGCGGCGCACGGACCGGCGGCGCGGCGTCGTACGCCGTCACGGGTGAGTCCGACCGCGGAGCCGCCCGGTGAGTCGCGTCGACGCGGTGCGGGCCGCCGTCCGGGGCGCTCGGACCGCACAGCAGTGGGACCCGCTCGGCGCGATGGGTTCCCGCCCCCTCGCCGTCCTGCTCGGTGCGGCCGGCGTGCTGTGGGCGCTGGTCGTGTCGGTGTTCGACCGCGACGTGGTCGGCAGCCCGACGCTCAGCGCCCTCACGGTGCTGCTCCTGGGCGCGTCGGGCGCGGTCGTGATCGCGTCGTCGTCGCCCTTCCGGGCGCCGTTCCCGCGCTGGGCGTACGTGCTCCACGTCGTGCTGCTCGGCGCAGCGTCGGCCGCGAGCGTCGCGGCGCAGTGGGGGCCGGACCGCAACGCGCTCAACGACTTCATGTGCCTGCTCACCGCCACCGGGATCGTGACGGTCGCGCCCTACCGGCCGTGGCGGGACCTGGCGGTCGGCGGGCTCGTCCTGGCGGCGGTCGACGCAGCTGCCTGGGGTGCCGCCGCCGCCGTGTTCCCGCACCAGGTGCCGGTGACCGTCGCCGCCTTCCTCGCCGCCGCGCCGACGCTGGTCCTCACCGCGGCGTCCGTCGTGTTCGCGTGGACCTTCGGCGGCCTGGCGGAGCGCGTGCAGATCCGTGCGGGCTCGTACTCGGTGGCGCGCGCCGAGCGGGACGGCATCGCCGCGCGCGTGCAGCAGGACCGCTCCGTCATCCTCGCGCGCGACGTCGCCCCGTTCTTCGCCGAACTCCGGACGCGTGAGGTGATCACCGACGCCGACCGCGCACGCGCTCGTTCCATCGCGGACGGCATCCGGCAGGCCATGGTCGCGGACGCCGACCGGACGTGGCTCGAGTACGCGGTCGCCGTCGAGGGCGGGTCCGCCGAGTCGGTGGACGACCCGGACGGCCTCATCGCGACGCTCGACACCGACCAGCGGACCGTGGTCCGGACGTTCCTCCGTGCGGCGCTCGGCGCAGCGACGGTGGACCCCGCGCGGTTCCGTGCCACGGTCCGCCGTTCGCGCGAGCCCGGCGCGCCACCCGACCGCGTCGAGGTCCGCACGGAGCTCGCGGTCGACGACTCGGACGTCGGCATCCACCGCACGTTCGACCCCTACTTCGCGGTGCTCCGCGTGACCTTCCCCGACCTCGACGTCGCCGTCCGACCATCGTCCCTCGCACTAAGGTTCTCCTATGACCAGCACTGACCCGAACCGGACCACGGAGGGCGTGCCACCGCTCCCGCAGCCCGGAACCCGACGCGTGCGGCTGGCGATCCTCGACGACCACGAGGTGCTGCTCGACAGCCTGTCGAGCTGGATCGCCGTGAACGCCTTCGACTTCGACCTCGCCCTCACCGCCCACACGTGGCTCGAGATGGTGCACAGCGAGAACTTCCCGACGGACCTCGTCTTCCTCGACTTCCAGCTCAAGGAGCCGGTGTCGATCGAGGCCCGCGTGCGCACCTGTCGTGCTGCCGGGGCGAAGGTCATCGTGCTCTCGAGCGTCGACAGCCGCGAGTCCCGCGACCGTGCCCTGGCTGCCGGTGCGGCCGCGTTCCTGTCGAAGTCGCTGCCGATGCGCGAGGTCATGGACGTCGCGCGCGAGGTCATGGGTGTCTCGCGGGAGACCCCGGCGCAGCGCGACTGGCGCCCGCTGCCGACCGGCGCGAGCGCGCACCAGCGCCCGAAGCTCAGTGCGGGCGAGGAAGAGGCACTGCGCCTGTACGTGTCCGGCTACTCGACGAACGAGGTCGCCGCGCAGATGAACGTGCAGTACGAGACCGCCAAGACCTACCTCCGCCGCGTCCGCGAGAAGTACAGCAAGGTCGGCCGTCCCGCGTCGAAGAAGTCGGACCTCATCCGTCGTGCCGCCGAGGACGGGTTCCTCGCGTAGTGGCGAAGCTCTACTTCCGGTACGGCGCGATGAACAGCGGCAAGAGCACCGGGCTGCTGCAGGCCGCGTACAACTACGAGGAACGCGGGCAACGCGTGCTGCTGGCGAAGCCGTCGGTGGACACCAAGGGCGACCGTGAGATCGTCTCCCGACTCGGCGTCACACGCTCCGTGGACGTCGTCTTCGCGCCCCACGACGACGTCCGGCACGCGGTCGCCGACGCCGGTGCCACCGACCCCGAGTCGGATCGGCTCGACGGCATGGTGCGTCCGGTGAGCTGCGTGCTCGTCGACGAGGCGCAGTTCCTCACCCCGCGCCAGGTCGACGACCTGCTCCGCGTCGCCGTGCTCGACGAGGTCCCCGTGCTCGCCTACGGCATCCGCACGGACTTCCGCACCGAGGCGTTCCCCGGCAGCGCGCGACTGCTCGAGGTCGCGCACTCGCTCGAGGAGCTCAAGACCATCTGCCGGTGCGGTCGCAAGGCCGTGTTCAACGCGCGCAAGGTCGACGGCCGCTTCGTCTTCGACGGGTCCCAGGTCGCGATCGACGGGGTCGACGTCACCTACGAGTCGCTCTGCGCGAACTGCTACCTCAGCGAGTCGGGCGGGCGGCTCGACGGCGAGCTCGCCCACTGATCCGACCCACGTCCGCCAGGTGGGCCACCGCCGGACGGGAGGCACGGTGCGGCGCCGCCACGCGCCTCCAGACCGGCCCGTGGCGCGGAATGCGCGCACGCCGGCGACGGTTGTCACCCCCATGAGCGACGCCACCGTGCACCTGTCCGTCCTCGACCTGGCCACCCGCGAGTACGGCCAGTCGAACACCGAGGCCCTGCAGGGGTCGATCGACATGGCGGTGCACGCCGAGCAGCTCGGCTACGAGCGTGTCTGGGTCGCCGAGCACCACGGCATGCCGGGCATCACCTCGTCCGCGCCCGCCGTGCTGCTCAGTGCCGTCGGCGCCGCGACGTCACGCATCCGGATCGGTTCCGGCGGGGTGATGCTCCCGAACCACGCGCCGCTCGTGATCGCCGAGCAGTTCGGCACGTTGCGCGCACTGTACGGCGACCGCGTCGACCTCGGCATCGGGCGCGCCCCGGGGACCGACGGCGCGACGGCGATGGCGCTGCGCCGCACCGACCGGCTCGACGTCGACGACTTCCCCCAGCAGCTCGCCGACCTGATCGGCTTCTTCACCGGCATGGACGCGTCGAACCCGCTGTCGCGCATCCGTGCGGTCCCGGGCTACGGCGACGTGCCGGAGTTCTGGCTGCTCGGTTCCTCGGGCTACAGCGCGCAGGTCGCCGGCGCGCTCGGGGTGTCGTTCGCCTTCGCGCACCACTTCGCGTCGGACGACACCGAGGCGGCGCTCGCGCTGTACCGCGACTCGTTCCGCCCGTCGCGCTTCCGGCAGACCCCGAACGCCCTCATCGGTGTGCAGGTCGTCACCGACGAGGACCCTGCGATCGTCGAGGAGCAGAGCGCTCCGGGGATGATCTCGTTCATCCGGATGCGACAGGGCGCCAAGCCCGAACCGGTGTCGATGGACGAGGCCCGCGCGTACGAGTTCTCGGACCTCGAGCGCCGGTTCATCGCCGCGCGGACGGAGCGGCAGGCCTACGGTGACCGCGAGCACGTCGCCACGAAGATCAACGAGCTCGTCGCGTCCACCGGTGCCGACGGGGTGATCGTCGCGCCCGGTGCCGCCCAGGCGCGCTACCGGCACCAGGCGCTCGACGTGGTGGCGTCCCTGCAGGCCGAGGGCCGCCTGGTGCCGGCGGGGGCGACGGTCTAGCGGACGGGCGCCCACTGCGGGCGTCCGGCCGTGGGAGCCGTCAGGCCAGCAGCCCGAGGCGCGTCGCGGCGGTGATCGCGGCGACGCGCGTCCCGACGTCGAGCTTCCGGTAGACGTTGTAGACGTGCCGTTTCACCGTGCCGACGGCGAGCCCGAGTTCGGTGGCGATCTCGGCGTTGGACCGCGCATCGGCGACGAGACGGAGCACCTCGAGCTCGCGGTCGCTGAGCGGTGAGCCGGCGCGGGCGTCGGTGACCAGGTCGACCGGGAACGTCACGGGACCCGCACCCCTGCGGGTCGCTCGGACGATCCGGTCGACGAGCTCCCGGCTCGGGGTGTCCTTCGTCACGAGGTCCACGGCTCCGGCGTCGAGCAGCGCGCGGCGGAGGACGGCGTCACGGTGCATCGTCAGGACGACGACGCCGATGTGCGGGTGTCGGCGGCGGACGGTGGCGATGGTGGTCCGCGCCGGTGGCCCGTCGAGCTCGACGTCGAGCAGGAGCACGTCGATCGCGGCCGCCTCGGGGGACTCCAGCACGTCGGACGGGCGCTCCCCGTGGGCGACGACCCGGATCGTCGGGACCGCTGCCAGGATCGTGGCGAGCCCCTCGCGGAAGAGTCGGTGGTCGTCGACGATCGCGACGTGGGTGACGGCGGTCACATGGCTCCCCTCGGGACGGTCAGCCGGACGACGGTGCCCGAGCCCGGGGCGCTCTCGACGTCCAGTCGGGCGCCGAGCACACCGGCCCGCTCACGCATGGTGCGCTGCCCGAGGCGGCCCTCGGCGACGGCGTCGGGAGCGAACCCGGGGCCGTCGTCCCGCACCGTCACGACCACCGTCCCCGGCGACCACGCGAACTCGACGGACGCCGCGGACCCGGGCGCGTGCTTCCGCCGGTTGGTCAGCGCTTCGAGGAGGATCGTCAGCGCCTCCTCGGCCTTCCAGTTCGGCAGGGTGCCGGCGACGCCCGTCGTCGTGATCACCAGGCGGTCGTCCCCCGGGAACAGGTCGTCCACGTGCCGCCGCAGGGCGTCGTCCAGCCGGTCCTGGCCGACCCTGGCGTGCAGGGAGAGCGCGAGGTCCTGCACGTCGGTCAGCGCCCCTCGGAGCAGCCGCGCCGCGGACTCGAGCTGCGCGGTCCGCTCCGCCTCCGCGGGATCGGTGAGCAGCACCAGGTCGAGGCGCTGCAGTCCCGCGAGCACCCCGTGTGCGACACGGTCGTGCAGGTCGCGGGCGATCTGCTCCCGCGAGTCGAGGTTCGTCGAGGTCACCCGTTGCCGGAGTGCCTCCGTGTACGCGATCGCCCCTGCGGGGAACCGACTCCAGACGCCCGCGTGCAGTGCCCGGGTGGCGCGGAGGACCTCGTCCGTGGTGCGCGCTCCGACCTCGTCGACGAAGACCGGCAGGTAGGCGTCGAACAGCATCTCGGCCGCCAGCATGGCGCCGGCGGGGTGCTGTGCACGCTCGGCGTGCAGGACGCCGGTCGCGAGGTGCTCGGGGTCGAGGTACCGGTCGCTCACGACGCTCGCGGCCCCGTCGCCGGTCGCGTAACGCTCGTGGGCCTCGCTGATCATGGACGTCACGTTGTCCAGGAGGCTCTGCGCGAGGACCGGGTCGTCGGCGAGCTCGGGGAAGTGCGCGCCGATCTCCGCGAGGACGGTGGCGAGCGGGGCGGGGATCGTCATGACGGTTGCGAGCGTAGCGGCCCCGGTCTCGTCGACGTGCTCGACGGCCGGGCGTTGTGTCGTCGGACACAGGCGGGGAGGAGCGTCCCGGGAAAGCAACAGGGCCCCGATCCGAGTGGATCAGGGCCCTGCTGTTCTACTGTCTCAACACAGTGTCGGGGTGACAGGATTTGAACCTGCGACCTCCTCGTCCCGAACGAGGCGCGCTACCAAGCTGCGCCACACCCCGCGGTGTGGTTGCTCCGAACCGGAGCGACCAGGAAAGTCTACCGGACGTTCGAGGGTGCTCACGACCATTCGCGGTACACCCGGGCGCGTCGCGGCCGCTCGGGTCAGGAGGTCTTCGCGGTGAGGGTCACGACCACGGCCTCGGGGCGGCAGGAGAACCGCACCGGAGCGTAGATCGACGTGCCGATGCCCGCCGAGACCTCGAGCCACGACCAGTGCCCACGGTGCTGCCACCGGTGCAGACCGCTGACGTACTGCCGGGGCAGGTCGGAGTTCGTGACGAGTGCACCGACCCCGGGCACCTGCACCTGACCACCGTGCGTGTGCCCGGCGAAGACGATGTCCGCACCCTGGTCGACGAAGGCGTCGAGGACGCGCCGGTACGGGGCGTGGGTGATGCCGATCGCGACGGGGGAGGGGCCGTCCTCGTCCTCGGTCCACGGCACGGCGCTGCGCATCTCGTCGACGTTGGTCGGCAGCAGGTCGAGGCGGTCCCAGTCGCGGTGGGCGTCCGAGGTGCCGAACAGTTCGAAGCGCGACCCGCGGAGCTCGATCGCGTGGGCCTGGTCGTTGACGTCGAGCCACCCGAGCGACTCGAAGAACGCGGTCTGCCGGTCGATGTCGAGCTCGACCGGACGGCGACCGGTGGGGTGGCTGCTCGGGCCGGTGAAGTACTTGAACGGGTTCCGTGGGGAGGGGCCGTAGAAGTCGTTCGAGCCGTGCGCGAAGGCGCCCGGGACACCGCGGAACGGCTCGAGTGCGTACTCGACCGCGGTGTTGGCCGTGGGGTGCCCGAGGTTGTCGCCCGTGTTCACGACGAAGTCGGGCTCGACCAGGCTCAGGTCGCGGAGCCACTGCTGCTTGTCGGCCTGCCAGGGCGCCATGTGGATGTCGGAGAGGTGCAGGACGGTGACGTCCCGGGACCCCGGCGGCAGCACCGGGACCGTCTCCCAGCGGATGCCGAAGCGGCGACGTTCGACGAGGGAACCCCACGCCGCCGTCGCCGCTCCGACGGCCGCGCCCGCTGCGATCACTCCCAGCGCGGCGCGACCGCGACTCACTTGCAGTCCTTCGGTGCCTTGCCGTCCTTGTTGCCGAACAGCTGCAGGGTGACGGTCGCGTCCTTCCCGACCGCGGTGCCCTCGCCCGGGTCGACCGCCGCGACGGTGCACTTGTTGCCGTCGTCGCCCTTCGCGTACTCGCCGGACAGGGCGACCTTCGTGAAGCCGGACTCCTGCAGGACGTTGCGGGCATCCCCGACGCTCTTGCCGGTGACCTGGGGCACCGTCGTCTGGCTGCCGTCGGTCGTGTACACGGTCACGCTGGATCCGGTCGACAGGAGCGACCCCGGACCCGGAGAGGTCGACGAGACCGTGCCCGGCGTGCCACCGCCCGGCTGCGCGCCGCCGTCCACGTAGGTGAAGCCGGCCCCGGCGAGCGTCGCGCGGGCCGCGTCCGCGGTCTTGCCACGGACGTCCGGCACGTTGACGCTGTTCCCACGCAGCGCCGTCTGCGACGGCGTCGGGAACGGGTCGGCCGGGTGCAGCTGGTTGATCGGCATCATCGCCTGCTGCCACACGTGCGCACGCTGCGACGCGTACGAGCCGTAGCCACCCGGGCTGTAGTAGTGACGCAGGTTGTTCTTCGCGCCGTCGGTGTTGCCCTGCCAGTAGGCGGTCGCGACCTTCGAGCTCGCGCCGACGAGCCAGATCTGGTCGGCGTCGTCGGTGGTACCCGTCTTCGCGAACAGCTGCGTGCCGTCCGGGGTCTGGGCGCCCTGGGCGGTGCCGTACTGGATCGTGCCACGCATCGCGAACGCAGCGGTCGCGGCGACGCTCGGGTCGAGCACCTGCTTGCACTGCTTCGGCTGGCCGCCGAGCTCCTTGCCGGAGGCGTCGGTGACCTGGTCGATCGCGATCGGGGCGCAGTAGGTCCCGCCGTTGGCGATGGTCGCGTAGGCCGAAGCCATCGTCAGCGGGGCGATGTTGTTGGTCCCGAGGATGGACGACGGGTACGCGTTCAGCTCCGTCTTCTCGTCGGCGGAGTGCACACCGAGGTCCTGGGCCGTCTGCCGGATGTCGCACAGGTCGAGCTTCGCGGCCATCGACGCGAACGCGGCGTTCACGGACAGGGCGGTCGCACGGGCGACGGTGAACTGGCCCCGCTCACCCGCAGAGTCGTTCTTCGGAGCCCACGGGGACGTGATCGTCGAGCCGCACTGCGTCCACTGGGACGTGTTGTGCGGGGTGCCGTTGACGCTCTCGTTCAGGCCGTGCCCGGCCTTGAGCCAGTCGAGCAGCGTGAACACCTTGTAGGTCGAGCCGACCTGGAAGCCGATCGAACCGCCGTACTCCTTGTCGACGCTGTAGTTGATCGACGTCGCCGTCGGCGGGGACTGCAGGGACTGGTCGTAGTCCTTGTTCTGCGCCATCGTGAGGATGCGGCCCGTCGATGCCTCGACCGAGTTGAGCGCGCTGCCGAGCTGCAGCCGCGACTCGGTGTTCGGGTCGTAGGTGTTCAGCAGGTCCTTCTGCTGCCCGTTCAGGTTGATGTCGAGCGACGTCTGGATCTTGTACCCGCCGTTGCGCCACGCCTGGTCGCGCTCCTTCTGGGTCCCGCCCAGCTGCGACATCTGCTTGACGACCTTGACCGCGTAGTCGCAGAAGAACTGCGCTCCGTTGCCGGCCGCCGACTGGCAGCCCTGGTTCGGCTCGGTCAGGTGCACGTAGTCCGCGGGGTTCGAGGCGATCGCCTGGTCGAACTCGTCCTTGGTCAGGTGCTTCTGCGCGTACATCGACTTGAGGATGACGTCGCGGCGAGCCTTGTTCGCCTCGTAGTTCTTCTCGTTCGCCAGGTTGCGCGTGTTCGGGGACTGCACGATCGCGAGGATCGAGGCCGCCTCGGCCGGCGTGAGGTCGGTCGCCGACTTGTTGAAGTAGTGCTGTGCGGCGGCCTGCACGCCGTACGTCTGGTCGCCGAAGTAGGCGATGTTGAGGTACCCGGTCAGGATCTCCTTGTGCGAGTACTTCTTCGCCAGGCCGATGGCGAGCTTCATCTCCTCGAGCTTGCGGGGGATGGTCTGCTCGACGGCGTCGTTGTACGCCTTCTGGCGCTCTTCCTCGGACGGGAGCTCGAGGGCCTGCTGCATCTTGATGTTGCGGACGAGCTGCATCGTCAGGGTCGAGCCACCGCCGGACTCGCCGAGGCCGCCGGCGATGCTGCCGACGCCGGCGCGGACGAGCGAGGTCATGTCGACGCCACCGTGGTCCCAGAAGCGCTTGTCCTCGCCGTCGATCGCGGCGTTCTTCAGCTGGTCGCTGATCTGGTCGTACTTGAGCTCCTCGCGGTTCTGGTCGTAGACCGTCGCGAGCTTGACCGGTTGCCCGTTCGCGTAGGCGTAGATCTCGTTGCGCTGCGGGAGGTCACCGATCTCGATGTACTCCGGCAGGGACTCGAACACGCCGATGGTCGAGGTCGTCGTGACGCCGGCGACGGCGATCGCCGGGGTGACCCCGATCGTGACCAGCAGACCAGCGAGCGCACTGAAACCGACGAAACCGACGAAGGCGCCGATCGCGGAGACGGGCTTGGTCCGCGAGGCAGACTTCTGGGCAGACATAGGATGCAGCCTAAACGACGCCCACGACTGAAAGGCTGGCAAGGAACCGCATGACTCAGTGGGAGTACTTCACCGCTCCGTTGTTCATCCACAACACGGCCGCGATCCTCAACAACTTCGGTTCCGAGGGGTGGGAGCTGGTCCAGGTCGTCAGCGGCCCCGAGGGCGGGCTCGTCGCCTACCTGAAGCGCCCGAAGGCCGGCGCGTGAGCACCGCCGACCGCCTGGCGGAACTCGGCCTGACGATCCCGGAGGTGGCTGCGCCCGTCGCCGCCTACGTGCCGGCCGTCCTCACCGGGCAGTACGTGTACACGGCCGGGCAGCTGCCCTTCGTCGACGGGGCGTTGTCGGTCACGGGCAAGGTCGGTGCCGCGGTCGACGCGGACACCGCCACCGCCCAGGCGCGCGTGGCCGCGCTCAACGCCCTCGCCGCAGTGCAGTCGGTCGCGGGCTCGCTGGACCGGGTCGCCCGGGTCGTCAAGGTGACGGTGTTCGTCGCGTCGGACCCGTCCTTCACCGGGCAGCCCGCGGTCGCCAACGGCGCGTCGACGCTCGTCGGCGAGGTGTTCGGGGACGCCGGCGTCCACGCGCGCAGCGCGGTGGGCGTGGCCGTGCTCCCGCTGGACGCACCGGTCGAGGTCGAGCTGGTGGTGGAACTCACCGACTGACCGACCGTCAGCGACGCAGCTGACGCGAGCCGCGCCTCCAGACCGGTCGGGAGGCGCGGCTCGCGTCGTTCCGGCTACATGAGCTCTGCGATGGTCGCCATGATCGTCGGGTCGGCGAGCGTCGTCGTGTCGCCGATGCGACGGCCCTCGGCCGCGTCGCGCAGCAGGCGACGCATGATCTTGCCCGAGCGGGTCTTCGGCAGCTCCGGGACCACGACGACCTGCCGGGGCTTCGCGATCGCACCGATGCGCTTGCCGACCCAGTCGCGGAGTTCCTTCGCGACCGCGTCGCGGTCGGCACCCTCGGCCGCCTCGGCGGTCAGGATGACGAACGCGACGACGGCCTGGCCGGTCGTCTCGTCCGCGGCACCGACGACGGCGGCCTCGGCGACGCCCTCGTGCCCGACCAGGGCCGACTCGATCTCGGCGGTGGAGAGCCGGTGGCCGGAGACGTTCATGACGTCGTCGACGCGACCCTGCACCCAGATGTCGCCCTGCCCGTCCAGCCGCGCGCCGTCGCCGGCGAAGTAGCGGCCGGGGAAGCGGCTCCAGTAGGTCTCGACGAAGCGGTCGGGATCGTTCCAGATGCCACGGGCCATCGACGGCCACGGCTCCGTGATCGTCAGGTAGCCGCTCTCGCCGGGGTCGGCGCGGTGGCCCTCCTCGTCGACGATCTCGGCGACGATGCCCGGCAGCGGGGTCTGTGCGGCTCCGGGCTTCAGCTTCGTCACGCCGGGCAGCGCCGAGATCATGATCGCGCCGGTCTCGGTCTGCCACCAGGTGTCGACGATCGGCGTCCGGTCGTGGCCGATGACCTGCCGGTACCACTGCCACGCCTCGGGGTTGATCGGCTCGCCGACGCTGCCGAGCAGGCGGAGGGACTCGAGGCTCCGCGCCTCGGGGATCTGCCGGCCGGCCTTCATCGCGGCGCGGACGGCGGTCGGCGCGGTGTAGAGGACGGTGACGCCGTAGCTGTCGACGATGTCCCACCAGCGGCCGGGCTGCGGCTCGTCCGGGGTGCCCTCGTAGAGCACCTGCGTGACGCCGTTCGCGAGCGGGCCGTAGACGACGTAGGAGTGCCCGGTGATCCAGCCGATGTCGGCGGTGCACCAGTAGACGTCCTTCTCCGGGTGCATGTCGAAGACGTTCCGGTGCGTGTAGGCGGCCTGTGTCAGGTAGCCGCCGGAGGTGTGCACGATCCCCTTCGGCTTCCCGGTGGTGCCCGAGGTGTAGAGCACGAACAGGGGCGTCTCGGCGGGGAACGCCCGCGCCTCGTGCTCGGGGGCTGCCTTCGCGAGCTCGTCGTGCCACCACAGGTCGCGGTCGTTCCAGGCGATGTCGTTGCCGCCGCGCCTGACCACGAGCACGTGCTCGACGGAGTCGGTGCCCTCGCCGGCCAGTGCCTCGTCCACCGCGGGCTTCAGCGGGGAGACCGCGCCGCGCCGCCAGCCCCCGTCGGCGGTGACGACGAGCTTCGCGCCGGCGTCCTCGATGCGGGCGCGCAGGCTCTCGGCGCTGAAGCCGCCGAAGACGACCGAGTGGACGGCGCCGATCCGGGCGACGGCGAGCATCGTGACGACCGCCTCCGGGATCAGCGGCATGTAGACGACCACGCGGTCGCCCTGCGCGACGCCGAGGTCGGTGAGCATGTTCGCGGCGCGTTGCACCTCGGCGGTGAGTTCCGCGTAGGTGATCCGACGCGTGTCGCCGGGTGCACCCTCGAAGTGGATCGCGACCCGGTCGCCGTTGCCCGCGCGGACGTGCCGGTCGAGACAGTTCTCGGCCACGTTGAGGGTGCCGTCGTCGAACCACTTCGCGAACGGCGCGCCCGACCAGTCGAGTGTCCGGGTGAACGGTGTGCGCCAGTCGAGCAGGGTCCGGGCCTGGTCCGCCCAGAACGCCTCGCGGTCGGCGGCGGCCGCCTCGTGCAGGTCCTCCCGCGCGACGGCGTCCGCGACGAAGTCCGCCGGCGGAGCGAAGGTCGGGCCGTCCTCGTGGCGTTCGTCGGCCTGGGTCGGTGTGGACATCGGTGTCCTCTCGCATCGTTGCGGCTGGGGTGCAGTCGGAGACTACCCCCGGTGCGGGACCGTGCTGCGGGGCCCCGCGGACATTCCGGCCGAGGGGTTGCCGAGCACGGGTCGTCATGGGGTACAGTGGTTCCTGCCGGACTCGTTTCCGGTGGCACCGGGCCGGATTCCCCCCAATCCACCGATGTCAAGGCGGCACCGGTTCCCCCCAACAGGTGCCGCCTCTTCTTTTTCCCCGACGCCTGTTGCGCAGCGTGTCCGGGTGGCACGGCTCGATCGGCGTCCTGGTGCCGAAGAGTGGACAGACTTGTCCACGTCCTCGTTGCAGGGCCGCTCGCGACGGCGTCCGCTCGGAGGGTGCCCGGGCGACCGGCCGCCCGGCCCGGTGCCGTCGGTTCCGCACGGTCGCCTGCGGACACCGAACGGGGTACGGCTTTGCGTAACGGGGTACAACACGGCACCTCGAGGGTGTCGAGCGGGAGCCGTCCACACGACATACCGATTCCTGACGTGGCCGCCGCCGACCGACCTAGCGTCGACCGCATGCACCGCCACCGAGCCGACGCCCCCGGGGCCGATCACGACGCCACCGGTCCCGGTGTCCCTGCTGAGCCGGGCGGCGTGCCGTTCCTGCCGGGCGCCGCGCGTGCTCGGCGGCGCAGGACCCTCGATCCGTCGGTGTTCGAGGAACTCGCGGCCCTGGTCGCGGACGCGGAGACGACCGACGTGCTCGTCGTCGGCGGGCAGGGCACCTGGATCGACCGGGGTCGCGGCCTCGAACGCGTCCGCCCCGAGCTCCCGGAGCGGCGTGCGCGAGCGCTCGCCGCCGAGCTCGTCGCCCTCGGCGGCCGCCACGTCGACGAGACCACGCCGTGCGCCGACGTGCGGCACGGCGACGGGGTGCGCGTGCACGTCGTCCTCGCGCCGGTGTCCGTCGGCGGCACCGCGCTGTCCGTCCGGCTGCCGCGGCCGGAGCGCCCGACGCTCGCCGGCCTGGAACGCCTCGGTGCCTTCCGGGTCGTCCCCCGGGCCGTGCTCGAGGACGCGGTCGCCCGGAGGCGCAACGTCCTGGTCACGGGCGCCACCGGCAGCGGGAAGACGACCGTGCTCGCGGCGATGCTCGGCGCGGTGCCGCACGACGAGCGGATCGTCACGGTCGAGGACACCGCGGAGCTCCGGGTCGAGCACCCGCACGTCGTCACGCTCGAGGCGAGACAGGCGACCGCCGAGGGCACCGGTGCGCTCGGGCTCGACCGGCTCGTGCGCGAGGCACTCCGGATGCGCCCGGACCGGTTGGTGGTGGGGGAGTGCCGGGGTGCCGAGGTCCGTGAGCTCCTCGGGGCCCTGAACACCGGGCACGACGGCGGGGCCGGCACCCTGCACGCGAACGGTCTGGCCGACGTCGGAGCGCGGCTCGAGGCCCTCGGGGCACTGGCCGGTCTCGGCCCGCAGGCACTCGCGCGACAGGTCGTCAGCGCGGTCGACCTCGTCGTGCACGTCGAGCGGCGGTCGTCGTGGCGGGGGATCACGGCGGTCGGGACGTGCGGGATCGACCGCGACGGGCGGCTCGAGGTCCGCCCGGTCGGACGCGCCGGCCCGTGAGTCGCCGCCACGGTCGGGTCGGTCCGGACGCAGCTGGAGCCGCGCGCGTGCTGGACCGGGTCGCGGTGCTCGTCGGTGCGGGGGTGCCACCACCGCGGGCCTGGGCCCTCCTGGGTGGCGTGCCCGAGGCCGACGCTCCCGCCTGGCAGGACGTCCGCCTCGTCCTGCAGGTGGCGGAGCGGACCGGGGCGCCCTCTGCCGGTGCCCTGCGCGCCCTCGCCGCGGCGATGCGCCGGACAGCCGCGTCCGACCGTGCCGTCCGGGTCGCCCTGTCGGGACCGCGCACGAGTGCTCGGGTCGTGCTGGCGCTGCCGCTCCTCGGGCTCGGACTCGGTTCGGTGTGGGGCGCGGACGCGTTCGTCGTGCTCCTCACCCGGCCGGTCGGGTGGATCTGCTGCGCAGCGGCGGCAGGACTCGTGCTCGTCGGGCAGCGCTGGACCCGACGGCTGGTCGACGCCGTGACGCCGGACGGGCACGTGCCGGGCATCCTGCTCGACGCGTGGGCGGTGGCGCTGACCGGTGGTGGGTCGTGGCAGTCGGCGGAAGCAGCCGTGCGTGGAGCCCTCGGAGCAACCGCCGGTGACGGGGTCGAGGCGGCGCGACTGCACGAGGTGCTGGTCCTGAGTCGTCGCGCCGGGGTGCCCGCCGCGGAGCTGCTGCGCGCCGCTGCCGAGGACGCCCGGGACGACGCCGCTGCGGCGGGCCTCGCTGCGGCGGAGCGACTGGCCGTCCGGCTCGTGCTGCCGCTCGGCGTGTGCGTCCTGCCGGCGTTCGTCCTGGTGGGCGTCGTGCCGGTCGTGGTCGGGGTCCTCTCCTCCACCGTCGGCGGTCTCCGCTGAACCGTCCACAGACCGACCCGCCGAGCGTCGGACGGTGCCCCCGGTGGGCGACCGTGGGACCACCACAGAGAGAGGGGAACACCATGACCGACTCGACACCTCCGCAGCCGACACGGGTCCCGGCGCCGGCGCCGTCACCGGGACACACGGCGGGCGTCGCCCGAGGGTGGGCCGCGAGCGTGCACGTCCCCGCTCGTCCCGGTGCCGGACGTCGTCGGTGCCGCCCCGGGGACGACCGCGGGTCGGCCACCGCCGAGTACGCCGTCGTCATCCTCGCCGCGGTCGCGTTCGCCGGTGTGCTCGTCGCCGTGATGCGCTCGGGCGAGGTCCAGCAGATCCTGACCGACCTCGTCCGCGGGGCACTGGTCCCGTGACCGGGCTCCGTCCGTCCGCGTCCGACCGCGGCAGTGTGACCGTGGAGTTCGCCGTCGGGCTCCCGGTCGTCGCCCTCGTCCTGGTCTCCCTGGTCGCCGGCGTGGTCCTGGTCGACCGTGCCGGACGGCTCGGGTCGGTCGCCGGCACGGCGGCACGGGCGCTCGGGCGCGACGACGAGCGGACGGCCGCCGCGGCACTCGCCGCCGTGCCCGGTGCCACCTCACGGGTCCGCCACGAGGACGGTCTGGTGTGCGTCGACGTGCAGGGGCCCCCGGCCGGTCCCTTCGCGGTCCTGCCGCTCCGCGCGACCGGCTGCGCGGCAGGAGGGGGCGGATGACGCGGCCGTCGGGACCCGACCGGCGCGTGCGGCCGACCGGGACCGTCGCGGTCCGCAGGGCGCAGGACCGCGGTTCGGTGACCGTCGCCCTCGTCGCCGTGCTGGCGCTCGCGCTGCTCGTCGGCTCCGCGGCGCTCGCCGGTGCTCGGACGCGCGTGCTGCTCGAACGGACGCGCACCGCCGCCGACGCCGCAGTGCTCGCCGCCGCTGCGGTGCTCGTGCACCGTCTTCCCGGCGCCCCCTGCGCCGTCGCCGGACGCGTGGCACGCGCCAACGGTGCCGCACTCGACGCCTGCGCCACCGCGGGCTCCGCCGCCCGGGTCCGGACGGTGGCGGGCTCCGGACCGTTCGCCGTGAGCGCAGTGGCCGTCGCCGGGCCGCCACGCGGGCTGCCCGACCAGTGTGTGTATGGTGTGCACGTCGGCCCCCGGTCACCGTTGTCCCGGTCGACCCGGACACCGTTGCGGTCCTGGGCCGGCGCGCACCATCGATCAAGGAGTCACGTGCCAGGCACGAAGAAGCTCGTGATCGTCGAGAGCCCTGCGAAGGCGAAGACGATCGCGCAATACCTCGGCGACGGATACGAGGTCCAGGCGTCCGTCGGACACATCCGCGACCTCGTCGAGCCCAAGAACCTGCCGGCTGAGCTCAAGAAGGGCTCCCTCGGGAAGTTCTCGGTCGACGTCGACAACGGCTTCGAGCCCTACTACGTCGTCTCCGACGCGAAGAAGAAGACCGTCACGGAGTTGAAGCGCGCCCTGAAGGACGCCGACGAGCTCTTCCTCGCAACAGATGAGGACCGCGAGGGCGAGGCGATCGCGTGGCACCTCCTGCAGGTGCTCAAGCCGAAGGTGCCGGTCAAGCGCATGGTGTTCCACGAGATCACCAAGGAGGCCATCCAGCGTGCGAAGGAGGCCACCCGTGAGCTCGACACCGCCCTGGTCGACGCGCAGGAGACCCGCCGCATCCTCGACCGTCTCTACGGGTACGAGGTCTCGCCGGTGCTGTGGCGCAAGGTCGGCCCCGGGCTGTCCGCCGGTCGTGTGCAGTCGGCGGCGACGCGACTCGTCGTCGACCGGGAGCGCGAGCGCCTGGCGTTCGTGTCGGCGAACTACTGGGACCTGACGGCTCGGTTCGAGAAGGTCGGCGACACCGCCTTCACGGCGCGCCTCGCCCGACTGCAGGGCACCCGTGTCGCCTCGGGTCGCGACTTCGACGACCGCGGCGCGCTCAAGGGCGAGGCCGTCCGCCTGGACGAGGCCTCGGCCGCGGCGCTCACCACCGTGCTCGAGCGGGCCGGCGACGCCGTCGTCCGCAGCGTCGAGTCGAAGCCGTACACCCGTCGGCCCGCCGCACCGTTCACGACGTCGACCCTGCAGCAGGAGGCGGCTCGCAAGCTCCGCTTCTCCGCTCGGCAGACGATGAGCGTCGCGCAGTCGCTGTACGAGAACGGCCACATCACCTACATGCGTACGGACTCCTCGTCGCTGTCGCAGCAGGCGATCACCGCCGCGCGCAAGCAGGCCTCGGCGCTGTACGGGCCGGAGACGATCCCCGACAAGCCACGCAGCTACGCCGGCAAGAGCAAGAACGCGCAGGAGGCCCACGAGGCCATCCGCCCCGCCGGCGACACGTTCCGCACCCCGTCCGAGATGAACGGCGTGCTGCGGGGCAACGACTGGAAGCTCTACGACCTCATCTGGAAGCGGACGGTCGCCTCGCAGATGGCCGACGCCAAGGGCTCGACCGCGTCGGTCGTCCTCGGCATCACGTCGACCGACAGCGTCGCAGGGGTCGCCTCGACGGCGAACGGGACGGACGCCGAGTTCACCGCGTCGGGCACCGTGATCACCTTCCGCGGCTTCCTCAACGCCTACGAGGAAGGCCGCGACGAGGAGCGCCACGGCGGGGGCGAGAACGGCGATGCCAAGCTCCCACAGATGGCCGAGGGCGACCACCTCGGCGTCACCGAGGTCGAGGCCAAGGGCCACGACACGTCGGCTCCGCCGCGTTACACCGAGGCGAGCCTGGTGAAGACGCTCGAGGAACTCGGCATCGGTCGTCCGTCGACCTACGCCGCCATCATCTCGACGATCATGGACCGCGGGTACGTCACGCAGCGCGGGAGTGCCCTCGTCCCGAACTGGATCGCGTTCAGCGTGGTCCGGCTCCTCGAGGACCACTTCGGCGACCTCGTGCAGTACGACTTCACCGCCGGCATGGAAGAGGACCTCGACCGCATCGCGAGCGGCGACGCCGACCGCACCGACTGGCTCAAGGGCTTCTACTTCGGCGGCGACGACCACCGCGGGCTCCGGACCGTCATCGACAACCTGGGCGAGATCGACGCGCGCGACATCAACTCCGTCGAGCTCGCGCCGGGTCTGACCCTGCGGATCGGGCGGTACGGCCCCTACATCGAGGTGCCGAGCGACGACCCCGAGAAGCCCCGTCGCGTCAACGTGCCCGAGGACCTGGCGCCCGACGAGCTGACGACCGACAAGGCCCGCGAGCTCGTCGAGGCACCCGTCGTGGGCGACCGCGTGGTGGGCATCAACCCCGAGACGGGCAAGGAGGTCCTGGCGAAGGACGGTCGCTTCGGGCCGTACGTCACCGAGCGCACCCCCGAGCCCGAACCGACCGTCGACCCGTCGACGGGCGAGGTCACCGAGCCGGCCGCCGATGCAGCACCCGCAGCCGCGGACCAGGCGACCACCACCGCGAAGGGCGCGAAGGCCCCCGCGAAGAAGACGACGAAGAAGGCCGCGGCGCCGAAGGAACGCACCGCGTCGCTCTTCAAGTCGATGGACCCGCAGACCGTGGACCTCGAGACCGCGCTCAAGCTCCTCGACCTGCCCCGCGTCGTCGGCAAGGACCCGGAGTCCGGCGACGACATCACGGCGCAGAACGGTCGTTACGGCCCGTACATCAAGAAGGGCACGGACACCCGCACGCTGCCGAGCGAGGACGCGATCTTCGAGATCGACCTGCCCGGTGCGGTGGAGCTCTTCGCGCAGCCCAAGTACGGCGGCCGACGCGCTGCCACGGCCGCGCTCAAGGAGTTCGAGGCGGACCCCGTGTCCGGGAAGCCCATCAAGGTGAAGGACGGCCGCTTCGGTCCGTACGTCACCGACGGTGAGACGAACGCGACGATCCCGCGCGGCGAGGACGTCGAGACCGTCGACCACGCCCGTGCCGTGCAGCTGCTCGCGGACAAGCGTGCCAAGGGGCCGGTGAAGAAGAAGGCGCCGGCGCGGAAGACCGCGGCCAAGAAGAAGTGACCGGGCGCTTCATCACGCTCGAGGGCGGCGACGGCGCGGGCAAGACCACCCAGGCCGAGCTCCTCAGCAGATGGCTCGAGGAGCACGGTCGGACGGTCGTCCGCACGCGCGAACCCGGCGGCACGGAGCTCGGGCAGCGCATCCGCGAGATGGTGCTGCACGAGCGCGGGCACGTCTCGGCGCGCGCCGAGGCCCTCCTCTACGCCGCGGACCGGGCGCACCACGTCGAGACGGTCGTCCGCCCCGCGCTCGCCCGGGGGGAGGTCGTCCTGCAGGACCGGTACATCGACTCGTCGGTGGCGTACCAGGGCGTTGCACGGGGTCTGGGTGCCGAGCGCATCCGCTCGGTGTCCGACTGGGCGGCCGACGGCCTGCTCCCGGACCTGACGGTGCTGCTCGACCTCGACGTCACGGTCGGGCGGAGCCGGGTCGCGGCAGCTCGGGGCGACGTCTTCGACCGCCTGGAGTCCGAGGCGGCGTCGTTCCACGAGACCGTCCGACGGGCCTTCCTGGACGCTGCCGATGCGGAGCCGGAACGCTTCCTCGTCGTGGACGCCGGGCAGCCTGCCGACACGGTCCACCGCGCGGTCCGCGCCGCGGTCGGTGCCGTCGTCGGGATCGCGGACGAGGACGGTCCGGCGTGACGGTGGCTGCTGACAGGATGTCCTCGTGAGCGTGTGGGACGGCCTGACCGGACAGGACGACGCCGTCGCGGCCCTGCGCAGTGCGGCCGAGGCTCCCGACGGGACCAGTGGCATGACCCACTCGTGGTTGATCACCGGGCCGCCCGGGTCCGGCCGGTCGAACGTCGCCACCGCCTTCGCTGCCGCCCTGGTCGGTGCCGGAGCGGACGACGACCACGCCCTGCGGCAGATCACCGCGCGCACGCACCCCGACGTGTCGGTGCTCACCACACAACGCGTCATCATCACGATCGACGAGATCCGTCAGCTGGTGACGTCGTCGTACTACTCGCCCTCGGTCGGTCGGTACCGCGTGGTGATCATCGAGGACGCCGACCGCATGACGGAGCGCACCTCCAACCTGCTGCTCAAGGCACTCGAGGAGCCGCCGGAGCGGACGGTGTGGATCCTGTGCGCGCCGAGCGAGGCGGACCTGCTACCGACGATCCGGTCCCGCGTGCGCTCGGTGCGGCTCCGGGTGCCCGACGTCGCGTCCGTCGCGGAGCTCATCGTGGCCCGGACCGGGGTCGACCGGGCCCTCGCGACCGATGCCGCGCGGCAGGCGCAGAGCCACATCGGGATGGCGCAGCGACTGGCGACGAGCGAGGACGCCCGCACACGCCGACGCCGGACACTCGAGACCGTGCTCGGGGTGCGCTCGGTCGGCGACGCCGTGATGGCCGCCGCCGAGCTCCTGGCGGTCGCCGACGAGGACGCCAAGGCGATCACGCAGCAGCGGGACGGCGAGGAGCGGGACGCAGCCCTGCGGTCACTCGGCGTGGAGCCGGGCGGCACGGTGCCACCGGCGCTGCGGTCGCAGCTGCGGGCGCTGGAGGAGGACCAGAAGCGCCGGGCGACCCGCAGCCTGCGCGACGGACTCGACCGGATCCTCGTCGACGTCTCGTCGCTGTACCGCGACCTGCTCCTGCTCGGCCTCGGTGCGCCGGCAGAGCCGGTGAACCTGTCGATGCGCGACCAGCTGGACCGGGCGCTCGAGGTGGTGCCGCCGTCCGCGGCGCTCGAGGTGCTCGACGCGGTGTCGCTCGCCCGCTCGCGGATCGCGGCGAACGTCGCGGCACTGCTCGCGCTCGAGGCGCTGCTCGTGACCGTGGCCCGCGCGACCCGCTGACCCGCGTGGCCCGCTGACCCGCGCGACCCGCTGGCCCGCGCCACCCTGACCCGTGCGGCCCGCGCCACCCTGACCCGCGCGGCCCGGACCGCCGTGACACCGGACCCCTGGCGACCGGGGTCGCGGGGCGGGCGTGCGCCGAGCCTCCCGGCCGGTCAGCCTCCACCCACCGGACCCTGCGCGACCCCGCAGCCGATCGCCCCGACCACCGTGAGAAGATCGCGACATGCCCGAAGCCGCACCCGGACTGCGTGAGCGCAAGCGCCGCGCCACCCGTCTCGCGATCCAGCAGGCCGCCCTGCGGATCGCACTCGACTCCGGCTGGCCCGCCGTCACCGTCGACGAGATCGCCCGACGAGCGGACGTGTCCCCGCGGACGTTCTTCAACTACTTCCCGAGCAAGGAACAGGCGCTCCTCGGGGACGACCCGACGCTGCCGACGGGACCGGCGCTCGACACCTTCCGCGCCGGGGGACCGAGCGGCGAGCTCCTGTCCGACCTCGGCACCCTGCTCGTGCACGCGACGGGCGAGCTGGTGGAAGAACGCGGGCTGCTCGCGGAACGGCAGCAGGTGCTCCGCGCCGCTCCGGAGCTGTTCACGCGGCGGATGGCCTCGATGAAGGAGTTCCAGGCCGAGATCGAGGAGGCCGTGGCGGGGCGGCTCGCGGACACGGAACCCGACCTGGCGTCGGACCCAGACGCGCTGCGGCGCCGCGCCCGGCTCGCGTCGGTGGTGGCGCTGGCAGCGCTCCGACACGCCTGGTGGGAGTGGTCCGACGGGGCCACCGAGACGCAGCTGACCGAGGAGCTCCAGCGGTCGTTCGACGAGCTCGGCGCGCTCGTTTCGCGTTCGCTCGTCTGAACCTGTATAGTCATTGCTCGTGCCGCTCCGGGAACGGAGCGTCCGCCGCCTTAGCTCAGTCGGCAGAGCGATTCACTCGTAATGAATAGGTCGTCGGTTCGATTCCGACAGGCGGCTCGACACCGGAACCCCCGGTCGGACACTGTCCGACCGGGGGTTCCGTCGTTGTCGGGCCGCTCGGCTAGGGCAGGTAGTAGGTCGGGTTCGGCAGCTTGACGCTCCGGTCCGACGATCCGCCGAGCAGGTCGCTGTACTGGTCGCCGAGGTTCGCGACCACGTCGTACCCGCCGCCGGCGGGGGACTCGATGTGCGCCCGGGTCTGCGCCTTGTACTCGACGGTCGTGCACTTCGCGGCGGCGCAGGTCACGTACGACGGCTGCTGGGAGCTGCCGGTGCCGGTCCACTTCGTGTAGTAGGTCCGGTTCCCGTCGGTGGTCGCGGCGAACTGCGGGTAGCCGACGGCGTGCAGGTTCGCGATGGTGGCGTCCTGCTGCGCCTCGTTCCGACCGGTCACGCCGATGACGGTGCAGCCCGCCTGCTGCGCGGCGGCGACGAGCGTCGGCATGCCCGGCGTCGCGGGGAAGCGCTGGTCCTGCACCCACTCGTCCTGCAGTGCGGGGTCGAACACGAAGTGCATCGCGGCGACCTCCATGTCGTAGGTCCACAGCGTCGTGTCGTCGGCGTCCAGGACGATCGCCGGGTTGCGGTGCTGCTGCCGGGCGACGGCGCACTGCCGGGCGATCGCGGGGGCCTGCCGTGACACGAGCCGGGCCGTCTCGCGGACGTAGGGGGAGTCGGTGCGGTTCGCGAGTCCGGTGCCGGGGTCGCCGTAGTAGGTGGCGATGGTCTTCTTGACGGAGTCGATGTTCGGGATGCCCTCGCCGCCCTGCGTGGCGCCGGAGGAGCCGTCGGCGGCCATCGTGAAGTGGGTCCTCGGGGCGAGGCGGGGTTCGCGGACGCCGGGCAGGTCCGCCGAGGGCAGGGAGTACGTGGGGTTCGGCAGCTTCAGCGTCCGGTCGGCGTACCCGCCCTGCAGGTCGCTCCACTGGTCACCGACGTTCAGTGCGATGTCGTAGCCGAGGTCCTGCTCGATGTGCTTCCGGGTGAGTGCCTTGTACTCGACGGTGGTGCACTTCGCGGCTGCGCAGGTGATCCAGGACGGCTGCTGGGACGCGCCGGTCCCCGTCCACTTCGTGAAGAAGTGGTCCTCGGAGAAGGCCGTGTAGCCGACCTTCGCCAGGTTCTGCACGGTCGCCGTCTTCTGGTCGTCGGTGCGGCCGGTCAGGCCGAACACGGTGAAGCCCATCGCCTGCGCGCGGTTCACGAAGCCGACCATGGACGGGGTCGCGGGGAAGCGCTGGTCCTGCACCCACTCGTCCTGGCGCGCGGGGTCGAAGACGAAGTGCATGTCCGCGACCTCCATGTCGTAGGTCCACAGCGTGGTGTCGTCGGCGTCGAGGACGATCGCCGGGCGCTGCCCGTGCCGGACGGCGCGGTCGTGGATGCGGCGGAGCTGGCGCGTCTCGCGGTCGACGATCGACCGCACCTCGCGGACGTAGGGGGAGTCGGTTCGGTTCGCGAGTCCGGTGCCGGGGTCGCCGTAGTAGGTGGCGATGGTCTTCTTGACGGAGTCGATGTTCGGGATGCCCTCGCCGCCCTCGGTGGCGCCGGAGGAGCCGTCCGCGGCCATCGTGAAGTGCGTCCTCGGGGCGAGCGAGGAGTCGGGGCCGTGAGCGGGCGGCGTCCAGCCGTGCGCGTCGGCCGGCGCCGCGGTGAGGACGGTGGACACGACGAGGAGTGCCGCGCTCGTGGCGACGGCGGTGCGGAGGGATCGGCGCATGGAGACCTGCTGACCTTCGAGTCGGGGACCGCCCCCGATCGGGGGACAGCAGCACGCTAGTTGTCGGTCAGCCGAGTGGTCCATGTGGGTCCGTACAGGTGCCCGCCGCGTCGTCGCCCGGCGACCGGCTGGTAGACAGGTGCCATGACGGTTCGCTGGGGAGTCATCGGTACGGGCGGCATCGCCCACTCGTTCGTGGCGGACTGCACCGCCGCGGGGATCGACTTCGTCGCGGTGGGGAGCCGCACGCGCGAGTCCGCCGAAGCCTTCGCCGCCGAGCACGGCATCGCCCGCGCGCACGGCTCCTACGCAGACCTGGTCGCCGACCCGGACGTCGACGCCGTCTACGTCGCCACACCGCACTCGCGTCACGCCGAGGACGCCCTGCTCGCGATCGACGCCGGCAAGCACGTCCTGGTCGAGAAGGCGTTCACCATCACCGCGGCCGAGGCGCGTCGGGTGGTCGACGCCGCCCGCCGCGCCGACGTCGCCGTGACCGAGGCGATGTGGACCCGCTTCCTGCCGCAGATGCGGATGATCCGCGAGCTCGTGGCCGAGGGGCGCATCGGACGCCCGCGTCTGGTCGAGGCCACCCACCACCAGGCCCTGCCCAGCGATCCCCGCCACCGGCTGAACGACCCGGCGCTCGGCGGCGGCGCGATCCTCGACCTCGGCGTGTACCCGATCTCGTTCGCGGTGGACGTGCTCGGTGTGCCGACCGCGGTCACGGCCGCGGGCACGCTGAGCGACCAGGGCGTCGACACCCAGATGGGCCTGGTGCTCACCCACGAGGGCGGTGCCCAGTCGATGATCCACTTCAGCCTGGACCTGCGGAGCCCGAACACCGCGTCGATCATCGGCGAGGACGGGCGCATCGACCTCGACGACACCTGGTACACGCCCACCACGTGGCGGCTCCGTGACCGCGACGGCACGGTCCTCGAGGAGTTCGACTCGCGCGAGGAGCTCGCCGGCTACGCCCACGAGGCGCGTGCGTTCGAGGCGATGGTCACCTCCGGGACGCACGAGGGCGGCCCGATGGACCCCGAGGAGACGATCGCGATCACGGCCGTCATGGACGAGGCCCGTCGGCAGGTGGGCGTCCGCTACGCGGCCGACGACGACGGATCGGACGCGCCGTCGGCCGACTGACGTCCGCCGGCGGGTGCGCCGGTGACCGATCCGGTCTGGAGGCTCCTCCCGCGGTTCCGTAGGATCGGTCGCGATGTCCGACCAGCAGCCCACGTCGAAGTCCGTCCCGGCACGCCTCCGCGGCGCCGTCGGGTCCCTGCGCCGCTCCGCGGCTCGCCGACCGGTCCCGTGGATCGCCGGTGGTCTCGTCGGTGTCCTCCTGCTGGGCTCGGGCGCCTCGGTCGCCGTGGCTGCCGCGACGATGCCGTCCCGCCCGTCCGCGGCGACGCGGTCGGCCGCCGCGACGACCGCGCCGTCGGACACGCCCCGGAGCTCCGCGACACCGAGTGCGACGCCGACGGACGAGTCCCGCTCGGTGCCGGACGACGCCGCCGGCCCGTCGGCCCTGCGGACCTGCACGATCGACGCCGCGGCCTCGGCAGCCGGCCTCGGGTCCTTCGAGGGCTTCGTCATGGACGCGGAGTCCGGGGAGACGCTGTTCTCGCGGAACGGGGAGGAGGCGGCACAGACCGGCAGCGTGATGAAGACGCTGACGAGCGCCACGGCCCTCGCGGTCCTCGGCGGCGACCACCGCATCCCGACCACGGTGACGAAGGAGGCCGACGGCACCGTCGCGCTCGTCGGTCACGGCGATGCGACGCTCTCGGCCGGCAACGGCACGGTGTACCCGGGCGCGCCGACCCTCGCGCAGCTCGCACAGCAGGTGAAGGCGGCCCTCGGTGACGCCCCGGTGACGACGATCGTCGCCGACGACAGCTACTGGGACGACGCCGACGCGTGGGACCCGACCTGGCCGGAGAGCGAGCGCACCATCGGGTACCAGCCCCGGGTCACCGCGCTCATGGTCGACGGCGACCGGGCGAACCCGGCCGCTGCGACCTCGCCCCGCTCCACCGACCCGGTCGGTCGCGCCGGAGCAGCCTTCCGCACGGCACTGGCGAACGCGGGCGTCGCAGGAGCCGGGAACGCGCAGGTGGTGCAGCGCGCGACCACGAGCACGGACCAGATCGCCTCGGTCTCCTCGCAGCCGGTGTCGACGTTGATCGGGCAGATGATCCCGAACTCCGACAACACCCTGGCCGAGATGCTGGCGCGCGTCTCGTCGAAGGAGTCCGGTGCAGGCGGGTCGGCGGCGTCGCTGACCGGCGTCTACCAGGAGGCACTCGCCGGCTACGGCGTCGATCCCGCGGGCATCACGATCAAGGACGGCTCGGGGGAGAGCGCGGCGAACGCGGTGTCGCCGTCCTTCGTCGCCCACCTCATGGTCGCGGTCGCCGCGGGGGATAAGGGCCTCGGCGTGCTGTCCGGGGCGCTCCCCGTCGCCGGCGTGTCCGGCACCCTGTCGAGCCGGTTCACGGGGGAGAACGCGGTGGCGCGCGGCAAGGTGCACGCGAAGACCGGGTGGATCGACAGCGCGAACACGCTCGGCGGGTACATCGACGCGGCGGACGGCCGACGCCTCACCTTCGCGTTCTACGCGATCGGGTCTCCGCGTGCCGCGGCACTGCCGGCGCTCGACGCCGTCACCGCGGCGACGTACCGGTGCGGTGGGAGCCTGACCTCGTCCTGACGTCCACGCAGCCGCAGGGTGCCGGGTGCAGGATGGGTACATGGCCAGGGCACTGCTCGTCGTCGACGTCCAGAACGACTTCACGGAGGGCGGCGCGCTCGGTGTGACCGGGGGCGCGGCCGTCGCGGAGCGCATCAGCGCGTTCCTCCGTCGGCACGCGGACGAGTACGACCTCATCGTCGGCTCCCGCGACTGGCACCACGGCGACGACGACAACGGCGGACACTTCGCCGGACCCGAGGGGCCGGACTTCGTGGACACGTGGCCGGTGCACTGCGTCGGTGGCACGCCCGGTGCGGCGTACCACCCGGACCTCGACACGAGCGTCATCGACGTCGACGTGTTCAAGGGGCGGGGCCGGCCGGACTACTCGGCGTTCCAGGCGAGCACGGACGACGGCACCGCGCTGCCGGACCTCCTCGCCGACCGTCGGGTGACGACGGTGGACATCGTCGGCATCGCCACCGACCACTGCGTGCGCGCCACGGCGCTCGACGCGCGGGCCGCCGGGTACGACGTCGCCGTCTACGACGACCTCGTGGCCGGGGTGGACCCGGACCGCAGCGCACGGGCCCTGGACGAGATCAGCGCGGTCGGCGGGCACGTCGACCACAGCGACATGGACGAGGGGCTCGCGAACCCCGGAGGAGCAGTACTGTGACCGCACCCACCACCACGACCAGCGGACCCACCCCGGCCGGCCCGACCACCACCGTCTCGGACGACCACGTCACCGTCGCCGACGTCCCCACCGGGCTGTTCATCGGTGGCGAATGGCGTTCCGCGAGCGGCGGCGCGACCTTCCCCGTCCGCGACCCCAGCACGGGCGAGGTCCTCGCCGAGGTCGCCGACGCGACGCCCGAGGACGGCATCGCCGCCCTCGACGCCGCCGTGGCCGCGCAGGAGGCCTGGGCCTCGACCGCGCCGCGGCGACGGTCGGACATCCTCCGCCGGGCGTTCGACCTGGCCCACGAGCACGAGGACGACCTCGCCGCCCTGATGACGCTCGAGATGGGCAAGCCCCTCGCCGAGTCCCGGGGCGAGGTCGCCTACGGCAGCGAGTTCCTCCGGTGGTTCTCGGAGGAGGCCGTCCGCATCTCGGGTGACTACCGCACCAACCCGGAGGGCACCGGACGCGGCATCGTGCTCCGACGCCCCGTCGGTCCCGTCTACGCGATCACGCCGTGGAACTTCCCCCTCGCGATGGCGACGCGCAAGATCGGCCCGGCACTCGCGGCCGGCTGCACGGTCGTGCTGAAGCAGGCGGACCTCACGCCGCTCACGACGCTCTTCCTGGTCGAGTTGTTCCGCCGCGCCGGGCTGCCCGACGGCGTGCTCAACGTGGTGCCCTCGCGCGATGCGAAGGCGCTGTCGGAGCCGATCATCGCCGACCGCCGGCTCCGCAAGCTCACCTTCACCGGTTCGACGCCGGTCGGGTCGGCACTCCTCAAGCAGGCCGCCGACAACGTCCTCAAGACGAGCATGGAGCTCGGCGGCAACGCTCCGCTCCTCGTCTTCGACGACGCCGACCTCGACGAGGCGGTCACGGCGGCGATGCAGGCGAAGTTCCGCAACGTCGGCGAGGCCTGCACGGCGGCGAACCGCTTCTTCGTGCAGGAGGGCATCGCCGAGTCCTTCACCGCGGCGCTCACCGCGAAGGTCGACGGACTGCGGATCGGCCGGGGCACCGAGGACGGGACGACCATCGGTCCGCTCATCGACGACCGCGCCGTGGACAAGGCCGCCGGGCTCGTCGACGACGCCGTGCAGCGGGGTGCCCGGCTCGTGACCGGCGGGGAGCGGGTCGACCGTCCGGGCACGTTCTACGCACCGACGGTGCTCGACGAGGTCCCGCCGGGGTCGGACATCCTCACCACCGAGATCTTCGGGCCGGTCGTGTCGATCACGCGGTTCGCCACCGAGGAGGAGGGCATCCGCCTCGCGAACGACACCGAGTACGGGCTCGTCGCGTACGCCTTCACGACCGACCTCCGGCGCGGTCAGCGGCTCGCGGAGCGTCTCGAGACGGGCATGCTCGGGCTGAACACGGGCGTCGTGTCGAACGCGGCGTTCCCGTTCGGCGGGGTCAAGTCCTCGGGGCTCGGCCGCGAGGGTTCGCACGAGGGCCTCGAGGAGTACCTGGAGTCGGTCTACGTCCTCACGCCGGACCCCTTCGCCGCCTGACCCCCCTCCGCACGACGCAACGTCGGCGGTTCCCCGCAACGGTACAGCCCTGCGAGGAACCGCCGACGTTGCGTTCCGCGGGATCGACGTCAGACGAGCAGCTGGTGCTTCGCGAGGTCGCGGTAGAGCGGGGTGGACTGCACGAGCTCCGAGTGCGTGCCCGTGCCGACGACACGGCCGTGCTCGAGCACGACGATGACGTCGGAGTCGACGACGGTCGACAGCCGGTGCGCGATGACGAGCAGCGTCCGGTCGGCCGCGACGGCGTCGATCGCGAGCCGCATCTTCTGCTCGTTCACCCCGTCGAGCGAGGACGTCGACTCGTCGAGCAGCAGGATCGGGGGCGCGGCGAGCAGTGCCCGGGCGATCGCGAGCCGTTGCCGCTCACCACCGGACAGCATGACGCCGTCCTCACCGACCTGGGCGTCGAGCCCGCGGGGGTCGCGGTGCAGCACGTCGCCGAGGTTGACGGCCTCGAGCACCCGGACGCACTCGGCCTCGGACGCGTCGGGGGAGCCGAGCAGCAGGTTCGCCCGGATGGTGCCGGCGAGCACGGGGGCGTCCTGCTCGACGTACCCGATCTGCGCGCGGAGCTCGGCGCGGTCGAGCCCGCGGACGTCGACGCCGCCGAGCCGGATCACACCCGAGGTCGGGTCGTAGAAGCGCTCGATGAGCGCGAGCGTCGTGGACTTGCCGGCCCCGGAGGGACCGACCAGCGCCACCCGCGCGCCGCGGGGCACGCGGAACGACACGTCGTCCAGCACCACGTCCTCGGCGGAGGGTGCGGCGTCGACGGCACCCGAGCCTCCCGACCGGTCCGTCGCGCTGCCCGCGCCCGTCGCGCCGTCCGCGCCCGACGCGCTACCCGCGCCCGACGCGCCGTCCGCGCCCGTCGCATCCGCAGCCCGCGCGTACCGGAACGTCACGTGCTCGAACGCGATCGCGTCGTCGGTCTCCGTCGCCGCGGCGACCCGGACGGCACCGTCGTCCTGGTCCTCCGTCGGCAGGTGCAGGATCTCCTCGATGCGGCCGAGGGCGCCGAGTGCCTGCGCGACCGCGACGGCTGCGCCGAGGGCCTGCCCGAGCGGCATGACCATCATGAAGAGCAGCAGGATGAAGGTGATCAGCGTGGCGATGGTGATCTGCCCCGCGGCGACCTGTGCACCCCCGACCCCGAGCACGGCGATGAACGCGACCTGCATCACGATGCTCGCGACCGGCACCACGAACGCCGACATCTTCGCGATGTCCAGGCCGCGGCGGTAGGCCTCGGTGGCGTGGCCGTCGACCTCCGCGACCTCGCGGCCGGTGGCCCCGGCGGCACGGATCGTGCGGACGGCACCGATGCCCCGCTCGACCGCCGCGGTCAGGTCGCCGACCTTCTCCTGGGCACGCTTCGACGCGACGCGGATGCGTCGGCTGAGCCCGCCGACGACGACGATCGCGACGAGGACGATGACGACGGTGATGCCGAGGAGCAGGGGGTCGATGACCGCCATCGCGATGATCGCGCCGACGAACGTCAGGGCGCCACCGATCGACTCGATGAGTCCCTGCGTGAGCACGGCGCGCAGGAGCGTCGTGTCGCTGCCGACGCGGGACACGAGGTCGCCGGTGCGGCGGGTGTCGAACTCCGAGATCGGCAGGTTGAGGATCCGCGCGATGAGCTTGCGGCGGGTGGAGAGCACCACGCCCTCACCGGCGCGCTGGAGCAGGAAGTGCTGCACGCCGTTCAGGACGCCCGAGACGAGCACGAGGGCGACGAGCGCCCAGACCAGGATCGAGAGCGTCTCCCCGTGCTGCACGGCGGTGACGACCTGGTTGACGAGCAACGGCTGCGCGAGCGACGCGCCGGCTCCGAGGACGCTCAGCACGATGATCACGGCCATCGCGGGCTTGTTCTCGAACAGGTAGGTCAGCAGGCGGCCGAAGCTCGCCCGTGGGCCCTCGGACGGCTTGCGGCGTGCGGAGAAGAGGCTCATCGTTCCTGGTTCCTGCCGCCCGTGCGAGGTGTGCTGGCGGCCGTCGTCCATCTTCGCACCGTCCCGTGGGAGCGTGGTGCGCGGCGTCGTGTTGGTCGTCTCGCCGTTGAACGACATCCCCGCTGTCGGACGACGTCGGGGGTGTCGTCCCACAGCGGCAGCACGCGCAGGCGACATCGCGCGCGCGACCCTGGACGCGACGGACGGGAGGCGCGGTGCCGGACCGGCACCGCGCCTCCCGTCCGTCGGGTGGTCGCGTCAGGACGCGCCGGTCATGCCCGCACGTCTGCCGGAGCAGCGTCCGGCGAACCGGCTGCGTCGGCCTCGTCGAGCCCCGCACCCTTCGTCTCACGGACGAAGAACAGCGCGACCACGGTCACCACGGCGGCGAGCGTCAGGTAGAGCCCGACCCAGACGATCGTGCCGTCCGGCTGCCACAGCGCCAGGGCGATCGTCGGTGCGAGCGACGCCCCGAGGATCGACGCCACGTTGTAGGCGATCGCCGACCCGGTGTAGCGGACGTTCGTCGGGAAGAGCTCCGGCAGCAGGGCCCCCATCGGACCGAACGTCAGGCCCATGAGCGAGAGCCCCACGACCAGGAACGTGACGACGGTGATCGGCCCGGTCGACGCGGCGAACCAGAACTGGAACGTCAGGCCGAACAGGGCGATGCCGATCGTGGTGGGGATGAGCGTGCGTCGGCGGCCGTACCTGTCGGCGAGCCACCCGGCGATCGGGGTGAACACGCCGAAGAACACGACGCCGATCATGAGCAGCGTGAGGAACTCGCCCCGGCTGTACCCGAGGCCGACCTTCGGCACCAGCGGGCCGGCCTCGGCGGCGGTGGTGCCGTAGGACAGCGTGAACGTCGTCATGAAGTAGAAGAGCACGTAGGTCGCGACCATGCCGAAGGTGCCGACGATCAGGGCCTTCCACGAGGTGCGGAACACCCGTCCGAGCGGCACCTTGGCGACCGAGCCGGACTCCTGCACGCCGCGGAACACCGTGGACTCGACGAGCTTGAACCGGACGTAGAGGCCGACGATCACGAGGACGGCCGAGAGCAGGAACGGGATGCGCCAGCCCCACGCCTGGAACTCGGCGTTCGGGGTGCCGTCCGCACCGGCGGGCATCGCGGCGTTGATCGCGATGAACAGGCCGTTCGCGAGCAGGAAGCCGATCGGGGCGCCGAGCTGCGGCATCGACCCGAACACGCCGCGCTTGCCCTTCGGCGCGTTCTCGGTCGCGAGCAGCGCCGCGCCGGACCACTCGCCGCCGAGCCCGACGCCCTGGGCGAAGCGCATCACGGCGAGCAGGACCGGTGCCCAGATGCCGATCGACGCGAAGGTCGGCAGGCAGCCGATCAGGAACGTGGCGGTCCCCATCACGAGCAGCGACGCGACGAGGGTGGCCTTGCGACCGACACGGTCGCCGAAGTGGCCGAAGACGATCGACCCCACCGGGCGGGCGAAGAACGCCAGGGCGAAGGTGACGAAGGACGACAGCTGCGAGGCCGTCGGGTCCTCGTTGGGGAAGAACAGCGTGGGGAAGACGAGGACGGCGGCGGTCGCGTAGACGTAGAAGTCGTAGAACTCGATGGAGGTTCCGACGAGGCTGGCGATGATCACGCGGGAGCGCGGGTTGCCGGTGGCCTTCGTGTCGGTCGTGGCGGCGGGTGCCGGGGCGGCGGTCATGTACGGGGACTCCGAGGGGAGCACTCACGAGGAGCGCGGCGGTGTACCGAGGCTGCGGACACCGGTCGGTCGCGCGGGGTGGCGCGGGCTCGGACCGGGTGCGTTCGGTGGGTGGTGGACCGCTCGTGACGGAACCCTCACCTTACGACACCCGTCGCGCAGCTGGAAATCGGCCGGGAGGCCCGTGGCAGCGTCCGCGCGTCGCGGAGCGTCCGTCAGCCGCCGCCACCGCCGTCAGCCGGCCACGACCGTCAGCCGGCCACCGCCGTCAGCTGGTCGCGCCGGTCTCCAGGTGCGCGGGCAGCTGGTGGCCCATGCGGTCGCGCTTGGTGTCGAGGTACCCGGCGTTCTGCGCGACGACGCCGACCACGAGCGGGACCAGCGACGACACCGCGATGCCGTGCTCCTCGAGCTGCCGACGCTTCTCGGGGTTGTTCGAGAGCAGTCGGACGCGGGCGATGCCGAGGTCGGTGAGGATGCCCGCCGCGCCGCCGTACTCGCGGGAGTCGGCCGGCAGTCCGAGCGCGAGGTTCGCGTCGAGCGTGTCGAGACCGTCCTCCTGCAGGCGGTAGGCCTTGAGCTTGTTGATCAGCCCGATACCGCGTCCCTCCTGCCCGCGCAGGTAGATCACGACCCCGCCCTCGGTGGCGATGGTGTCGAGCGCGGCGTCGAGCTGCGGCCCGCACTCGCACTTCAGCGACCCGAACGCCTCGCCGGTCAGGCACTCCGAGTGCACGCGGACCAGGGCGTCGTCCCCGGGGGCCGATCCGTCGGGCAGCGCGGCGATGATCGCGACGTGCTCGGCGCTCGTGACGAGGTCGCGGTAGGCCCGCATCTCGAACGTGCCGTGGGTGGTCGGGACGGTGGTCGCGACCTCGAACTGCACCGGGCTGCCCGGGGTGGGGGAGGTGAGGGCGTCGGTCATGGGGTGCTCCGGTCGTTCTGTGCCTGGTCGGCGGTCCTGGTCGTCGCGGCCGTCGACGTCGCGTCGTCGGCACGGGCGGTCCGGGCGCGGTGGGGTCGAGCGCGGACCAGGAGGTCGGGTCCCAGGCTGGTGGTCGATGTGATGTCCAACGGGTGGCGGTCGCCGATGCTTCCCACGCCGACGTCACCGATCGCGACGCGCGGGCCACCGAGCAGCACGGGCGCGAGGTACACGAGCAGCTCGTCGACGAGGCCCGCGGCGACGAGCGCCGAGGCCACGGTGGGACCGCCCTCGACGAGGACGCTGTGCACGCCGTGGTCACGCAGGGTGCGCAGCGCGGCGGCGAGGTCGTGCCCCGGCAGGGCGAGCAGGCCGCGTGGGTGGCGTCGGACGGCCGCGTCGTCGGGTACCGGGCGGTCGCCGACGACGACGGGGAGCGGCTGGTCGGCGAGCAGTTCGCCGGCGTCGCCGCGTGCGGTGAGGCTCGGGTCGTCGGCGAGCACGGTGCCGGTGCCGACCAGGATCGCGTCGTGGGCGGCACGCTGCTCGTGCACGTGCTGTCGGGCTGCCGCGCCGGTGATCCACTTGCTCGTGCCGTCGGCGGCGGCCGCGCGACCGTCGAGGCTCGACGCCCACTTCACGGTCACCCACGGGCGCCCGGTGCGGACGGACAGCAGCCAGCGCTCGAGGAACGCCTCGGCCTCGTCGGCGAGGACGCCGCTGACGACCTCGACGCCGGACGTCCGCAGTCGCTCGGCCCCGCCGCTCGCCTGCTCACCCGGGTCGTCGACGGCGTAGACGACGCGGCCGACGCCGGCCTCGATCAGGGCCAGCGCGCAGGGGCCGGTGCGACCGACGTGGTTGCACGGCTCGAGCGTCACGACGGCGGTGGCGCCCCGCAGCTGTTCGGCGGGCACCTTCGCCATCGCGTCGACCTCGGCGTGCGGGGTCCCCGCGCCCTTGTGCCAGCCCTCGGCGAGGACGTCCCCGGCGGGAGAGAGCAGCACGGCACCGACGCGGGCGTGGTCACCGACGACCGGTCCGAGCGCGGCGAGCTCGAGGGCGCGGCGCATCGCCCGGAGTTCCTCGGGGCGGGCGCGCGGGTCGGACGGCGACATCACGCTCCGACACTACCGACGAGGCGTCGATGACGCGTCACCTTGCTGTCCCCTGTCAGCGAACGACGCCGCGGGCCAGGGCAGGTCGGACGCAGGGACGCCGTCGGCGCGACGGAGGCCGGTCCACGCGGTCGTCGGCCCGCCGTCCCGGTCGGGGATCCGGGCGGTCCCGGTGCCCGTGAACGCGAAGCCGCCGGCGCGGGCCACCGAGGCGGAGCCGACGTTGCCCTCGTAGCACTCCCAGTACACGTCGGGCGCCCCCTGGGAGAACGCCCACGCGACGACGAGCTCCACCGCCGCGTGCATCAGCCCCTCGCCACGGGCCGTCGGTGCGAGCCAGAAGCCGAGGTCGCGGTGCTCGGTGCGGAACGACACCACACCCTCGAGCCACGTCGACCCCGGGCGCCGGATGCCCCAGGTGTACTCGCGGTCGGACGCCCACCCCGGACCGACCAGCGCGTCGACGAAGGTCTGCGCGTCGCGGTCCGTGTACGGCGTCGGGACGGTCGTCCACCGCACGACCGACGGGTCCTGGCAGCCCCGCGTGATGGCCGCGGTGTCGGACCGGGTCGGCACCGTGAGGTGCACCCGGTCCGACGACAGCGTCACGGGGAGCATCGTCAGCCGCGCGAGCGGGGCACGAAGCCGATGCGGTCGTACACGCGGGCGAGCGTGGCCTGCGCGATGGACTCGGCACGCTCGGCGCCGACGGCGAGCAGCCGGTCGAGCTCCGCAGGGTCGTCGAGCAGTTCGAGCGTCCGGGCGCGCACGGGCTCGAGCTCGGCGACGACGGCGTCGGCCACGGCACCCTTGAGGTCGCCGTAGCCCTTGCCGACGAACCGTTCCTCGAGCGACGCGACCGGGGTCCGCGTGAACGCCGACAGGATCGCGAGCAGGTTGGTCACGCCGGGCTTCTCCTGGCGGTCCGCCCGGATCTCGCGCTCGGTGTCGGTGACGGCGGAGCGGATCTTCTTCGCGGTGCGCTTCGGGTCGTCGAGCAGGCGGATGAGGCCGTTGTCCGACGCGGCGGACTTGCTCATCTTGCTCGTCGGGTCCTGCAGGTCGTAGATGCGTGCGGTCTCGGTGCCGATCTGCGCCTTCGGGACGACGAAGGTGTCGCCGAAGCGGGAGTTGAACCGGGTCGCCAGGTCCCGCGTCAGCTCGACGTGCTGTCGCTGGTCGTCGCCGACCGGCACCACGGCGGTGTCGTAGAGCAGGATGTCCGCCGCCATGAGGACCGGGTACGTGAAGAGCCCGACCGAGGCCGCCTCGGCGCCCTGCCGTGCCGACTTGTCCTTGAACTGGGTCATGCGGCTCGCCTCGCCGAACCCCGTCAGGGTGTTCAGCACCCAGGCGAGTTCGGCGTGCGCCGGCACGTGCGACTGCACGAACAGGGTCGACTTCGTCGGGTCGATGCCGGAGGCGATGTACTGCGCCGCGGTCGCCCGGGTGCTCGCGCGGAGCTCCGCGGGGTCCTGCGGGGACGTGATCGCGTGCATGTCGACCACGCAGTAGATGGCGTCGTGGTCGTCCTGCAGGTCGCGCCACTGCATGAGCGCCCCGACGTAGTTGCCGAGGTGGAGGGATCCGGCCGACGGCTGGATGCCCGAGAAGATGCGCGTCTTGGTCATGAGGGTGTTCCTGTACTGCGTGGAGGGGAGGGGGTCAGAGCTCGTAGTCGACGACCACGGGGGCGTGGTCGGACCATCGCTGGTCGTACGCCGCAGCGCGGTCGACCGTGCAGCTCGTGACCTTCGCGGCGAGGTCGGGGGTGGCCACCTGGTAGTCGATGCGCCATCCGGAGTCGTTGTCGAACGCCTGCCCGCGCCACGACCACCACGTGTAGGGACCGTCGACGTCGCCGGCCTGCTCACGGCCGACGTCGACCCAGCCGAGACCCGGCGCGGTGGACCCGTCGGCGCCCTCGACCTGCTCGCCCTCGGCGCCGAAGAACCGCGAGAAGTAGGCGCGCTCCCGCGGCAGGAAACCGGCGCGCTTGACGTTGCCCTTCCAGTTCTTGATGTCGCGCTGGTCGTGCCCGACGTTGAGGTCGCCGACGACGACCGCGAGCGGGTTGTGCTCGCGCAGCGCGGGGAGCCGCTCGGTCATCCCGTCGAGGAACTTCCACTTCTCGTCCTGCTTGGGGGTGTCGACCTCGCCCGAGTGGACGTAGCAGGACACCACCGTGACCGTGGTGCCGTCGAGCTCGTAGTCGGCCTCGATCCAGCGCCCGGCGGAGTCGAAGTCGGACGGGCCGAGCTCCACACGGTGGACGTGCGCGCGGTGCCGCGAGGCGATCGCCACCCCCGCGCGGCCCTTCGCCGTCGCGGGGTCGTGCACGATGTCCCACTCGTCGCCGAGCAGCCCCGCCAGGTCGTCGGTCGAGGCGCGGACCTCCTGCAGGGCGAGCACGTCGACGTCGCGGGTGGCGAGCCAGTCGCCCATGCCCTTCCGGAACGCGGCGCGGACGCCGTTCACGTTGACGGATGCGAGGCGCAGGCGTGTCATGCCGACCACCCTACCGACGCGGGCCGACGGCTCCGTCGCAGCCCGTCGCCGTGGGTCGCGACAGACGGACGGGAGGCACGGTGCCAGCTGGCACCGTGCCTCCCGTCCGTCACGTGGTCGCGTCGCGCGACCGACCTGCTCAGGCCGCGTCGTGGTCCGTCTGCAGGAACTCGACCAGGCTGTCGGCCGTCGTCTCGGCGTCGTCGCCGGTCACCGTGAGGGTGACCTCGTCGCCGTTCTCGATGCCCAGGCCGAGGAGCGCGAGGATGCTGCCCGCGTTGCCGGACTTGTCGCCCTTGGCGATCGTCACCTGGTGACCGGACGCGGTGACGGTCTGGACGAAGAGGGACGCGGGGCGGGCGTGCAGGCCGGACGCGCTGGCGACGGTGACGGTGCGGGTGGCTTCGGACATCGATGGACTCCTGTCGACGGGTGGTGCGCTCATGCTAGCGAGCGCGTGGTGGGCGGTCCCGGGGACCGGCGCCGGTCAGTCGCGACCGGGCCAGAGGACCTCGGTGCCGGCGGCCTCGACCTCGCGCACGAGGTCGGCGTTCACGCCGGGGTCGGTGATGATCGTGTCGATCGCGGCGAGCGGCGCGACGCGACCGAACTCCTCGCGGCCGAACTTGGTGTGGTCCGCGAGCAGGATGCTCCTGCGGGCGGACTTGATCATCGCGCTCTTCACGGCGGCCTCGGCCATGTTGTGGGTCGTCAGCCCGCGCTCGGGCGTGATGCCGTTGATGCTGATGAAGGCGACGTCGACGCTGACCATGCCGATGAGCTGGTGCGTCCACGTGCCGACGCCGGCGAGCGAGTCGCTGCGGATGTTGCCACCGAGCAGGTGCAGGTCGATGCCGGACCGGTTCGCGACGGCCATGGCGACCGGCAGCGAGTGGGTCACGACGGTGAGCCCGCGGTCGGTGGGGAGCATCTCGGCCAGGCAGATCGTCGAGGTCCCGGCGTCGATCATCACCGAGCCGTTCTCCGGCAGCTCGGCGAGGGCCGCCTCGGCGATGACCATCTTCTCGGCCTGGTTGATGCCGCCGCGGTCGCCGACGCCCGGGTGCAGGGTGATCCGCTCGACGGGGATCGCGCCACCGTGTGCACGACGGACGAGCCCACGGCGCTCCAGGCTGGTGAGGTCACGACGGATGGTCTCGGGCGTGACCTCGAGCAGCTCGGCGAGGTCCTTCACGTCGACCCGTCCCTGCGACCTGGCGCGCTCGACGATGCGCTGGTGGCGCTCTGGTGCGTACATGGACCTCGTCGTCTCGGTCGATCGGCCTGCTCGGAACAGAACGGGCATGCTCGGGCAGACCGGCGCCGGATCCGTCCGGATCGCTTCGTCCGCCAGACGCAAACGGGCATCTGTTTCTGCATTTTTATCCCCGGATGTGTTTGTTTGTCAACGCGGATCGGGGTAGTGTGCTGCCAAGCCGCACGGGCGTGGTCCGTTCGTGTCGCTGCGCACCGAACGAACCACCCCCACCGTGAGCGCGTGGAGATGAAGGAGTCTCGAATGTCCGAACTGCTCGGCACCGGCGTCGGCCGTGGCGTCGCCCACGGCCCCGTGCTCCGCATGGCGGACCCGCTCGGCGAACCCTCGAAGGACGCGCTGGCCGGCACGGCGGACGACGCGAAGCACGCCGTCGCCGAGGCGCTCGCGGCCGTGGCCGAGGACCTCAACAAGCGCGGACAGCTCGCCGGCGGCGACGCCCAGGCCGTGCTCGAGGCGCAGGCGCTCATGGCGCAGGACCCGACGCTCCTCGACGACGTGCACGCCCGCATCGACGGCGGCACCAACGCCGAGCGTGCGGTGTTCGAGGCGTTCGGCCAGTTCCGCGACCTGCTCGCCGGCATGGGCGGCTACATGGGGGAGCGCGCGGCCGACCTCGACGACGTGGCACAGCGCATCATCGCGAAGCTCCGCGGTGTCCCCGCCCCGGGCGTCCCCGAGTCGGACACCCCCTTCGTCCTCGTCGCCCGTGACCTGGCGCCGGCCGACACCGCGCTGCTCGACCTCGACAAGGTGCTCGCCCTCGTCACCCGTGACGGCGGCCCGACCTCCCACACCGCGATCCTCGCCCGTGCCAAGGGCATCACCGCGATCGTCGGCGTCACCGGCGCCGACGACCTGTCCGACGGCACCCACGTCGTCGTGGACGCCGCGGCCGGCACCGTCGTCACCGACCCGTCCACCGAGCTCGTGGCCGACGTCGACCAGCGCATCGCGGACCGCCTCGCCGCCGCCGCCGCACCGCTGACCGCCGGTGCCCTCGCCGACGGCCACACCGTCCCGCTGCTCGCGAACCTCGGCAGCCCCGCCGACGCCGCCGGCGCCGTTGCTCTCGGTGCGGAGGGCGTGGGGCTCTTCCGCACCGAGTTCCTCTTCCTCGACTCGCCGAAGGCGCCGACCGTCGAGCAGCAGACCGAGTCCTACCGCCAGCTGCTCGAGGCGTTCCCCGGCAAGAAGGTCGTCGTCCGCGCGCTCGACGCCGGCGCGGACAAGCCGCTGCCCTTCCTCACCGACAAGGACGAGGAGAACCCGGCACTCGGCCGTCGCGGACTGCGCGCGCTGCGGAACCACGAGGAGGTCCTCCGCGACCAGCTCACCGCGCTCGCCCAGGCCGACGCGGCGACCGAGGCCGACCTCTGGGTGATGGCACCGATGGTCGCCGACGCCGAGGAGACCGAGTACTTCGTCGACCTGGCCCGCGAGCTCGGCATCCGCACCGCCGGTGTCATGGCCGAGGTGCCCTCGCTCGCACTCATGGCCGAGCAGGTCTTCACGAACGCCGACTTCGTGTCGATCGGCACGAACGACCTGACCCAGTACACGATGGCCGCCGACCGCATGCTCGGCACCGTCGCGTCCTACCAGGACCCGTGGCACCCCGCCGTGCTGCGCCTCGTCGCACAGCTCGGTGCGGCCGGCGCCGACGCGGGCAAGGCCGTGGGCATCTGCGGCGAGGCCGCGGCCGACCCGCTGCTCGCCGTCGTGCTCGTCGGCCTCGGCGCCACCACCCTGTCCATGACCCCCGCGGCCCTGGCCGACGTGCGCACCGAACTCGGCAAGCACTCGCTCGAGCAGGCCCGCGAGATGGCGAAGGCGGCACTCGCCGCGAGCACCGCGGCGGCGGCCAAGTCCGCCGCGGCTGCCGCGCACGCCGTCTGACCCGACCAGCTCCACCCCACGCAGCACCCGCACCACCGCAGCACCCGCACCACCGCAGCACCAGCACCCCTTCACACCGCAGCAGCACCCATCACAGAAAGCCAGGCACATGACAACGTCGTCCGTTGCAGCGCCCGACGCACCCGCGAAGTCGCGGGGCGGCGCACGCGTCGCCGTCCAGAAGTTCGGCACGTTCCTCTCCGGCATGGTGATGCCGAACATCGCGATCTTCATCGCGTGGGGCCTCATCACCGCGTTCTTCATCGAGACCGGTTGGACCCCCGTGGGCGTCCTCGGCGGTTTCGGTGAGACCGACGGCGTGGCCAACATCGGTCTCGTCGGCCCGATCCTGACCTACCTCATCCCGCTCGCGATCGCCTTCCAGGGCGGCCGGATGATCTACGAGACCCGCGGCGCCGTCGTCGGCTCGATCATGGCGATGGGTGTCATCATCGGCGCCAACGGCACGATCATGATCCTCGGCGCGATGATCTGCGGCCCGCTCGGCGCGTGGCTCATCAAGCAGATCGACAAGATCTGGGACGGCAAGATCAAGCCCGGCTTCGAGATGCTCGTGAACAACTACGCGGCCGGCATCCTCGGCTTCGTGCTCGCGCTCGTCGGTTTCTTCTGGCTCGCGCCGCTGTTCAAGCTCATCGCCGAGGGCCTCGGTGCCGCGGTGAAGTTCCTGGTCGACAGCTCGCTCCTGCCGCTCGCCAGCGTCATCATCGAGCCCGCCAAGGTCTTCTTCCTCAACAACGCGATCAACCACGGCGTGCTCGACCAGCTCGGTGCGCAGCAGGTCCAGGAGTCGGGCAAGAGCATCCTGTTCCTGCTCGAGGCGAACCCCGGCCCGGGTCTCGGCATCCTGCTCGCCTTCACCTTCTTCGGTGTCGGCATCGCCCGCTCGACCGCTCCCGGTGCGATCCTCATCCAGTTCTTCGGCGGCATCCACGAGATCTACTTCCCGTACGTGCTGCAGAAGCCGGTCCTGTTCCTCGCCGTCATCCTCGGCGGTGCGACCGGTGTCGCGACCAACGTCGCGTTCCAGTCCGGCCTGGTCGCCCCGGCTTCGCCCGGTTCGATCATCGCCGTCCTCACCGCCACGGCGAAGGACAGCTACGTCGGCGTCATCCTCTCGGTGATCCTGTCCGCGGCGGTCTCGTTCGCGGTGGCCTCGTTCTTCCTGCTCGCCAGCCGCAAGCGTGACCTGGCGAACAACGGTGGCGACATGAGCGCCGCGATGGCGAAGCTCCAGGCCAACAAGGGCCGCGACGTCAACGCCGCGACCTCGGGCCTGCTCGGCAACAACGCGCCGGCCAACGACGAGGAGGCCGAGGCCGCGCTCGGTGGCGTCGGTTCGGCGTCCACCGCGACGGCGACCCGGGTCGAGAGCGTCGTGTTCGCCTGCGATGCGGGCATGGGCTCGAGCGCCATGGGCGCCAGCGTCCTGCGCAACAAGGTCAAGAAGGCGGGCATCGAGGGCGTCACGGTCGTCAACAAGGCGATCGCGAACCTCGACGGCACCGAGGACCTGATCATCACGCAGGAGGAACTGACCGACCGTGCGAAGCAGAAGAACCCGAACGCACAGCACGTGTCGGTCGGCAACTTCATGAACGCGCCGCAGTACGACCAGGTCGTCGACCAGCTCAAGAACCAGTAACGAAGTGCAGTATCGGAGGGGACGGGTGCGAACCCGTCCCCTCCACCACGTCCGTCGAGAACAAGGAGAACCCCGATGCCCGTCCTGCAGGAGAGCCAGATCCGCATCCACACCGAGGACACCGCCCCGACCAAGTCGGAGGCGATGAAGGAGGCGGCCGAGATCCTCGAGGCTGCGGGCGCGGTCACGGCGGACTACTACCCGGCGATGCTCGAGCGTGAGAAGAGCGTCTCGACGTACATGGGGAACTTCCTCGCCATCCCGCACGGCACGAACGACGCCAAGGACGCCATCAAGTCCTCGGCCCTGTCGTTCATCCGCTACGCCACCCCGATCGACTGGGACGGCAACCCCGTGCGCTTCGTCGTCGGCATCGCCGGCGTGAACAACGAGCACCTCGACATCCTGTCGAAGATCGCGATCGTGTTCTCGGACGAGGACGAGGTCCAGAAGCTCACCGACGCGCCGGACACCGCCGCGATCCTGTCGATCCTCGGTGAGGTCAACGAGTGACCGGGACCGCCGTCCACTTCGGCGCCGGCAACATCGGGCGCGGCTTCGTCGGGCTCCTGCTCCACGAAGCTGGCTACGAGGTCGTCTTCGCGGACGTCGCCGCGCCGCTCATCGACGCCCTCGCCGCCGCCGACTCGTACACCGTGCACGAGGTCGGCCAGGGCGCACAGGACCACGAGGTCACCGGCTTCCGTGCCGTGAACAGCGCGCAGGACGAGGCCGGCGTGGTCGCCGAGGTCGCCGCCGCCGACATCGTGACCTGCGCCGTCGGGCCGACCGTCCTGAAGTTCATCGCCCCGGTCATCGCGAAGGCGCTCCAGCAGCGCGACGCCGGTGCCGCGCCCCTCGCCGTCATGGCGTGCGAGAACGCGATCAACGCGACCGACCGCCTGCGCGAGTTCATCGTCGAGGCGCTCCCGGCCGAGTCGCGCGACGAGGCCCTGGCCAAGGCCGTGTTCGCGAACACCGCCGTCGACCGGATCGTCCCGGCCCAGCCCGAGGGCGCCGGCCTCGACGTGACGGTCGAGACGTACTTCGAGTGGGCCATCGACCGAACGCCCTTCGGCGGGAACGAGCCGGAGATCCCCGGTGCGCACTACGTCGACGGGCTCGCCGCGTCGATCGAGCGCAAGCTCTTCACGGTGAACACCGGACACGCCACGGTCGCGTACCACGGCTTCCTCGCCGGCGCCGACAAGATCTCGGACGCGATCGCGATCCCGGCCGTGCGGTCGGAGCTCGAGTCGGTGCTCGCCGAGACGAGCGACCTGCTGGTGCGTCGTCACGAGCTCGACCCCGAGGTGCACCGCTCGTACGTGCAGGCGATCATCGGCCGCTTCGAGAACCCGCACCTGCCCGACACGGTCACCCGCGTCGGTCGGCAGCCGCTCCGCAAGCTGTCGCGTGACGAGCGCTTCGTCTCGCCCGCGGCCGCCCTCGCCGAGGACGGTACCGAGCCGACCGCGCTGCTCGACGCGATGGGCGCTGCGCTGCGCTTCGACGTCGCCGACGACGAGCAGAGCGTCGAGCTGCAGCAGCTGCTGCGTTCGGACCGCTCGGACGCCGACGTGGCGACCGAGATCACCGGGCTCGACGCACAGCACCCGCTGCACGCGGCGTTCACCGACCGGGTGCGGTCGGCGCGCGGCTGACGCGACGACACGACGCTCTGGAGGCGCGGTGCCGGCCGGCACCGCGCCTCCCGTGCGTCCGGGTACCGCGCCGCCCGCGAGACGCCGCGCTGCCCGCGAGACACCGCCGGATCCGACGTTGTCTCGCCGACCCGGCGGCGTCTCGACGAGACGCCGCCGTCACGCTGCGGCGCCGCCCGGACCTGAGGGCAGGCCGGTCCCGGAGCGTAGCGTCCACCCCATGACGAAGCACTGGGTCGCCCCCGAGTTCGGCGGCAGCGAGGTCCTCGAGTACATCGACGTCGAGGTGCCCGCCCCCGGCACCGGCGAGGTCACGATCGACGTCCGTGCCGCCGGCATGAACCCCGCCGACACGAAGCACACCCGGCAGGGCGACCGGTCCGACCTGCCGATCGCGGTCGGGTACGAGGTGTCCGGCGTGATCAGCGCGGTCGGTCCCGGCACCGAGATCGCGTCGGGCGGGGGAGCGGTCGGCGACGAGGTCCTCGCCTTCCGGGTCGAGGGCGGCTGGGCCGAGCGCATCACCGTCCCGGCCGCGGACGTCTTCGCCAAGCCCGCGTCGCTCGACCACCCGCAGGCCGCGAACCTGCTGCTCGCCGGGACCACCGCCGCCGACATGATCCGGGTCACCCGTGCCGAGGGGCGCGACACGGTCCTGGTGCACGGCGCCTCCGGTGCGGTCGGGGTCGCCGTCCTGCAGCTCCTCCGCCAGCTCGGCACACGCGTCATCGGCACCGCCTCGGAACGCAACGCCGAGACCGTCCGCCGCTTCGGGGGCGAGTGGGTCGCGTACGGTGACGGCCTGGAGGCGCGCGTCCGGGACCTCGCACCCTCCGGTGTCGACGTGGCGCTGGACTGCGTCGGGACGGACGAGGCGGTCGACGTGTCGCTGGCACTCGTCGCCGACCGCTCCCGCATCGTGACCATCGCGGCCTTCGGCCGCGCGCAGCAGGACGGCTTCCCCGCGGTGGGCGGCGCGCAGCCGGAGAGCCAGGCCTTCCGGGACTCCGTGCGGCAGCGGCTGGTCGACCTCGCCGCGGCGGGGGAGCTCGAGGTGCCGGTGGCCCGGACGTTCCCGCTGGCCGAGGCGAAGGCCGCGGCGGAGCTGCTCGAGTCGCAGCACCCGGGCGGCAAGCTCGCACTGATCCCGTGAGCGCACTCGGTTCTGGTTGACTCGACGGGTACGTCGCACGACCGAACACCACGAGGGGGATCACGTGAGCGACCAACGACCGTCCGATCGACCGGGACCGACGGGCCCACCGTCGGCACCGCAGTACCAGCAGCCGCAGTACCAGCAGACGCAGTACGACCAGCCGCCGCAGTTCCGACCGCAGGGCCAGGCGCTGTTCGAGCGTACGGCGCCGGTGGGACCGGACGGGCGCCCTCCGCTCTGGGCACCCTGGTACGGCATCGGCTTCGTCCAGGCGTACGCGCGCTACTGGAGGAAGTACGTCCGCTTCGACGGGCGTGCGAGCCGCAGCGAGTTCTGGTGGGTGTACCTCTGGAACGTCGCGATCTCCGTCGTGCTGGGCGCGATCTGGGGCATCGGGTTCGCGCAGTCCGGCCGCGAGACGTACGTGACGCCGTCCGGGGTCGAGACGGTCGTCAGCGAGCCGTCCGCGCTGTTCTTCATCATGGGGTACGTGGGGACCCTGTGGATGCTCGTGATCGTGCTGCCCTCGATCGCCCTGGCGTGGCGACGCCTGCACGACGCGAACCTGGCGGGCCCGTTCTTCTTCCTCGGCCTGGTCCCGTTCTTCGGCGGGATCGCGCTCCTCGTCTTCACCCTGCTCGACTCCAAGCCCGCAGGCGCCCGCTTCGACCGACCGGAGGGATCGCGGTGACGAACGGCGAGCAGCACGACCGGAACCCTGAGCAGCCGCAGCCGCCGCAGCCGCAGCAGCCGCAGCAGCCGTACGGCCAGCAGCAGCCGTACGGCCAGCCCTACCCCCAGCAGCAGCAGCCGTACCCGCAGTACCAGCAGCAGGCGCCGATCCCGACGGACGCCAGCGGCGCCCCGCCGCTCTGGGCGCCCTGGTACGGCGCCGGGTTCCTCGACGCCTTCGTCCGGTTCTGGAAGAAGTACGCCCGGTTCGACGGGCGCGCGAGCCGCAGTGAGTTCTGGTGGTGGTACCTGGCGAACGCGATCGTGGTGACGGTCCTGTTCAGCGCGTACATCGCCTCGATCCTCGTCTGGGCGGCCGGGGCCACCACGACGGACGAGTACGGCACCACGACCTCGACCGGCGGCTTCCCGGCGGTCGCGCTCCTGTTCGCCGGGCTGCTCGGGCTGTGGGGACTCGCGACGTTCGTCCCGTCCCTCGCGCTCGGCTGGCGCCGCGTGCACGACGCCGGTCTCGCCGGCCCCTTCTGGCTGGTCTCCTTCGCGGCTGGGGTCGCCGGCATCGTCTTCGGGTGCCTGGAGTCGAGCCCCGCCGGGGCGCAGTACGACCGACCGGAGGCACCCGGCCCGCAGGTCTGAGCACCCGGACACGACGAAGCGGCCCACCCCGGCAGGGGTGGGCCGCTTCGTCAGGTCAGGGAGATGGGCGGAGGCTCAGACCACCCGGAGACGGACCAGCGAACCGTCCACGACGAGGTCGCGCACCGTGACGGACGGGTCGGCCGTCGCGAACCGGAGCGCGCCTCCCGGCTGGTCGAACCAGGGCTGCACGAACGTGACCGTGACCATGAAGGGGCGGTCGACGACGTAGCGGTGCACCTCGGGTGCCGCCGCGACGTGCGGCGGCAGTGACCGCTGGGGGAGCGGGGTGTCGAGCGGGTGCAGCAGGTAGCCGTCGGGGCCGCCGACGCGGTCGACGGGGACGCCGACCGGGATCTGGATGGTGAGCCCCTGCGGACCGGCCTGGCCGACCTGCTGCGCGAGCTGCGGGTACGTCGACGCAGCACGGTCACGCAGCCCGTCGAGCTCGTGCCGGGGGATGTCCCGCGGTGCCGGGAAGGCGCGGTTCAGGAAGCGGCGGAGCATCTCGACGGCGTCGTCCTCACCACGCGCGGTGGCGAGTCGGCGAGCGGTGCCGTAGTCGACGACCTCGAGCGCGAAGTCGCCGTGGGCCTCGGTCGGGACGACCCGGAGTGCACCCTCGACCGGGGGCTCGCCGAGCGTCTCACCGGGGAGCTGCACGTAGCGGATCGTGTAGCCGAGCTGGTCCAGGATGGGGCGGGTCTCCGCGAACGTCATGGGCGCGAGCCTACCGGCCGCTTCCATGCCGTTCGCCGAGACACCGCCGTGCCTCCGGTGGGTCGACGTCTCACACGCCGCCGCGCATGATCGCCTGCTTGACCTCGGAGATCGCCTTGGTCACCTGGATGCCGCGCGGGCAGGCGTCGGTGCAGTTGAAGGTGGTGCGGCACCGCCACACGCCCTCCTTGTCGTTGAGGATGTCGAGGCGCACGTTCGCCGAGTCGTCGCGCGAGTCGAAGATGAAGCGGTGTGCGTTGACGATCGCCGCCGGGCCGAAGTACTGCCCGTCGGTCCAGAACACGGGGCACGACGAGGTGCACGCGGCGCAGAGGATGCACTTCGTGGTGTCGTCGAACCGGGCGCGGTCGGCGACGGACTGCACGCGCTCCTTGCCCTTCTCCGGCTTGCTCGAGGCCTGCAGGAACGGCTGGACCTCGCGGTAGGACTGGAAGAACGGCTCCATGTCCACGACCAGGTCCTTCTCGAGGGGCAGGCCCTTGATCGCCTCGACGTAGATCGGCTTCGACACGTCGAGGTCCTTGATCAGGGTCTTGCACGCGAGCCGGTTGCGCCCGTTGATGCGCATCGCGTCCGAGCCGCACACGCCGTGCGCGCAGGACCGACGGAACGTGAGCGAGCCGTCCTGCTCCCACTTGATCTGGTGCAGGGCGTCGAGGATGCGGTCCGTCGGCAGCATCATCACGTCGAAGTCCTGCCAGCGCGGCTCGTCGTCGACGTCCGGGTCGAACCGTCGAACGATGATCGTGACGGGGAACGATCCGGGAGGAGCGCTCTGCACGGTGTCGGTGCGCGGGCTGTCGGAGACCAGGGTGTCGGTCATCAGTACTTCCTCTCCATCGGCTCGTACCGCGTCACGACGACGGGCTTCCAGTCGAGTGTGATGTGGTCGTCGGCGAGTGACGAGTGCGGGTCGCCCGTCAGGTACGCCATGGTGTGCTGCATGTAGTTCTCGTCGTCGCGCTTCGGGTAGTCGTCGCGCATGTGGCCGCCGCGGCTCTCCTTGCGGTTCCGCGCGGAGAACACGACCACCTCGGCCAGGTCGAGCAGGAACCCGAGTTCGACGGCTTCGAGCAGGTCGGTGTTGAAGCGCTTGCCCTTGTCCTGCACGGCGATGTTCAGGTACCGCTCGCGGAGCTGGTGGATCGTCTCGGTCATCTTGCCGAGCGACTCGTCGGTGCGGAACACCTGCGCGTTCTTGTCCATCTCGTCCTGCAGCTCCTTGCGGAGGACGGCGATGCGCTCGGTCCCGGTCGAGGCGCGGAGCTGGTCGAGCATCCCGCGGACGCCGGCGGCCGGGTCCTCGGGCAGGGGGAGGAACTCGGCGGTCTGCACCCACTCGGCCGCGTTGTTGCCCGAGCGCTTGCCGAAGACGTTGATGTCGAGCAGCGAGTTGGTGCCGAGGCGGTTCGAGCCGTGCACGGACACGCAGGCGCACTCGCCGGCGGCGTACAGGCCGGGCACGACCGTGGTGTTGTCGTAGAGCACCTCGGCGTTGGTGTTCGTCGGGATGCCGCCCATCGCGTAGTGCGCGGTCGGCATGACCGGTACCGGCTCGACGACCGGGTCGACACCGAGGTAGGTGCGGGCGAACTCGGTGATGTCCGGCAGCTTCGTCTCGAGCACCTCGGCACCGAGGTGGGTGCAGTCGAGGAGGACGTAGTCCTTGTTCGGACCGGCACCGCGCCCCTCGGCGACCTCCTGCACCATGCACCGGGCGACGATGTCGCGGGGCGCGAGGTCCTTGATGGTCGGGGCGTACCGCTCCATGAAGCGCTCGCCCGAGGCGTTGCGGAGGATCGCGCCCTCGCCGCGGGCACCCTCGGTGAGCAGGATGCCGAGGCCGGCGAGGCCGGTCGGGTGGAACTGGAAGAACTCCATGTCCTCGAGCGGCAGACCCTGGCGCCAGACGATGCCGACGCCGTCACCGGTCAGGGTGTGGGCGTTCGAGGTCGTCTTGTACATCTTGCCGAAGCCGCCGGTCGCGAAGATCACGGCCTTGGCGTGGAAGACGTGCAGTTCACCGGTCGCGAGTTCGAAGGCGACGACGCCGGCGGGCTGCTGGCGGGTGACCCCGTCGTCGCCGACGACGTCGACCATGACGAGGTCCAGCGCGTAGAACTCGTTGTGGAACTCGACGCCGAGCTTCACGCAGTTCTGGAACAGCGTCTGCAGGATCATGTGGCCCGTGCGGTCGGCCGCGTAGCAGGCCCGGCGGACGGGGGCCTTGCCGTGGTCACGCGTGTGCCCGCCGAAGCGCCGCTGGTCGATCTTGCCCTCGGGCGTGCGGTTGAACGGCAGGCCCATGTTCTCGAGGTCGATGACGGCGTCGATCGCCTCCTTCGCCAGGATCTCGGCGGCGTCCTGGTCGACCAGGTAGTCACCGCCCTTGATCGTGTCGAAGGTGTGCCACTCCCACGAGTCCTCCTCGACGTTGGCCAGGGCCGCAGCCATGCCGCCCTGGGCCGCACCGGTGTGCGAGCGCGTCGGGTAGAGCTTCGAGATGACGGCCGTCTTCGCCTTCGGGCCGGCTTCGATGGCGGCACGCATGCCGGCACCGCCCGCGCCGATGATGACGATGTCGTGCTGGTGGTGGTGGACGGTGGTCTCGCTCACTGGGGCCTTTCGGGGTGGGTCAGCGCGCCGGCGGGGTGGTCGCGGCGTGCGCGTGGGTCTACGGCGCGGTGCTCGTGGCCGAGCCGTGCTGCTACTGCGCGGGGCAGAACGACGGCAGGTCGGCAGCGGCGGCGCCGGCCGGGCACGGGTCGAACGTCCAGCAGACGAGCAGGCCGAGCACGACCAGCGCGACGCACGCGATGAGCACCGCGAGCAGCAGGGTCTTCCGGATGCCGGGCTTCGCGACGTAGTCGTTGATGATCGTCCGCATGCCGTTCGAGCCGTGCACGAGGGCGAGGACGAGCATCAGGGAGTCCCAGACCTGCCAGAAGGGGTTCGCCCACTTGCCGGCGACGAAGGCGAAGTCGATCTGCTTGACGCCTTCGCCGGCGACCATGTTGACGAAGAGGTGGCCGAAGATCAGCACGACGAGCAGGACGCCCGAGGCGCGCATGTAGATCCACCCCCACTTCTCCCAGTTGGTGGTGCGGCGGGCTGCTGCGGCCGAACGAGGCGGCTCGACGATCTGCGTGGTCATGTCCGTGGGTCCCTTCGCCTACTGGAAGTCCGCGACGAGGTTCATGAGCTGACGGGGCAGGAAGCCCGCGATCAGGACGGCCCACACGACCAGGACGATCCAGAACATGGCGCGCTGGTACTTCGGCCCCTTCGACCAGAAGTCGACCAGGATGATCCGCAGCCCGTTCAGCGCGTGGAAGACGATCGCCATCACGAGCGCGATCTCACCGATGTTCATGATCGGCGTCTTGTAGGTGCCGATCACGGCGTTGTACGCCTCGGGGGACAGGCGCACCAGCGCGGTGTCGAGGATGTGCACGAGCAGGAAGAAGTAGATCGCGACACCGGTGATGCGGTGCAGCACCCAGGACCACATCCCCGTGGACCCGCGGTACAGCGTTCCTTCGAGCTTCCGGGACGCACGGGGCGCCTCGATCGTCACTCTCGGTTCGACGATCGTCGTCCCGCCTGCGGTCTGCTCGGCCATGAGCGAGTCCTCCCATAGGACGGGCTCGTCCGATCGGCGAGCCCTTGCCGTTCGTGTTCGTGTGGAACACGACCCATCCTATGCGCGTGCGCTGACACTCTCGTCCCACCCGACACGGAGGGTCCGGGACAGGGTCGGCGGAGCCCCGATCGTGCGGGCGGTGTCGTGGTGTGCGAGGAGCTGGTCGCCGACGGCCTCCCACGTGGTGCCCTCGACCCGGAGACGCCCGGCCGAGCCCATCCGTGCGGCCGCCGCCGGGTCCGTCACGAGCCCGAGCACGGCGTGACGGAGTGCCTGGGGCACGTCGGGGTCGTACAGCTCGCCGTCGAGGCCGGGCGCGACGAGGTCGATCGGGCCGCCCGATGCCGGCGCGACGACCGGCAGGCCGCTCGCGTGGGCCTCCTGCAGGGTCTGCCCGAAGGTCTCGGCCGGACCCGTGTGCACGAAGACGTCGAGCATCGCGTAGGCGTCGGCCAGGGCGTCGCCGCGCAGGGGTCCCGTGAACGTGACGTCGAGGTGTCGCAGCCGACGCTCGAGGGACGCACGCGACGGCCCGCCGCCGGCGACGACCAGCCGGATGCCCGGGACGCCGCCGAGCTCGGCGAGCCGCTCGACCTCCTTCTCGGGCGCGAGTCGACCGACGTAGCCGACGATGGTCTCGCCACCCGGTGCGATCCGCCGCCGCGCCGCACGGACGTGCGCCGAGCGTCGCCGGTCCGGGTGGAACAGGTCGGTGTCGACACCGCGGCCCCAGCGGGCGACGCGGGGCACGCCGTCCTCGGCGAGCATCGCCGCGGTCGCGCTGGACGGGGCGAGCGTCAGCGACGCCCCCGCGTGGATGCGGCCCAGGATCCTCCTGACCAACGGGACGGTCGCGGTCAGCCCGTTGCGGCGGGCGAACCCGGCCACGTCGGTCTGGAAGACGGCGACGGAGGGGATGCCGAGCCTCCCGGCCGCCGTGATCGCGCGACCGCCCAGCAGGAACGGACTCGCAGCGTGCAGCACGTCGGCGCCGGAGGCGGCGAGGATCGTGTCGAGCACGGGGTGGGGGAGCGCGACCGGGAACTGCCGGTATGCCACGGCGGGCACCCGGTGCACGTCGAATGACCGGTAGCGCTCGACCCGGGTCCCCGAGCGGAACCGAGCGAGACCGGGGGTGTCCGGGGCGATCACCACCGCGCGGTGGCCGCGGCGCTCCAGGTGGTCGAGGACCGCCAGGACGCTGGTGGTGACGCCGTTCAGGGTGGGCAGGAAGCTCTCGGTCACGACGGCGACGGTCCGCTGGGACGTGCCGCGCTCCACGCTGCGTGCGCTCATGGTGCTGTCCATGGTCCGCGCGCGCCGTGACCGGCCGGGGCGGCGCGGGTGAACGGGCGGCGCGCAGCCGGTGAACTCGCGCTGCGCTGCGAGCCGGTCGGGAGGCGCGGGGCCCGGCCGTCCCGTCGGCTGCGGCCCGTCCCGCTGCGAGCGGCCGCTGCGGGCACCCGCAGGAGCGGTGCGGCGGTCGTCCGGGTGGCGTCCAGGTCACGTCCGGCGACACCGGTACGGTGAGCGGGTGGCAGACGCACTCGAGGACTTCTACGCGATCATCCCGGCCGGCGGCATCGGTTCCCGCCTCTGGCCGCTCTCGCGCGCCGACGCGCCCAAGTTCCTGCACGACCTGACCGGGTCCGGCGCGTCGCTCCTGCGGCAGACCTGGGACCGGCTCGCACCGCTCGCCGGCGAGCAGCGGATCATGGTCGTGACCGGGCGGGCGCACCGAGCAGCCGTCGAGGCGCAGCTGCCCGGCGTGGCCGACCACAACGTCGTGCTCGAGAGCGAGCCGAAGGACTCGACCGCGGCCATCGGGCTCGCCGCCGCCATCCTGCGCCGCCGTGAGCCGGACGTGGTCATCGGCTCGTTCGCGGCGGACCACGTCATCGGTGACGCCCGGGGCTTCCGCCGCTCGGTGCGCGAGGCCGTCGCCGCCGCACGCGCCGGGTACGTGACGACCATCGGCATCACCCCGACCGAGCCGGCGATCGGCTTCGGCTACATCCACGCCGACGGCGCTGCGCTCCCGGTCGAGGGTGCGTCGACGGTGCACGCGGTGAAGTCGTTCGTCGAGAAGCCCGACCTCGACACCGCCCGCGGCTACCTGGAGGACGGCTCGTACCTCTGGAACGCCGGCATGTTCATCGCGCGGGCCGACGTGCTGCTCGCCGAGATCGGCCGCACGAAGCCCGAGCTGCTCGCCGGCATCGAGGAGCTCGCCGCGGCGTGGGACACCTCCTCGCGCGGCGCGGTCGTCGACGCGATCTGGCCGGGGCTCGAGAAGATCGCGATCGACTACACCGTGGCCGAGCCCGCCGCCGCCGCGGGGCGCATGGCCGTCGTGCCCGGCGACTTCGACTGGGACGACGTCGGCGACTTCGCCTCGCTCGCGAAGCTGCAGTCCGGCGGGCGGGCGAACAACCTCGCCGTGCTCGGGGACGGCGCGCGGATCCTCGCCGACTCGTCGAGCGGCATCGTCGTGGCGCACAGCCAGCGACTCATCTCGCTCATCGGGGTCGAGGACATCGTCGTCGTCGACACCCCGGACGCGCTGCTCGTCACCACGAGCGCGAACGCGCAGCGGGTCAAGGGCGTGGTGGACGCACTGAAGCTGAGCGGTCGGGGGGACGTGCTCTGACGGTCCGCCGACCTTGCTGGTCGACCTCGCCGACCAGATCGACGCCGCGGTCGCTGCTGCGGAGCGCGAACGGGAGCGCCAGCGTGACCACGCCGACTGGAAGGCGCGTGACGCCGACCGGAAACGGGCGGCGTCCGTGGCCGAGGCCTTCGCCGGTCCGCAGGACGATCGGTCGTCGACGCACTGGAGCGCTTCACCGATCCCGAGCCGGCGACCGAACCCGAGCCGAGGCCGGAGGTCGACGCCGAGTTCCGCGGTCGGGAGTGTGCGCGCTACGGCGACGGAGCGAGCCGTGGCAGGAGTTCTGCCGATCCGAGCGCGCTCCGGGCCTTCGTGACGACGACCTCGGGACCGGGCACGACCGCGTCGGCCGAGTCCGAGCGCGTGCGATCGGCGTGGTCCTCCTTCCGGTCCTCCTGCGCCTGGGTCACGGTCGACCGCGCGAGCATGCCGGCGGGTTTCGCGCGCTACGTGCGCGAGAACGACGAGGATCGGAGCTGGATCGGCAGGATCGCCGACGCCTTCGAGGCCGCCGGCGGCAGTGGGTCGCTGTCGAACGCGGCTCTCGACATCGCGGCGACCGGACAGGCGGCGCCTGCCCTCCAACGGCTGTTCGCGGAGCACCTGACGCCGACGGAGGTCGCGGAGCGCTGGGCTGCGCTCGGGCTGACGACGGCCGACGCCAGCGTGTTCGACGGTTTCCCGACGGACGTCCTCGCGCGACTCGGGAACCTCGAGGGTGTCCCGTACTGGGCGCGGAGTACGGCGAACGCCCTCGTGCTGAACCAGCGACTGGTCGACGTGGAGTGCCAGATCGAGCAGCTGGAGCGGACGGTCGCATCGGCGGGTGACGGCTCACGGGTGTTGGCGCGGGAACTGACGGCGCGGTACGCGGACCGCAAGGCCCTCCGGAACGTCAATGCTGCCTTGACGAAGAAGGGTTCCGACGGCAAGCGCTTCCTCATCGCACTCACCGACGATCGACCGCCGCTCGCTGCTGTCTCGATCGGCGATCTCGATCGTGCGAAGTCAGCGACCTGGGCTGTCCCTGGTATGGACACCACGACAGCGGACATGACGACGTGGGCGAGGGCCGCTCAGAACATCGCCGATGAGCAAACGGACGTTGCGGACACCACAGACGTCGCAGACCCTTCGGATCGAGCAGTCGTCGCTTGGGTCGGCTACACCACCCCGGGACCACAGGATGTGCTCCTCATGGCCAAGGCGAAGGAGGGCGGCAAGCGTCTCGCAGATTCGATCCGCGGGTTCTCAGCCGTCCGCGGAACTGATGACGTGCAGACGAACGTCGTGGCGCACTCCTACGGCACGACCGCGGGCGCTGTGGCTCTGGCCGAGCGGGGTGTCCACGTTGATCGGTTCGTCGCACTGGGTTCTGCCGGGCTGCCCGATGGGCTCGACGATGCGCAGCAGCTGCACGCAGACCAGGTCTTCGCGGCTCAGGCGAAGGACGGCCCCACCGGCGAGTCCGGACAGGGTGACGAATGGGCGACGTTCGGCCGGGAGAAGAGCCTCGCCCATCGCGTCGACCCGACCGCGCAGGGTTTCGGAGCGACCGTGTTCGGCGCCGACGGCGGGACTGGGAGCGAGGGGCAGACCCTTGCGTCGGTCCTGCATCACGCCCCGGTGTTCAAGGACCACCGAGGTTACCTGGACCGTGGTACCGAGTCACTGCACAACGTGGCACTCGCCACCACAGGTCAGGACGAGTTGCTGACCGGGGCGCGAGATCGATGACCCGGTCCGACGAAGGAGGAGGCACATGAACGCACGACACCGTGCTCGTCGCGCACTCGCGGCGACGGCGGCGCTACTGGCAGTCGTCGTCGTGACCGCCGGATGTGCCGGGCAGCAACATGATGCAACCCGACCGACTGAGAGGACGTACTCCGTGGACGCAGACACTGCGAAGCGAAACATGATCGACATCGTCGATCAGACAACGGCCGCGCTCGGCGGCGAATGGGAGACGCGGACGTCTCCCGATTACGTCGAGAGCTGCCAGCTGTCGAGCGACGAGGAAGGAGCTCGGTGGGTGTACCGAGTTGCTCGAGCAGAGTCCGCCGACGTCGAGGCGGACGCTGCTGCTGCCTCCGATGTCTGGAGGTCCGCCGGTCTGACCGTGGACCGACTCGCTGACTCCAAGGGGCCGGCGGTGGTCGCTCGCGGCGGCGATCGCGTCGAGATGATCCGTTTCTTCGCTTTCCCCGGCAACTACAGCATCCAAGCGCTCTCGATGTGCTTCGCTGGCGACGCAGACGAGATCGAGGAGCAGCAGGCCGACGAATGACCCGCGATCCCGGGTTCGTGGTGTCCTGGCCGTGCCGGATCAGCGCGCGCGACCTCGCAAGCCTCATCGTCGTCCTCGCGCTCGCGGGACTGAGCACCGGGTGTGCGTCCCGAGCGGTCGAGACGAGGACGGCCAGCGCAACGGATCCGATCGTGGACGCAGTGACCGCGAAGCAACAGATGATCGCCGCTGTGGACGACGCCACCGAGCTCCTCGGCGGAGTGTGGACGGCGCGGACCGGACCGGACGCAGCGGAGCGGTGCTCGTTGCCGGACGGGGAGCGCGGAGCACACTGGCGGTACCTGACGGGGAGCGCGATCGAGGGGCGGCCGGAGGAAGACGGCTCGGCGATGGCCGACCACTGGCGTGCGCAGGGCAAGCGCGTGAGCGCGCGGGACACGAGCACCGGGCCGGTGGTCTTCGGTGGGGGAGGCGGGGACATCGCGTCCATCAGCTTCTACGCGGTCTCCGGCAACTACACCGTCCAGGCCGTCTCGCTGTGCTTCCCCGGCGACGCCGACCGCATGGCCGAGGACGACGCCGACGAGGTCGAGTGAGCCTCCGAGGACGAGACGCCGGAGCGTCTCGAGAGGAGACGAATGTCTGCCGAGCTGACCATGCGGCGCCTGACGAGCGTTGCCCTCACACCCCTCGCATTGCTGATCGTCATCAGCGGTTGCACGCAACACCCTCCGGTCGGCGAGACGCTGTCCGACGATGGAAGGACGGCCCAGGTGGACCCCGAGACTGCTCAGCGGAAGATGACCGAGCTCGTCGACAGGACCGCTGCGGCGCTCGGGGGCGAATGGGTCACCACGCAGGGTCCGGACTACGTCGACAGCTGCACGCTCCCCGACGGTGGACAAGGAGCCAACTGGGTCTACCTGACCACCAGGACGGACGGAGGGGGCAATCCGGACGACGATGCTGCGGCGGTCACGAAGACCTGGCAGTCCGCGGGCATGACCGTCGGACGAGTCGCGGATCCTGACGGCCCGGTCGTCGTCGGACGGGGTGGAGCCTCGACCGCGCTGATCGATCTGTACGCGTTCCCGGGCAAGTACACGCTGGAGGCCGAATCGCTCTGCTTCCCGGGGAGTGCCGACGAGATCGAAGAGGAGCAGAGCAGCGGGTCCTGATCCGCTCCGTCGAAGGAGGATGCGCATGCACGCAGGACGGCCCGCGCGTCGTCTGACCACGACCACGGGCCGAGGAGCAGCAGGCCGACGGGTGACGCACGGAGCATCGTTCACGGCGGTCTCCGTTCGCCGGAGCAGCGAGCGGATCGTCGCGAGCTCCGCCGTCGTCTTCGCGCTCGCGGGTCTGCTGCGCGGCTGTGTCCCCAGCGCGACCGACACAGCGACGGACCGACGAACGGAGTCCTACCCGGATGCAGCGACCGCGAAACAGCAGATGATCGACGCCGTGGACGATGCAACCCGACTCCTCGGCGGGCACTGGAAGGCGCGAGCCGGACCTGACCACCCCGAGGACTGCGTCCTGTCCGACGGCGAGCAGGGTGCGCAGTGGCGGTACCTCTCGGGGAGCACGCTGGCGGGTGACCCGTCCGAGGACGGCGCCCGGATTGCGGAGCACTGGCGTGGGCAGGGGCTGCGGGTCATCGTCCGTGATCCAGACGACGGACCGGCGGTGCTCGGGCGCGGCGGTGAACAGATCGCTTCGATCAGTGCGTACGCCTCCCCCGGCAACTCCACGGTCCAGGCAGTGTCCCTGTGCTTCCCCGGCGACGCCGACCGCATTGCGGAGCAGCAGGCCGACGAGTGATGCAGGACCGTCGTCTGGTGCTTCCGTGCACGAACGACGGCAGGTGTCGCTCGCTGTAGCGCTCCACCACGAAATCCTCGGATCGTCCCCCGGACCGGGTCCCCGGGGGACGTCGGCGTTACGAGCGCGTTTCGTCGGGGTCGCGATCGTGTAACTGATCCCAGGAGTCCCTCAGGGGCGTTCTGTACCGGCCCGACGGTCGTGTACTGTCGCCACGATCGCCCGGAACGCACGTGGTCCGGGCACCGCCCCCCGGAGGAACCAACCCGTGACATCTCGTACCCGCAAGGTCCTGCTCAGCGGCCTCGCGCTCGCCGGCACCATGGCCGTCCTGGCCGGCTGCTCGGCTGCCCCGTCCGACACCACCTCGGCGAAGAAGACCGACTTCCGCCCCTGCATGGTCTCCGACGCCGGTGGCTTCGACGACAAGTCCTTCAACCAGCTCGGCTTCGACGGCATGGTCGACGCGGCGAAGGAGCTCGGCGCCGACTACAACAAGGCCGAGTCCAAGGACGCCACGGTCTACGACTCGAACATCGAGCAGCTCGTCAACCAGAACTGCAACATGATCATCACGGTCGGCTTCAACCTCGCAGACGCCACGAAGAAGCAGGCAGCTGCGAACCCCGACACCGAGTTCGCGATCATCGACGACAACTCGATCGACGCGAAGAACGTCAAGCCGATCACGTTCGACACCTCGCAGGCCGCCTTCCTGGCCGGCTACGCGGCGGCGTCCTACTCGAAGACCGGCGTCGTCGGCACCTTCGGCGGCATGCAGATCCCGACCGTCACCATCTTCATGGACGGCTTCGCGGACGGCGTGAAGTACTACAACGAGCAGAAGAAGAAGGACGTCAAGGTCGTCGGCTGGAACGTCGAGACCGGCAAGGGCTCCTTCACCGGTGGCTTCGAGGCGGGCACGCAGGCCAAGTCGGTCGCGCAGACCCTGCTCGACCAGGACGCCGACGTGATCCTGCCCGTCGGTGGCCCGATCTACCAGTCGGCAGCCGAGGCGATCAAGGACGCGAACAACGGTTCGGTCCTGATCGGCGCGGACAGCGACCTCTACGAGGCCGACCCCCGCTACAAGGACATCGCCTTCACCTCGGTGATGAAGGGCATGCGCCCGGCGGTCAAGGACGTCGTCGAGCAGGCGGCGGACGACAAGTTCTCGAAGGAGCCGTACGTCGGCACCCTGAAGAACGACGGCGTCGGCATCGCGCCGTTCCACGACTACGAGTCCAAGGTGGACTCGGGTCTGCAGGACGAGCTCGACAAGATCAAGTCGGGCATCATCGACGGCTCGATCACGGTCGAGACGCAGTCGGACAAGTAGTCGGGTGAACGCGGGCGGGGGATCGATCCTCCGCCCGCGTTTCCGCGCGTCCACCGACGGGTGACGCGCTGACCAACAGGAACGCAGTAGACAACATGAAGCTCGAGCTCCGCGGAATCACCAAGCGGTTCGGCCCCCTGGTCGCGAACGACCACATCTCCCTCACGGTCGAACCCGGTGAGGTGCACTGCCTCCTGGGCGAGAACGGTGCGGGCAAGTCCACCCTGATGAACGTGCTCTACGGCCTGTACCAGGCGGACGAGGGCGAGATCCTCCTGGATGACGTCGTCCAGGACTTCGACGGCCCCGGTGACGCCATGCGCTCCGGCATCGGCATGGTGCACCAGCACTTCATGCTCGTGCCGGTGTTCACCGTCGCCGAGAACGTCATGCTCGGTCAGGAGCAGACGACCTTCGGCGGTCGTCTCGACCTCGCCGGCGCCCGCAAGCGCGTGCGCGAGATCAGCGACCGCTTCGGGTTCGACGTCGACCCCGACGCCCGCATCGAGGACCTGCCCGTCGGCGTGCAGCAGCGCGTCGAGATCATCAAGGCGCTGTCCCGCGACGCGAAGGTCCTCGTCTTCGACGAGCCGACGGCGGTCCTGACGCCGCAGGAGACCGACGAGCTGATGGGCATCATGCGCCAGCTCCGCGAGGCCGGCACCGCGATCGTCTTCATCACGCACAAGCTGCGCGAGGTGCGCGAGGTCGCCGACCGGATCACGGTGATCCGCCTCGGCAAGGTCGTCGGCGAGGCCTCGCCGACCGCGACGAACAACGAGCTCGCTGCGCTCATGGTCGGCCGGGCCGTCTCGCTCGTCGTCGACAAGACGCCCGCGTCCGGCGGCGAGGACGCCCTCGTGGTCGAGGGCGTGACCGTCACCGACCCGTCGGGCGTCGTGCTCGTCGACGACGTCTCGTTCACCGTCCGCCGCGGCGAGGTCCTCGCCATCGCCGGTGTGCAGGGCAACGGGCAGACCGAGCTGACCGAGGCGATCATCGGCCTCGAGCCCGTGCACGCGGGTCGCATCACGCTCGACGGCAAGGAGCTCACCGGTCGCACGGTGAAGCAGGTCCTCGACGCGGGGGTGGGCTTCGTGCCCGAGGACCGCAAGGAGGACGGCCTGGTCGGGGAGTTCACGATCGCCGAGAACCTCATGCTCGACCGCGCCGACCACGACGAGTTCGTGCGCGCCGGCACGATCCGCGCCGCCGAGCGCGACGCGTTCGCCGACGAGAAGATCGCCGAGTTCGACATCCGCACGCCGTCCCGCACCACGGCGGCCGGTCGGCTGTCGGGCGGCAACCAGCAGAAGATCGTCCTCGCCCGCGAGCTGAGCCGCGAGCTGCGGCTGTTCGTCGCCGCGCAGCCCACGCGCGGCATCGACGTCGGCTCGATCGAGTTCGTGCACAAGCGCATCGTCGCCACCCGCGACACCGGCGTCCCGGTCATCGTCGTCTCCACGGAGCTCGACGAGGTCGTGGCGCTCGCCGACCGGATCGCGGTCATGTACCGCGGCGGCATCGTCGGCATCGTCCCCGCGGACACCCCGCGCGACGTCCTCGGCCTCATGATGGCCGGGGAGATCCCAGAAGGAACGGAGCTGGCAGCGTGAGCACCCCCACGCCAGACAACACGCAGCCGGCGACCCCGGCCGAGGCACCCACCGACGACCGCATGCAGGACGTCGAGGGCACCCCGCACCTCATGACGGACTCGGCGGACGACACCGAGCGTCGGGCTGCCGGCGGTGACCGCTGGAGCACGGCGCTGCAAAGCATCGTCAACGGCTCCGTGCTCGTGACCGTCCTCGCCGTCGTCCTCGCCCTCGTCGCCTGCGGCATCCTGATCGCCGTCACCGACGAGAACGTCCGCGCGGCGGCCGGGTACTTCTTCGCCCGCCCCGCCGACACCTTCCAGGCCGTCGGCACCGCGGTCGGTGGCGCGTACCGGTCGCTCTTCCAGGGCTCGGTCGTGAACTTCGGCGCGAGCTCCTTCGCGCAGGCCATCGCGCCGATCACGCGCTCGGTCGACTACGCCGTGCCGCTGATCGCCGCGGGCCTCGGCATCGCGCTGTCCTTCCGGGCCGGCCTCTTCAACATCGGCGGCCAGGGTCAGATCCTCATCGGTGCCGCAGCCGCCGGCTGGGTCGGCTTCTCGTTCGACGGCCCCGCCGCGATCCACATCCCGCTCACCGTCGTCGCCGGCATCGTCGGCGGTGCGGTCTGGGGCGGCCTGGTCGGGGTCCTCAAGGCCCGCACCGGTGCCAACGAGGTCGTCCTGACGATCATGCTCAACTACGTCGCGCTCTACCTCGTCAGCTACCTGCTCCGCACGCCGGGGCTGCTGCAGGCGCCGGGCAGCTCGAACCCGATCTCGCCCGCCACGAAGGAGAGCGCGGTCTTCCCGGCGCTGTTCGGTCCCCGGTACGGCATCGACCTCGGCTTCGTCGTCGCGCTGATCGCCGTGGTCGTGGTGTGGTGGCTCGTCAACAAGTCGTCGCTCGGCTTCCGCTTCCGGACGATCGGTGAGAACCCGCGCGCCGCCCGCGTCGCCGGCATGAGCGTCCCCGCGCTCACCATCTGGGTGATGGTCATCTCCGGTGCGCTCGTCGGCATCGCCGGCGCCTACCAGGTGCAGGGCGCCGTGACCTCGGGCTTCACCTCGGGCATCGACGCCGGCATCGGCTTCGACGCGATCACGGTCGCCCTCCTCGGCCGTTCGAAGCCGTGGGGCGTGTTCTGGGCCGCGATCCTGTTCGGCGTCCTGAAGAACGGCGGCTACGCCATGCAGGCCGCGAACGACATCCCGATCGACATCGTCGGCGTGATCCAGGCGCTCATCGTCCTGTTCATCGCCGCACCGCCGCTCGTCCGCGCGATCTTCCGCATCCCGCAGCCGGGTGCGCGTCGTCGCGGTCGTGCCGCGAAGAACTCCCGGAAGGCGGTCGCCGCATGAGCACCACCACCACCGCGGCGCCCGCACCGGCGCTGTCCGACCGCCCGATCGAGACGACCCGGAGCTGGAAGGCCCCGATCGGCTTCGGCGTCTTCACCCTGCTCGCGCTGCTGTTCTTCGGCGTGCTCCACCGTGCCGGCGACACCACGTTCCGGCTCGCCAACGGCGGCGACTTCTTCGCGCTGCCGAACGTGCCGCTCCCCGCGACCGGCACCGGCATCGTCGTCATCGTCCTGCTGGCGCTCGCCACCGTGTACGCCGTCGTCGAGGTCCGAGCGAACCGCCGGATCCCGCTCTGGCTGACCGCGGTCTTCGCGGTCGTCTTCGTCGTCGGCTTCCTCGCCTGGTCGGCCGCCGGTGACACCATCCCCGTGCCGGGCCTGCTCCTGGGCGCCCTGGGTCTCAGCGTCCCGCTCGTGTTCGGAGCCCTCGGCGGCGTCATCTCGGAGCGTGTCGGCGTCGTGAACATCGCCATCGAGGGCCAGTTCCTCGCCGGCGCGTTCACCTCGGCGATGATCGCCTCGTTGACCGGTTCCGCGTGGGTCGGCCTCGTCGGTGCGCTCGTCGCCGGCGTGCTCGTCTCGTTCCTCCTGGCGGCGTTCAGCATCAAGTACCTGGTCGACCAGGTCATCGTCGGTGTCGTCATCAACGCGTTCATCTCGGGCCTGACGGGCTTCCTCTACTCGCAGGTGCTCTCGCCGAACGAGCAGACGCTCAACATCGGCGTGCGCTTCCCGAAGCTCGAGATCCCGGTCCTGCACCAGATCCCGGTCATCGGCCCGGTGTTCTTCGAGCAGACGGTCGTCGTCTACCTCGCCTACGTCGCGGTCGCGGTCGTCACCTTCGCGCTGTTCAAGACCCGCTGGGGCCTGCGCCTCCGCGCGGTCGGCGAGCACCCGCAGGCCGCGGACACGGTGGGCATCAACGTCGCGCGGACGCGCTTCTGGAACGTCTCGCTCGCCGGCGCGATCGCCGGTCTCGGCGGCGCGTACTTCACGCTCGACGCGGTCGGCCCGTTCACGAAGGACATGACCGCGGGCGCGGGCTACATCGCCCTGGCCGCCGTCATCTTCGGTCGCTGGGACCCGATCCGGGCGACGCTCGCGGCGCTGCTGTTCGGCTTCGCGTCGAACCTGCAGAACATCCTCGGCGCGATCGACTCCCCGGTGCCGAGCGAGTTCCTGCTCATGCTGCCCTACGTGGTCACGATCTTCGCGGTCGCCGGCCTGGTCGGGCAGTCGCGCGGACCGGCGGCCGCCGGCAAGCCGTACACCAAGAGCTGACGGCCTGGAGGCGCGGCACATGACCGACACGAACCCTTCCGGTGACCAGGAGGTCACCACCGGCCCCGCGACCGGCGAGCCGTCCTGGACGGACCCGGCCACGAGCCTCCCGTCCGACCCGGACACCGTGATCGACGCGAGCGTCGACGTCGACTGGAGCGCCCTGCGGGACGCTGCGACCGCCGCGATGCGGCGGGCCTACGCGCCGTACTCGTCGTTCCCGGTCGGCGCTGCTGCGCTCACCGACGACGGACGGATCGTCTCCGGCTGCAACATCGAGAACGCGTCGTACGGGGTCACCCTGTGCGCCGAGTGCTCGCTCGTCTCGCAGCTGCACATGACCGGCGGCGGCAAGCTCGTCGCGTTCACCTGCGTGGACGGCGACGGTGCGACGCTCATGCCGTGCGGCCGGTGCCGGCAGCTGCTGTTCGAGCACTCGACCGAGGGCATGCTCCTCGAGACGGTCTCGGGCATCCGCACGATCGACCAGGTGCTCCCCGACGCGTTCGGGCCCCGCACCCTCGCGACCTACCAGCAGGAGCACTGACATGGCAGTCGAGCCCTTCGACACCGTCGACCTCATCCGCACCAAGCGCTCCGGCGAGGCCCTGGCCACCGCCGAGATCGACTGGCTCGTCGACGCGTACACGCGCGGGTTCGTCGAGGACCCGCAGATGGCGGCCCTGGCGATGGCGATCTTCCTCAACGGCATGGAACGGCGGGAGATCAAGGACCTGACGCTCGCGATGATCGCGTCGGGGGAGCGGATGTCGTTCGACGCCCTCGGCAAGACCACGGTGGACAAGCACTCCACCGGAGGCGTCGGGGACAAGATCACGCTGCCGCTCGCGCCGCTCGTCGCGTCGTTCGGGGTGGCGGTGCCCCAGCTCTCCGGCCGCGGGCTCGGCCACACCGGCGGCACGCTCGACAAGCTCGAGTCGATCGCCGGATGGCAGGCGTCGATCTCGAACGACCGCATGATGGAGGTGCTCCGCGACGTCGGCGCGGTCATCTGCGCGGCCGGCTCGGGACTGGCACCGGCGGACAAGAAGCTCTACGCGCTCCGTGACATCACCGGCACCGTCGAGTGCATCCCGCTCATCGCGTCGAGCATCATGTCGAAGAAGATCGCCGAGGGCACGGGTGCGCTCGTGCTCGACGTCAAGTTCGGCTCCGGTGCGTTCATGCCGACGTACGAGGCGTCGAAGGAGCTGGCGCAGACGATGGTCGACCTCGGCAACGACGCGGGCGTGGCGACCTCGGCGCTGCTCACCGACATGGAGGTCCCGCTCGGCCTGACGATCGGGAACGCGCTCGAGGTCCGGGAGTCGGTCGAGGTCCTCGCCGGCGGCGGCCCGTCCGACGTGGTCTCGCTGACGGTCGAGCTCGCGTCGGAGATGCTGCGGCTCGCCGGTCTGCCGGACGCCGATCCGGCGGCAGCGTTGGCCGACGGTCGGGCGATGGACACGTGGCGCCGGATGATCGAGGCACAGGGCGGCGACCCCGCTGCGGACCTGCCGGTCGCCCGCGAGCAGCACGTGGTCACGGCGACGGAGTCGGGTGTGCTCGTCCAGCAGGACGCCCTGCCGTTCGGCATCGCCGCGTGGCGTCTCGGCGCCGGCCGGGCCCGCGCGCAGGACCCGGTGCAGGCGGGAGCCGGCATCGAGCTGCACGTCAAGCCCGGCGACACCGTCACCGCGGGCCAGCCGCTCTGGACGCTCCACACCGACGAGCCGGCGCGCTTCGACCGCGCGCTGGAGTCGCTCGAGGGTGCGTGGGCGATCGGGTCGTCCGCGCCCGAGCGCGGCCCCATCGTGCGGGAGCGCATCACCGGCTGAGCGCCGCGGCCGCGACCCGGCCACACCGACCGGAGGCTCCCCACTCGTCTGTGGGGAGCCTCCAGTCGGTCCGTCCGTCTGTTGTGCACAGGTGCCGACGCGGCGTCGGCGACCACCGCTAGCCTGGGAGCATGAGCGCCGACGCCCCGACCTACCGCCTGCCCGACGCCGGAGCGGTCATCGACGACCTGCCCAAGGTCTCGCTGCACGACCACCTCGACGGGGGTCTGCGCCCGGCGACCATCGTCGACATGGCGGACGAGGCGGGCATCGAGCTGCCGACGACCGACCCCGAGGCACTCGGCGCATGGTTCGCCGAGCAGTCGAACAGCGGCTCGCTCGTCGAGTACCTGAAGACCTTCGACGTCACGACGTCGGTGATGCAGACCGCGCCGCAGCTGCACCGTGTGGCGAAGGAGTTCGTCGAGGACCTCGTGGCCGACGGGGTCGTCTACGGCGAGATCAGGTGGGCACCGGAGCAGCACCTGCGGGGTGGGCTGACGCTCGACGAGACGGTCGAGGCGGTGCAGGCCGGCATCGAGGAGGCGGTCGACGCCGCCGGTGGCGCGATCCGGATCGGCCAGCTGGTCACCGCGATGCGTCATGCGGACCGGTCGCTCGAGATCGCCGAGCTCGCCGTCCGGCACCGGGACCGCGGCGTGGTCGGCTTCGACATCGCGGGGGCCGAGGCAGGCTTCCCGCCCGCGAACCACCGTGCGGCGTTCGAGTACCTGGCATCCGAGCTGTTCCCGGTGACGGTCCACGCCGGCGAGGCCGACGGGCTGGCGTCGATCCGCTCGGCACTGGTGGACGGTCGGGCGCTCCGCCTCGGCCACGGCGTCCGGATCTTCGAGGACATCACCCTGTCGGACGCCGGTGACGGCTCCACGCTGGCGTCGCTGGGCGAGATCGCGTCGTGGGTCCGCGACCGCGAGATCCCCCTCGAGGTCGCCCCGCAGTCGAACCTGCAGACCGGTGCGATCGCCGCGTGGGGCGACGACCTCGCCGACCACCCGTTCGACGTGCTGTACCAGCTCGGCTTCCGCGTGACGGTGAACACCGACAACCGCCTGATGAGCGGCACGTCGCTGTCACGCGAGCTCGCCCTGCTCGCCGGCACCTTCGGCTACGACCTCGACGACCTCGCCGCGTTCCAGATCAACGCCGCGCTCGGCTCGTTCCTGCCGCTCGAGGACCGCGAGGAGATCATCGCGACCATCACGGCCGGACACCAGGAGGCCTAGCGATGTCCCTGCCGCCGCTGCCGGACGACGCCGTCGTGCTCGGAGCGAGCGCGTCCTCGTGGCGCGACGCGCTCCGGCTCGCCGGTGCCGCGCTCGTCACCTCGGGGTCGGCGACGCCGCCGTACACCGACGCGATGATCGACCTGGTCGAGGAGCACGGCCCGTACATCGTCATCTCGCCCGGACTCGCGTTCGCGCACGCCCGGCCGGGACCGGCGGTGCTGCGGGACGGGCTGGCCGTCGTGACCCTGCGCGAACCGGTGTCGTTCGGGCACCCGCACAACGACCCGGTGTCGGTCGTCCTCGGGCTCGCGGTCGCCGAGGTCGGGACGCACCTCGAGTCGATCGGCGACATCGCGAACACGTTCAACGACGCCACGGTGACCGCGCGGCTCGCGGCGGCGGGCTCCGCGGACGAGGTCCGGACGATCATGGGGGTGTCGGCGTGAAGATCGTGACGATCTGCGGTGCGGGGATCGGGTCCAGCGGGATCCTCAAGGTGAACGCGGAGAAGGCCCTCGGCACGCTCGGGCTGTCGGCGTCGGTCGTCGCGGCGGACGTCGCCTCGGTGCGCGCCGTGGCCGAGGACGCCAACGTGATCCTGACCAGCCAGGAGTTCGTCGAGGCGATCGGGGAGACCTACGCCGAGGTCATCGTGATCCGGAACCACTTCGACCAGGGCGAGATCACGGCCGCGGTCGACCGGGCGCTCGGGGAGCACTGAGCAGCTCCCGACGCTGCCTCTAGAGTTGGGGCATGAGCACGGAGAACCCGCTGAACGACCCCGCCGCCGACCCGTTCGAGGTCGCCCGCGACGCCGCCGCCGTCATCGCCGACCGGTCCGGCATCGAGCGGCACGACATCGCCCTGACCCTGGGCTCCGGCTGGGGCAAGGCCGCCGACATCATCGGCGAGACGGTGTCCGAGATCCCCGCGGCCGAGGTCCCCGGCTTCAGCGCCTCTGCGGTGCCCGGACACTCCGGCACGGTCCGGTCGATCCGCCTGCAGGACGGCCGGCACGCACTCGTCATCGGTGCACGGACCCACTACTACGAGAACCACGGCGTCCGTCGCGTGGTGCACAGCGTTCGCACCGCCGCGGCGACCGGGGCGTCGGTCATGGTGCTGACCAACGGCGCCGGCGGCATCAAGGAGCACTGGACGCCCGGCACTCCGGTCCTCATCAGCGACCACATCAACCTGACGGCGGACAGCCCGCTCGAGGGCGCCACGTTCGTCGACCTGACCGACCTGTACTCGGCACGGCTGCGCGAGGTCGCGAAGTCGATCGACCCCACCCTCGACGAGGGCGTCTACACGCAGTTCCGCGGCCCGCACTACGAGACCCCGGCCGAGGTGCAGATGGCGAAGACCATCGGCGGGCACATCGTCGGCATGTCGACCGCGCTCGAGGCGATCGCCGCCCGTCAGGCGGGCATGGAGGTCCTCGGCTTCTCGCTCATCACGAACCTCGCCGCGGGCATCCAGAAGACCCCGCTCTCGCACGCCGAGGTGCTCGAGGCCGGGCGCGAGGCCGAGCCGGTCATCGCGGACCTCCTCGCCCGCGTGGTGGCGGCGCTGTGACCCGGCACGAGGGCGCCTCGGACGGCGCCATCGCGGACGGCGACCTCGGTGACGGCGGTGCCCTCGCCGCCGTGGACGAGGACGTCCTGTCCCGCGCCCGCGCGTGGGTGGAGCAGGACCCGGACGACGAGACCCGTGCGGAACTCCAGCAGCTGATCGACCGCGGCGACGCCGAGGAGCTCGCCGCGCGGTTCTCCGGTCGCCTGCAGTTCGGCACCGCCGGCCTCCGCGCCGAGCTCGGCGCCGGGCCGCAGCGCATGAACCGCGTCGTCGTCACGCAGGCCGCGGCGGGGCTCGCGCGCTTCCTGATCGACACCGGTCGTGACCGCAGCGTCGTGATCGGCTACGACGGCCGGGTCAACTCCGACGTCTTCGCTCGCGACTCCGCCGAGGTCATGCGCGGCCTCGGGCTCGAGGTCACCCTCCTGCCGTCCGCGCTCCCGACGCCGGTGCTCGCGTTCGCGGTGCGCCACCTCGGTGTCGGCGCGGGCGTCATGGTGACCGCGAGCCACAACCCGCCGCGGGACAACGGCTACAAGGTGTACCTCGGGGGCGAGGACGACGGTTCGCAGATCGTCCCGCCGGTCGACGGCGAGATCGCCGCGGCGATCGACGCGGTCGCCGCGGGGGACGTCCGCGACCTCGTGCGCTCCACCGACTACACGGTCGCCGGTCCGGAGCTCGCCCGGGCCTACGTCGACGCGACCGCCGCGACGGTGCCGGCCCCGACCCTCCCGGTCGACGCGCAACCGAAGGTCGTCTACACGGCGATGCACGGCGTCGGGTGGGAGACCGCGCGAGCCGTGTTCGCCGCGGCGGGGTTCGCCGAGCCCGCCGTCGTACCGGAGCAGATCGAGCCGGACGGCGCGTTCCCGACGGTGTCGTTCCCGAACCCGGAGGAGCCGGGTGCGATGGACCTGTCGATCGCGCGTGGTGTCGCGGTCGGGGCCGACCTGGTCATCGCGAACGACCCCGACGCCGATCGCCTCGCCCTGGCGATCCCCGACGGTGCCGGCTCGTTCCGTCGCCTGTCCGGCAACGAGGTCGGTTGGTTGCTCGGCTGGCGGGCCGCCGCTCGTGCGCAGGCCGCGGGCTCGTCGGACGGGTCGGGTGTGCTTGCGGCGTCGATCGTGTCCTCGCCCGCGCTCGCCCGCGTCGCGGAGCGGTACGGGCTCGGGTACCGGGACACCCTGACCGGGTTCAAGTGGGTCTCCCGCGTGCCCGACCTGGTGTTCGGGTACGAGGAGGCGCTCGGCTACCTCGTCGACCCCGGCGTCGTCCGCGACAAGGACGGCATCTCGGCGGCCCTGGCGCTGCTCGACCTCGCCGTCTCGCTCGCAGCCGAGGGCCGGACCGTCGCCGACCAGCTCGACGCCTTCGCGGCCGAGTTCGGGGCGTTCGCCTCCGGGCAGGTGTCGACCCGCGTGGACGACCTGTCGCGGATCGGGGAGATCATGGCGTCGCTGCGGTCGTCGGCGCCCTCGTCGCTCGGCGGCCGTACGGTCACCGGGGTGACGGACTACTCGGACGGCGTGGAGGGCTTCCCGCCGTCCGACATCCTGCGCTACGACCTCGAGGGCGGCGCGCGGGTCATCGTCCGCCCGAGCGGCACCGAGCCCAAGGTGAAGGTCTACATCGACACGGTGGCGGCCTCGCCGGCCGAGGCGCAGGCGCTCGTCGACGCCCTCGCCGCCGACGTCCGCCCGCTGGTGTCGTAGCCCGGCGCCGGCGCCGCTCCGCTCCGCTCGCCGCCGCCGCCGCTCCGCTCCGCTCGCCGCCGCCGCCGCTCCGCTCCGCTCGCCGCCGCGCTGTCGAACCACGGATCCGACATCGAACCACGCCCTGCGCCTGGTTCGATGTCGGATTCGTGGTTCGTCACTCGTCGTCACGGCGCTGTGGAAGGGAGGCGTCCTTCACTCCGCGGCCGTCGAGCACTGTCGGGGAGCTCGATGATCGGCATCCTGACGAGATGACCGTTCCGAACGTCGTCCGAGAACACCCAGACCCGGCCGCGGCACGTCGCCAGCAGCGCATGGTCGAGCGTGGGGCGCTGGTCGTGATCGGCTACGGGGCGTTCGCCGTCCAGGCCGAGTGGGACGTGGCGACCGAGTGGGAGCGGCACATCGCTCGGACGAGGGCAGCGCACGAGCGAGCACCCGGGACCGCGGTGTCCCACGCATCCGCTGTCGTGCTCCATCGTCTGCCGTGGATCCTGCCCGTGCCCGACCGGGTGACGCTGACCGATCCCCGCCGGACGACGACGCAGCGGACCCGGCACGTCGACAAGGTGCCGGGTGCCGGCCGTCGGGTGCGCACCGCGGTCGTCGACGGACTGGTCGTCACCGACGTCCCCGAGACGGCGATCGACGTCCTCCTGCGGTACGACCGTGGCCGTGCGCTCGCGGTCGCGGACGCGGCCGTCCGTCGGGGCGTGGAGCAGTCGGACCTCCAGGAGATGCTCACGCGACGGCTCCCGGTCCGCGCGCACCGACGCGCGCGACAGGTGCTCGGGCTCGCGTCCGGGCTGTCCGAGTCGGCGGGGGAGAGCGTCACGCACCTGGTCATGCACGACGTCGGCTGCCCGCCGCCAGTCCAGCAGCAGGTGTTCCAGGACGCTACCGGTCTGATCGGCCGGGTCGACTTCTGGCTGCCTGACGAGGGCTTCGTCGTCGAGTTCGACGGGCTCGCGAAGTACCGCGATCCCGATCTGCGCGGCGGGCGTTCCGCGGACGAGATCGTCATCGCGGAGAAGCTCCGCGAGGACCGCCTCCGAGCGCTCCCGGAGGTGCGCGGCGTCATCCGCCCGGTCTGGCGTGACGTCGTTCCGGGAGGACGCTTCCCCGCGATGCTGGCCGATGCCGGCGTCCCGGTGCGTCGTGGGCTCCGCGTGACGCCAGAGTGGTGAGCGCGACGAACCACGAAAGCGACGTCGAACCGGGGTCGGGCCGTGGTTCGACGTCGCTTTCGTGGTTCGAAGCGGCGCGGCGCGCTACGCGAGCTCGAGCAGCACGTGGCCGGACGAGATCGTCTGGCCGACGGGGGCGTTCAGACCGGTCACGACCCCGTCGCGCGGGGCCTGGACGGGCTGCTCCATCTTCATGGCCTCGAGGACGACCAGCAGGTCGCCCTTCACGACGGTGTCACCCTCGGCGACCGCGAGCTTCACGACGGTGGCCTGCATCGGGGACGTCACCGAGCCCGAGGACACGAGTCCGCCCTTCACGCCGGACGACCGGCGCTTCGGGGGAGCGGAGGGACCGGCCGGACGCCGACCGGCGGCACCGGCAGCGCCACCGCCGACGATCGAGGGCATGGTGACCTCGATGCGCTTGCCCTGGACCTCGACGACGACGCTCTCGCGGGCGGCCGGTGCGGGGAGCTCCTCGGGGGAACCGCTCCAGGCCGGGATGTCGTTCTGGAAGTCCGTCTCGATCCACTGCGTGTACACGCTGAACGGCGTCTCGTCGTCCGTCGCGAACGCCGGGTCCGACACGACCGCACGGTGGAAGGGCAGCACGGTCGGCAGTCCGGTGACCTCGAACTCGGCCAGGGCGCGGCGCGACCGCTCGAGCGCCTCTTCGCGGGTGGCGCCGGTGACGATGAGCTTCGCGAGCATGGAGTCGAACGAGCCGGAGACGACGTCGCCGGAGACCACACCGGAGTCGACGCGGACGCCGGGGCCCGACGGCGCGGTGAACGCGTGCACGGGACCGGGTGCCGGGAAGAAGTTCCGACCCGGGTCCTCGCCGTTGATGCGGAACTCGAACGAGTGACCGCGCGGGGTGGGGTCCTCGTAGTCGAGCGTGCCGCCCTCGGCGATGCGGAACTGCTCGCGGACGAGGTCGATGCCCGTCACCTCTTCCGAGACGCAGTGCTCGACCTGCAGGCGGGTGTTCACCTCGAGGAACGACACCGTACCGTCGGCGCCGATGAGGAACTCGCACGTGCCGGCACCGACGTAGCCGACCTCGCGCAGGATCGCCTTCGACGACTCGTACAGTCGCGTCTGCTGATCGGGCGTCAGGTACGGCGCCGGGGCTTCCTCCACGAGCTTCTGGTGACGACGCTGCAGCGAGCAGTCACGGGTGGAGACGATGACGACGTTGCCGTGCTCGTCGGCCAGGCACTGGGTCTCGACGTGGCGTGGCTTGTCGAGGTACTTCTCGACGAAGCACTCACCGCGACCGAACGCGGCGACGGCCTCGCGCGTCGCCGATTCGAACTGCGCGGCGACCTCGTCGCGCGTCCGTGCGACCTTCAGGCCTCGGCCGCCGCCGCCGAAGGCCGCCTTGATGGCGACCGGCAGACCGACCTCGTCCGCGAACGCGATCACCTCGGCAGCGTCCGCGACGGGCTCGATGGTGCCCGGCGCGAGCGGCGCGCCGACCTTCTCGGCCACGTGGCGCGCGGACACCTTGTCACCGAGCTGCTCGATCGACTCCGGCGACGGCCCGATCCAGGTCAGCCCGGCGTCGATGACGGCGCGGGCGAAGTCGGCGTTCTCGGCGAGGAACCCGTAGCCCGGGTGCACGGCGTCCGCGCCGGACCGACGGGCGACCGAGACGATCTTGTCGATCACGAGGTAGGTGTCCGCGCTCGTGGTGCCGTTCAGCGCGTAGGCCTCGTCGGCGAGGCGGGCGTGGAGGGCGTCGCGGTCCTGGTCGGCGTACACCGCGACCGAGGCCTTGCCAGCGTCGCGGGCCGCGCGGATGATGCGGACGGCGATCTCGCCGCGGTTCGCGATGAGGACCTTGCTGATACGGGGCATGGTACGTCAGCGTATTCGTGCAGCGGCGACCGGTTTTGACCGGCACGTACAAAGAAACAGCGTCCAGCAGTGTGGATGTCTACAGCGCCCACAGATCGTGCCAGGCGACGCCGAAGCCACGGAGCAGCATCGACCGCAGGACCGGCAGCGACAGCCCGACCACGGCCGACGGTGCTCCGTCGATGCGCGTGATGTACGCCGCGGCCCGTCCGTCGATCGTGAAGGCGCCCGCGACCTCGAGGGGCTCGCCCGTCGCGACGTACGCGTCGATCTCCTCGATCGACACGTCCTCGGCGAAGGTCAGCACGGCGCTGTCCACGGCGACGACGTGGTCTCCGGCGGCGACCAGTGTGGACCCGCCCGGCGCGACGTCACCGAGGTGACCGGCGATGCCCAGCGGCCCGCCGTCTGCCGCGTCCACCCGTCGGACGGGAGGCGCGGTGCCGGTCCGCCCCGCGCCTCCAGGCCGGTCCTCGGTCGCGTCCGGGGCCGTGTCGAGACCGCGGTCGAGGCGCCGGTCCACGACGCAGTGGCCGCTCCACAGGGTGCCGCCGCCCGCGGCGAGCATCTGCCGCCACCGTTCCTTCGCGACCTCCGGGTCGTGGGGCTTGCCGTGCAGGACGCCGTCCACCTCGAAGGCGGAGTCGCCGCCGAACACGAAGCCGTCCACGGCGGACCCGGCGACGCGGGCGTTCGCGACGGCGTCCGCCTTGGCGACCGCGAGGAGCCCGACGAGCTCCGGACCGGTGAGCTCCCGGCCGAGCGCGGCCCGCGCGGCGGCGACGGCGGCGTCCTCGTCCACGCCCGGCGCGACGAGCACCGGCTCGATGCCGGTCTGCGCCAGGAGCGCACGGCGGGCGGGGGAGGTACTCGCGAGGTACAGACGCATGGGAACATCGAACCATGGGTGAATCCGTCGGAACGCTGCTCGAACTCGACGTCACCGGGATCGCCCACGGCGGCATCTCGGTGGCACGGCACGAGGGGCGTGTGGTCTTCGTCTCGGACGCGGTGCCGGGCGAGCGCGTCGTCGCGCGCGTGACCGAGGACCGCAAGAAGTCGTTCTGGCGTGCCGACACCGTGTCCGTCCTGTCGCCGAGCGAGCACCGGGTCGACCACGTCTGGCCCGAGGCCGCCCTCGACCGCGACCCCGCCGTGCGCGCCGGCGGTGCGGAGTTCGGGCACATCGCCCTGCCGCACCAGCGCACCCTCAAGCACGACGTCCTGGTCGACGCCTTCGCGCGGTTCGCCCGAACGGACCTCACCGAGGTGCTCGGACACGACGTCATGGTCGAGGCTGCCCCCGGCGACGAGGAGTCGAACGGCCTCGGCTGGCGCACGCGCGTCCGGCTGCACGTCGGCGAGGACGGCACGGCGGGCCCGTTCGCCTCGCGCTCCCACACGGTGGTGCCGGTGGCCTCGCTCCCGCTCGCCTCCGCGCGTGTGCAGGAGAGTGCGCCGCTCGGGCGCGGTGCGATGCCGGGCGCGTCGGTCGTCGACGTCCTCGCGCCGAGCGGCGCCGAGGGGGCCCGGCTCGTCATCGACGAGCAGAAGCCCACCGTCGTGACCGAGGTCGTGGGGGAGCGTTCGTTCACCGTCGACGACAACGGCTTCTGGCAGGTCCACCGCCAGGCGCCGGCCGTGCTCACCGCGGCCGTGCAGGACCTGGTCGACCGTGACCGGCTCGACCCCGAGGGGCAGCACCTCGACCTCTACGGCGGCGTCGGACTGCTCGCGGCGGCACTCGGCGACGTCGTCGGCCCGAAGGCCCGCATCACGAGCGTCGAGAGCGCGGCCCGGGCCACCGAGCACGCGCAGGAGAACCTGGCGGAGTGGATCGGCGCGCGTGCCGAGACCGGCCGCGTGGACCGCTGGCTCGCCCGGACGGCCGCCGACGCGTCCCGACCGGAGCTGCAGCGCTTCCGCGCCGGCACCGTCGTGCTCGACCCGCCGCGGTCCGGCGCGGGCCGCGAGGTCGTCGTGCAGGTCGCCGCGCTCCAGCCCGCGCAGGTCGTCTACGTCGCCTGCGACCCGGTCGCCCTGGCGCGCGACGTCGCGACCTTCGCCGACCTCGGGTACCGGCTCGAGGCGCTGCGTGCGTTCGACCTGTTCCCGCACACCCACCACCTCGAGGCGGTCGCGCGGCTGGTCCCGATCGCCTGACCCCGGGTCCGCAGTGTGACGCGGTGTCCCACAACTCGGAGCCTGGGTCCGACCTGGGTATCCTTGGTCGGTGATCGCTCCCGGCGACAGGGGCCGGGCGCGCATCGGAACGAGAGGTCACCGTGGCAGCAGACACGAACACCAGCAGCGGGACGACCGGACTGGCCACCAGGCCCGTCCGCGTCGCGATCGTCGACGACCACGAGTCCGTGCGGCTCGGCATCCAGGCGGCGTGCCAGAACGAGGGGTTCGAGGTGGTGCTCACCGCCGCGAGCGTGCCCGAGTACGTGGCCCAGCTCGGCGGGCGTGAGGTCGACGTCGTCGTGCTCGACCTGTCGCTCGGCGACGGCTCGACCGTGACCGCGAACGTCAAGGGTGTGCAGGGCACCGGCTCCGCGGTGCTCGTCCACTCGATCGCCGACCGCGTCGCGAGCGTGCGCGAGGCACTGGCCGCAGGGGCGGCCGGCGTCATCCCCAAGTCGTCCGCGACCAAGACCGTGATGGCGGCCGTGGCGACCGTCGCCCGCGGCGACGTGCTCAACAACCTCGAGTGGGCGAGCGCCATCGACGCCGACCGCGACTTCGCCAAGGCGCAGCTCGGACGCCGCGAGCGCGAGATCCTGCACCTCTACGCCTCCGGGCTGCCGCTCAAGCTCGCGGCGCAGCAGCTCGGCATCGGGTACTCGACGGCGCGCGAGTACCTCGACCGTATCCGTGTGAAGTACGTCGAGGTGGGGCGTCCGGCGCCGACGAAGGTCGACCTGCTGCGCCGCGCGGTCGAGGACGGCATCCTGCCCGGGCTCGACTCGGGTATCGACCCCGACGCCGACGGCCGCTGACCCCGATGGCCACCACGGCCGGACCGGCACGGTCGGCAGGTGTCCCGGCCGGGGCGCCCGACGGGTCGGGCTCCGCGACGGACGACGTCGCGCCGACCGAGCCGGCGCCGTTCGGCGTCGACCCCCTGCGCGGTGTGCGACCCGCGCTCACGCAGGCATCGGTCGAACGACTCTTCGCGATCCTCATCGCGGTCGCCGCGGTCGGGTACGGCGCGGTCTACGCGCCCGCCGTCGTGCGGCAGCTGCCGTGGCTCGATCCCGTGTGGGGCCCGGTCGCCGCGGCGGTCCTCGGCGCGTCGTTCGTGGCGGTCGGGGTGTCCGCGTTCGCGCAGCGGTTCGCGCAGGTCGCCCAGATCGTGTGCGCGCTGCTGTTCCTCGTCGTGCTCGTCACGTGGCCGCTCACCGTCCGCGAGCCGATCCCGGACGGTCAGTACCCCTGGCCGTGGTGGTTCCTCACCGTGGGGTCGACGGCGGCGGCGATGGGCTTCGCCCCGTGGCGCGCGACCGTCTACACCGCGCTCGTGCCCGCCGTCTACGTCGTCGTGCGCCTCACGCCGCTCGGTGGCGACGCCGGGGCCAGCGCGGTGCTCCAGGGCGTGTACTCGGCGCTGCTGAGCGGAGCGGTCCTCGTCATCGCCGTGCTCCTCCGTCGGGCCGCCGCCGCGGTGGACGCGGCGCAGGCCACCGCGGTACGGCGCTACTCGCTCGCGATCCGCGAGCACGCGACCGAGGTCGAGCGGGTGCAGGTCGACGCGATCGTCCACGACAGCGTCCTGACCACACTGCTCTCGGCCGCACGCGCGGACACACCCGAGGCGAAGGCCCTCGCCGCCCGCATGGCGCGCAACGCCATCGACCACCTCGGCGCCGCTGCAGCCGACCTGCCGGGGGAGGCCCCGCCCGTGACGGTGCACGACCTCCGTGTCCGCATCACCGACGCCGTCGGAGCGCTCGCCGCTCCCGTCCGGCTGCGGGACGCCCCGGTCGGCGGGCTGCGCATCCCGGCGACGATCGCGGACGCGCTCGCGTCCGCGGCGGTGCAGGCGTGCGTCAACAGCGTGCAGCACGCCGGCGGGGCTGGGGTCGAGCGCTGGGTCCGTGTCGAGCAGCGTGGTGGCGCCGTGCACGTCGAGGTCGGTGACGACGGCGCCGGGTTCGACCTCGCTGCCGTCCCTGCCGCGCGGCTCGGCGTCCGCCGCTCGATCATCGAGCGGGTGCAGGCCGTGGGCGGCACGGCGGTGGTCGCGAGCAACCCAGGAGCGGGCACGCGGGTCCGGCTGGAGTGGCACCCGGAGGTGTCGGCATGAGGGTGTCCCTGCCGGCGAGGATCGCCATCGGGCTCGCCGCGCTGTTCTCCGTCTTCCACCTCGTACTGGGCGTGGCGTCGTTCCCGTTCGTCCGTGACGTCGGTCCGGTGCTCACGTGCATGGCGCTCTACGCCGCCGCGAGTGCCGTCGCGATCTTCCTGCCCGGTCGGACCCTCCCGGTCTGGGCGGCGTGCTTCTCGCTCGCCACCGCGCTGGTCATGCCGGTCATCGCCGCCCCGGTCGTCGACCTGACGGTGAAGGACGACTCGATCACCTGGTGGGTCGCCGCGGTCGGCACGCTCATGGTCGTGCTCGTCGTGCGGGGCCGACGCGCCTTCGCGTGGGTCGGCGTCGGCTTCGTCACGGTCTTCGGTGTGGTCTGGGCAGGACCGGGTGCCTTCGGGGCGCTCGGACTGGTCGGCAACCTGACGTGGGTCGCCGTCGCCACCGGCTTCGCCGTCGCGATGGACCGGGCGACCCGCACCACGCGCGACTTCATCCGAGCCGAGCAGGAGACCGCGGACTGGCAGGCCGCGCAGGACGCCCACGTGTTCGAGCGGCAGTTCCGCCTGAGCCAGACCACCCGGATGGCGCTGCCGATGCTGCAGCAGGTGATCGACCGGGGCGGGGACCTGACCGACGTCGAACGGGCCGAGTGCCTGCACCTCGAGCAGGCGATCCGCGACGAGATCCGCGGACGGTCGCTGCTGTCCGACGACGTCCGTGACGAGGTCATGCGCCTGCGGCGACGGGGGGCCACGGTACAGCTGCACGACGACGGTGGCCTCGACGACCTGGAGATCGACGAGCTCCGCCGGGTGCACGCCGAGATCGCCGGTGCGCTGCGCCGAGCCCGCGAGGCGGACAACGTGATCGTCCGGACGGTGGCCGAGGGGTCGGAGGCGGCGGTCACCATCGTCGGGCTGCGACTGGACACCGCGGCGAGCGAGTCCGCGGCGCTCGGCGTCGGATCGGACGACGACGGCGACGAGGACGACTCGGTGGTGCTCTGGACCGAGATCCCGCGCCGCGCGACGGTCTGAGGCGGCACCGGCGGCCGCCGTCCAGCGTGACGCGCGCGCAAGGCCACCCGGGAACGGGGAACGGGCCGGTCCCGAGGGGCCGGCCCGTTCACGACCCGAGCCTGAGCGACAACCCGAATGTCGCCCTGGCTCGCAGCTGGTCGGAGGCGTCGTACCCTAGTCGGCCACCGACCAACGATGTTCTTCTGGGAAGGACACCGAACACAGACAACTATGCCCGCTGCCCGAAGCCGTGTCAGTCGTCATTATGGGGGACAAGCCACGCCCTCCCGGTGGTTCCGCGGTCGAGGTGTCCCCCGTCCGAGGGGAGACCGACCGGGAAGTGCACCCCGCAACCCGAGTTCGACGACCGGGTCGCGCGGTGCGACAGGGGTACATCGTGCCGCCGGTACCCCCGGACGCGCAAGACCCCCGCCGGGGAACGGCGGGGGTCCGTTGAGGGACGTGCGGCGTGCGGCTCGCAGCCCGTCGGTCAGCGCAACGAGCGGGCCCAGGCGCCGGAGCCGTGCTCGAGCGGCCGGCGGAGGCCACGGGCGGACGCGTCCCACCCGGTCCGTGGTGAGTCGGTGACCTCGGCGCGACCGGTGGCGGCGACCTCGTCGGCCTGCCGCTGGAGCACGGCGACGACGGCCGCCAGCTCCTCCGGCGAGGGGTCGCCCGCGACGACCCGGACGTCGGCGCCGACCGGGCCGTCCGCCGCGGCCGGCACCGCGGCGTCCGCCGGGAGGTGTGCTGCGTGTCGTCCCATCAGAGCGGGATGTTCCCGTGCTTCTTCGGCGGCAGCGACGCGCGCTTCCCGCGCAGCGCCCGCAGCGCCTTGATCACCGAGACCCGGGTCGCGTGCGGCTGGATGATGCCGTCGAGCTCGCCGCGCTCGGCCGCCAGGTACGGTGACGCCACGTTGTAGGTGTACTCGTTCGCGAGCCTGGTGCGCACCGCGGCGACGTCCTCGCCCGCCTCCTCCGCGCGCTTGATCTCGGCCCGGTACAGGATGTTGACCGCACCCTGGCCGCCCATCACCGCGATCTCGGCGGTCGGCCACGCCAGGTTGATGTCCGCACCGAGCTGCTTCGAGCCCATCACGATGTACGCGCCGCCGTAGGCCTTCCGCGTGATGACGGTGACGAGCGGGACGGTCGCCTCGGCGTACGCGTACAGCAGCTTCGCGCCGCGCCGGATCACGCCGGTCCACTCCTGGTCGGTGCCGGGCAGGTAGCCGGGGACGTCGACGAGGGTCAGGATCGGGATGCCGAACGCGTCGCAGAACCGGACGAAGCGGGCTGCCTTCTCGCCGGCGTCGATGTTCAGCGTCCCGGCCATCGCCTGCGGCTGGTTCGCGATGATGCCGACGGTGCGGCCCTCGACGCGGCCGAAGCCGACCATGATGTTCGGGGCGAAGAGCGGCTGGACCTCGAGGAACTCACCGTCGTCGACGATGTGCTCGACGATCGTGGTGACGTCGTACGGCTGGTTCGTCGAGTCGGGGATGACGACGTCGAGCTCGTGGTCGGCGTCGGTCGTCTCGAGTTCCGGGGCGACGTCGTAGGCCGGCGGGTCGGACAGGTTGTTGTCCGGCAGGAAGCCGACGAGGGAGCGCGCGTAGTCGAGCGCGTCGGCCTCGTCCTCGGCCAGGTAGTGCGCGACGCCCGAGACGGCGTTGTGCGTCTGGGCGCCGCCGAGCTCCTCGAAGCCGACGTCCTCGCCGGTGACGGTCTTGATGACGTCCGGACCGGTGACGAACATGTGGCTCGTCTTGTCCACCATGATGACGAAGTCGGTGAGCGCGGGGGAGTACACCGCACCACCGGCTGCCGGCCCCATGACGATGGAGATCTGCGGGATGACCCCGGAGGCCTGGGTGTTCAGGCGGAAGATCTCGCCGTACTTGCCGAGGGCGACGACGCCCTCCTGGATCCGGGCGCCGCCGGAGTCGAGGATGCCGATGATCGGCACACCCGTCTTCAGCGCGTGCTGCATCACCTTGACGATCTTCTCGCCGGCGACCTCGCCGAGGGAGCCACCGAAGACCGTGAAGTCCTGCGCGTAGACCGCGACGTTGCGGCCGTGGATCGTGCCGACGCCGGTCACGACGGCGTCGCCGTAGGGGCGCTTGGCGTCCATGCCGAACGACGTCGTGCGGTGGCGCACGAACTCGTCGAACTCGACGAACGAGTTCTCGTCGAGGAGCTGCTCGATGCGCTCGCGGGCGGTGCCCTTGCCCTTCGCGTGCTGCTTCGCGATGGCGGCCTCGCCCGCGGCGGTCACGGCCTCGTGGTAGCGGTCGCGCAGGTCCGCGAGGCGACCGGCCGTGGTCGAGAGGTCGGGGGTGTCTCCTGTGGTCACCCGCTCACCCTACCGGCGGCCACGGCGGGGCCGGTTGGAGGACCCCCACGGTTCCTGCCCGTAGATTTGCGTGCATGTCCACACCCGTCCCGCCGGTCCTGCCGCGTGCCCGTGCCGTCGTCCAGGCCGCCGGTGGAGTGTTCGACGCCGTCGGGCGCACCGGCTCCACGAACGCCGACCTGCTGGACGTCGCTCCCGGTCGGGCGCACGGCAGCGCCGTGGTCACGCTCGACCAGACGGCGGGGCGCGGGCGGCTCGACCGGTCGTGGAGCGCGCCGACCGGGCAGACGCTCGCGGTGAGCCTGCTCGTCCGCGCCGACCTGGCCGACCGCGACCGCGGGTGGCTGCCCCTGGTCGCCGGCGCCGCGATGCGCGACGCGGTGTCCGCCGTGCTGGGCGACGTCGACGCGGCGACCAGGGCCTCCCGTTCGGCCGCCGACGCCGACGACGCGACGCCCGTGCCGGAGCCGCGTGTCCTGGTGAAGTGGCCGAACGACGTGCTCGTCGACGGACGCAAGGTGTGCGGCATCCTCTGCCAGGTCGCCGCCGACGGCAGCGTCGTCGTCGGCGCCGGCGTGAACCTGACGATCCCGGAGGACGCCCTGCCGACGCCCACCGCGACGTCGTTGGCGGTCGCCGGTGCGACCGGTGACGCCGACGGCCTGGCAGACGCGGTGCTGTCCGCCTGGACGACGGCCGTCCTGGAGGCGGTGCGTGGGCTGGTGGACGGGGGTGCGGCCGCCGGGGCCGTCCGGTCCCACGTCCGCGCAGCGTGCGGCACGATCGGTCGCCGGGTCCGTCTGGAACTGCCCGACGGCACCGTCGACGAGGTCGACGCCACCGGCATCGACGACGACGGTCGCATCACGATCCGGGATCGGGACGGCCGATCCAGGGGCGTCGCGGTGGGGGACCTCACCCACCTGCGCTATGCATGACGGCATGACCGCCGAGCCGCCGCCCGAACGCGTGGTCGCTCGGCTGCGGCCGCACGCGCGCCGACTCGTCCGTCCGGCCGTCTTCGTCGTGGTCGTCGCGCTGGCAGGGGGCTTCGGCTTCGGCGTGTTCCGCGCACAGCTCGCGTGGTTGAACGCGGTCGTCGCCGGACTGACGGTCCTGCTCGTCGTGCTCGGCGGCCTCGTCCCGCTGCTGCGGTGGATGTCCGAGCGGTACGTGGTGACGACCCGGCGGCTCGTGGTGGTCCGTGGTCTCGGCACCCGGACCCGTCGCGAGCTCCTGCACTCCCGCGGGTACGACGTCACGGTGCGGCGCCGCGGCCTGCAGGGGGTGTGGCGGTCCGGTGACGTGCTCGTCTTCCCCGGCGAGGACACGCCCGTGGTGCTCGCCGACGTCCCGCACGCCGACCTCGTGGTGGCCGTGCTGCACGACCTGGTCGAGGCGCACGAGGCCCGCCGACGGCACCGCGAGCCGGACTGGGACGAGATCGTCGGGGGACCCTCGCGACCCGCCTGGGGCGACCCCGGTCGGTGAGGTGCCGAGCGCCCGGAGTGGGAGTCTTCCTCGTTACCCGGTAGCGTCGTCCCGTGCGTATCTCCGTCATCGGCTGCGGGTACCTCGGTGCCGTGCACGCCGCTTCCATGGCCAAGCTCGGACACGAGGTCGTCGCGGTCGACGTCGACCCGACCAAGATCGAGCGTCTCGCCGCCGGCGAGGCCCCCTTCTTCGAGCCCGGGCTGCCCGAGATCCTGACCGAGGCCCTGGCGTCCGGTCGCATCCGCTTCACCACCGACATGGCGGAGGTCGCCGGGTCCGCCGTGCACTTCCTCGCGGTCGGCACCCCGCAGGGTCCCACCGGTGCCGCGGACATGCGGTACGTCGACGCCGCGGTCGCCTCGCTCACGCCGCACCTGTCGGCCGGTGCGTTCGTCGTGGGCAAGTCGACCGTCCCGGTCGGCACCGCCGCGCGCCTGGCCGCCGAGGTCGAGGCGGCGGTCCCCGGTGCGACCCTGGTGTGGAACCCGGAGTTCCTGCGCGAGGGCTTCGCCGTGCAGGACACCATCTCGCCCGACCGTTTCGTCTACGGCGTTCCGGAGGGCGAGGCCGGCGAGCGTGCCGTCGCGGCCCTCGACGAGGTGTACGCGCAGGCGCTCGCCGCGGGGACGCCCCGCCTCGTGGTGAACCTGCCCACGGCGGAGCTCGTGAAGATCAGCGCGAACGCGTTCCTCGCGACGAAGATCTCGTTCATCAACTCGATGGCCGAGATCGCCGAGGTCGCCGGCGCCGACGTCACGGCGCTCGCCGACGCGATCGGGCACGACGACCGGATCGGTCGGAAGTTCCTCAACGCCGGTCTCGGCTTCGGCGGCGGCTGCCTGCCGAAGGACATCCGCGCGTTCCAGGCCCGCGCCGACGAGCTGGGCGTGGGGGAGTCCCTCGCCTTCCTGGCCGACGTGGACGCCACCAACCTCCGTCGACGCGCGCACGCGGTCGACCTCGCCACGGAGATGCTCGGTGGGACGGTCACCGGGAAGCGCGTCGCCGTGCTGGGCCTGGCATTCAAGCCGAACTCGGACGACGTCCGCGACTCCCCGGCGCTCGACATCGCGGCACGCCTGCACGAGCTCGGCGCGTCGGTGGCGGCGTACGACCCGGAGGCGATCGAGACCGCCCGTCGGCTGCACCCGGAGCTCGAGTACGTCGGATCGCCGACCGAGGCGGTCACCGGCGCGGACATCGTGCTCGTGCTGACCGAGTGGTCGGTGTTCCGTGCGCTCGACGCGGACGAGGTCGCCTCGCTCGTCGCGTCGCCGGTCGTGGTCGACGGTCGGAACTGCCTCGACCGCGAGGCCTGGACCGCCGCGGGCTTCACCTACCGGGGCATGGGCCGCTAGCACGACGGTGACGGACGGCCGGGCGGACGCGATCCGCCCGGCCGTCCGTCGTCCGTGCTCCCCGTGTTGCTCGCGCTCGGGGCGGTCCGTCCCGGCGGGTACGGCCCAGGTCAGCCGCCGACGCGCACGACCTGCACGCGGCACGGCTCGACGGCGGCGCCCTTGCTGTCCTGGCAGGTGCTGTCGATGACGAAGTCCTCGGTCACCTGCCCGACGGCGCTGAGGTCCGGGGCCATGGCGTCCTGCGGGGTGAACTGCAACCAGTACTGCACCCCGGCGCGCTCGAGCAGGCCGACGAAGGACGGGTCCGTGATGTCGTACCGCTGGGAGTCGCGCCCGGCGACCTGCGCGTCGAAGCGGAACGCGAGCTGCACCATGCCGCGCGCGTTCGAGCCGGAGATGAGACTGCCGGCGGGCACGGCATCCCTCGCCGCCAGCGCGTCGACCAGGGGCTCGTCCGGGCGCAGGGTCGGCCCGGTGACGGCCAGCGGCTCGGCGCCGATCGACCCGCCGTTCACTGACGAGAACGGCGCGGCGATCCCGAGCGCGTTCTGCGTCACCGAGGCGGTGAGCACGAGCAGGCAGCCGGCGACGGCCACGACACGCCGGAGCAGGTGTCCCCGACCGATGCGGCGCCAGACGTCGGGCAGGAGCGTGGCCACGATGATCACGGTGCCGGAGAACAGCGGCAGGTAGTAGCGCGCGTTCCCGCCGAAGGACTCCACGGTCGCGATCCCCGCGTACCCGAGCCAGTACACGCCGGTGGCGACGGCAGCGACGACGGCCAGCGTGTGCCGCCGTGTGTCGACGACCCGGAGGAGGAGCCCGACGGCGAACAGCACCCCGATCCAGGTGGCGAAGGGCGCGAACGAGCTGATCCGCATCTGGTAGTACGGCAGCGCGTCGAGCCGCTGTGAGACGTAGTAGGTGAGCTTGCCGACCAACGTCGTCGTCGCCGACGCCGTCGCGCCGTCGGTCGGGGCTGGGTCAGCGGACTGCGTCGTCCGCGGTGCCGTCAGGGCGCGTCCGTCGTAGACGCTGGGTGTGCGGTCCTCGGCGGGTGAGAACGCCGTGGCGTTCGGGGGCAGGGGGAACACGTAGTCGTCGCCGGGCCCGTCGGCGGCATCGGTGAACTTGCTCTCGGTGTTGACGACGAGGGAGGAACCGGCGGTGACCGTGTGGTACTTGAGCGACAGCGCGGTCACCCAGGGTGCGGCCACGACCACGAGGGCGACGAGCGCTGCGGTGAGCAGGACGCCGGAGCGACGGAGGGCGGCACGGTCCCGGTGGTCGGTCTGCCACCAGCGCAGGGCGAACCAGAGCGGGACCACGACGACGAAGACGGGGACGAGGAACAGCTTGGCGAAGAAGCCGAACGCGCAGAGGGCGCCGAGTCCGGCCCCGACGACGATCCGCCGCCGGAGCGTGCCGTTCCGTGCGCCGTCCGCGACGAGGAGCACCCACACGAAGGCGACGAACCAGAGCAGCACCAGCAGGTCCGGCGTCTGCCGTGCGACGTTCGCGAGGAGCACCGGCGTGGTCGCCGCCGAGGTGAAGGCAGCCGCCCAGCCGCTGCGCGTCACCCGGAGGACGAGCCAGGCGCCGAGGACCAGGATCGCGACGCAGGCGAGGGCGTTCACGGTCACGTACGACGTCGTGAGACCGAGGCCGGCGCGGACGAACGGGGCCATGAGCCACGAGACCAGGGGCGACCAGTAGGCGTTCACGGCGTCGCCGAGGTCACCGGCCGCGTACTGCCGCGCGATGCCCATGTAGGAGACGCCGTCGATGTTCGTGATCGACAGTCGGCTCCGGTACGCCATCGACACGACGGGGACGGCGAGCAGGACCACGAGGACGGCGTTCAGCACGACCGCGGACCGCGACACCTGCGGGAGCGGACCGGGGACCGGGCTCGCGTCACTCCGCGCAGGACATTCCGCGGTGGCGGCGTGACTCATCGGACCCTCTCTTCCGCGACCGGTCGGCGTCCCGGCACACGGTCGTCCACGATACCGGTCGGCCGCGGCGGGGAGGGGCGACGCACTCCCCGTGCGCCGCGGCCGGGCAGTCAGTGTCGCGGGAGGGGGAGTGGACGGGATATCGTCGAGCCGATGTCCGGAAGCGCGCACGACACCGCACCGTCGAGTCGTGCGGTCGCGCACGCGACGGCGGTCCGACCGCACGGCGGAGGCCGCCCGGCCGGCGCCGGCAGCAGCTCGGGCGACCGGCTCGCGTGGGTCGGCGAGCTCCTCACACGCCCGTGGGTCCTCCGGGCGACGCTCGTGGCCTTCGTGCTGCTCGGCGTGGTGTTCGCGGTGGTGCTGCACTACCCGGTGGTCGACGGGAACGGCAACGTGCCCTACGCCGGCACCATCGCCCCCGACGAACACCGGCACATCGCGAACATCCTCTTCTACGCGCAGCGGTCCGTCGCAGCGGGGCCGATCATCGACAGCGTGCCGACCCGGGACCTGGCGATGGGTGAGGTCCTGCGGTTCCCGAGCTACGCGTACTACTACGTGATGAGCTTCCCGGTGAAGCTGATGCTGCACGAGTCGGTGCCGTACGGCTGGGTGGTCGTGTCCCTGCGGCTCGTCAACGTGGTGTTCGGCGCGCTCGGTCTCGTCGCCGTCCGGCGTCTCGTCGAGGCCATCGGGTTCTCCGCGCCGACGGCCGTCCTGACCACCGTGCTCCTGGCCTTCACCGGCCGCTACGTCTGGCAGTCGGCGGCGGTCAGCTACGACGCCCCGGCCACGACCCTGTTCCTGGTCTGCCTGCTCCTCACGGTCCGGTACGTCCGCGACCCCGCTTCGGCGGCGCTGGGCGGAGCGGTCGTCGCCGGCGCATGGGCGATCATCACGAAGTACACGTTCCTGCCCTTCGTGGTCGTCGCGATCGTCCTCGCGATCGTCCTCGTCGCGCAGCGCGACGGTCTCCGCCGCGCGCTCGACCCCCGCCGTGCGGCGTCGGACCTGGCGACGGACCTGCGTCGCCGGACCGTCAGGACGACCGCTCGGCTCGTCGCGTTCGTCGTCGCGGCCGTCGTCCTCGTCGAGCGGTACGGGATCAACCTGGTGCGCTACCGCCAGGTCAACCCGGACTGCGACAAGCTGCACACGCACCAGCAGTGCCTGACCTTCGACATCTACGCGCGCAACTACGCCTTCGAACGCGTGCACGACCTCGACATCGTCACGGGGAAGTCGCAGCCGTCCGTCGACGCCCTCGAGTTCGTCGGACGCTGGTGCACCACCTACCTGCAGTCGATCTTCTTCTACCGGGACCGGAACTCCGCCTGGGTGCTCGATCCCGGCGTGGCACTGCTCGGCACGGTCGTGTTCGTCGCCGCGTGCCTCGCCCTGCTCCTCACCCTCCGGAAGCTGCTGCGGAGCAGGGCCACGGTCTGGGCGTTCGCGATCGCCGCGGTGTACGTGGTCGCCATGTTCGTGTTCAACGTGCGGACGGTCCTGCAGCTCGACCAGGAGCTCGCCTTCTCCGGGCGCTACCTGTTGCCGGTCCTGCCGATCGTCTACGCGTTCGCCCTGGCAGCGGGGCTGGCCTCGTGGCGATCCCTGCCCGTCGGGGTGCGACGCGTCGCGGGCGTCCCACTGGCGGTGGTCGTGCTCGTCGTACTCGTCCTGTACTCGACGCCGGTGGCCTTCTTCGCCAACGCCCGCGACCCGAGCTGGTACTCGGACGTCGCCCTGCGTGTGCTGCCGGACTGGCTCACCGGATCGTCGGGAGGCGGGGCATGACGGACGTCCAGCGCACCAGGCGCCGTTCCCGGCCACGGACCCTGGCGGTCGTCGGCATGGTCGTGCTCCTCGCAGCAGCCGGTGCGGTCGTCCTCGACCGCACCTCCGCCGGTCCGGCCACCGAGACGATCGGCGGCTGCGCCGTCGTCGACGCGCCGTCCGTGGACCACCGGACGCACTGCCCGCGCGTGGACCTCGCCGGTGCCGACCTGCGCCAGCGTGACCTCCGGCTCGCCGACCTCCGTGGTGCGGACCTGTCCGGCGCCGACCTGACCGGCACCATCCTGTACGGTGCCGACCTGACCGGCGCGGACCTGCGGGGGACCGACCTCACGCAGACCGACCTGACCGGGGCCTCGATCACGGACGCGCGACTCGGCGACACCCGGTTCACCGATGCCGTGATCAGCAGCATGCGGATCTCCGGTACCCCGCTCGCCGCGGTCGCCGGATCCGCGACGACGGACGGCCAGGACCCGGTGTTGCTCCGGTGGACGTCCGGGACGCAGCCCGGCATCGTCGACAACACCTGCGTGAACCGCGAGGGCCTCTTCTACCCGGGCACGACCCCGGTGACCTGCTACGTGAAGACCGGGCCGTCCCCGGAACAGACGCTCGAGTACACGATCGAGATGTCGGTCGACCAGGGCGAGGGCTGAGGCCGCGACACCGGTCCCGACGGCACCGATCCGGTCAGCGCTGCGCTGCGGGGGCCTCCGCGTCGGCGGCACGGTCGGCTTCGCGCTCGACGCGGTCCGGGTGGTACACCCACGCCTTGTAGAGCCAGAAGCGGAACACGGTGCCGAGCACCAGGCCGATCACGTTGCCGGAGATGTTGTCCGCGAGCGCCGACGTGAAACCGAGCACGTAGTGGGAGACCCCGAGGCAGCCGAGCGAGATCACCATGCCGCCGAGGGACACCACGACGAACTCCAGGCCCTCCTTCGCGGCGACCGAGCGACGCTGGTTCCGGAAGGTCCAGTAGCGGTTGCCCATCCAGTTCACGAAGATCGCGACGATCGTCGACACGACCTTCGCCCAGAACGGACCCGAGTGGATCTCGTCCGGCGACAGGACCGTCGCCCGCAGCAGGTTGAACACCCCGAGGTCGACGACGAAGCCGACGGCCCCGACGATGCCGAAGCGGGCGAGCTGGGCGATGAGACGCCGCACGGGGCCTCCTGGATCCGTAGAGTGACTGTCGGTGGGTCCGAGGGACCGCCGCGGTGGATCGAAGATCGACCGACAGGAAACTATAGACGAGCGGTGCTCTCCGGACGGAGAGAACCGCGGAAGGAACTCACAGCATGGCGTTGCGCGTCGGAGTCATCGGTGGCGGCCAGCTCGCTCGGATGATGGTCCCCGCGGCGATCGAGCTCGGGCTCGATGTCCGTGTCCTCGCCGAGGGGCAGGGCATGTCCGCGGCCATCGCGGTCACGGCGGAGGGCGACCACCGCGACCTCGACACGGTGCTGGCCTTCGCGCGCGACGTGGACGTCGTCACCTTCGACCACGAGCACGTCCCGCAGGACGTCCTGCGCGGGCTCGTCGACGCCGGCGTGGCTGTCCGGCCGGGCCCCGAGGCGCTGGCGGTGGCCCAGGACAAGATCACGATGCGGACCCGGCTGACCGAGCTCGGCGTCCCGGTGCCCGACTGGGCGGCCGTGCACGACCAGACCGAGCTCGGCGCCTTCCTCGACGAGCACGGCGGCCGGGCCGTGGTGAAGACGGCGCGCGGCGGCTACGACGGCAAGGGCGTCCGCGTCGTCACCGACCCCTCCGACGTCGACGACTGGTTCCTCGCCGTGTCCGAGGCCGGCGGCGACCAGGCGCTCCTGGTCGAGGAGCTCGTGCCGTTCACCCGTGAGCTCGCGCAGTCGGTGGCACGTCGCCCGTCCGGCGAGGTGGTCGCCTGGCCCCTCGTCGAGACCGTGCAGCGCGACGGTGTCTGCGCAGAGGTCATCGCTCCGGCCCCCGCGAGCGCGGGCCGGATCGCCGACGTGGCCGAGTCGATCGCGGTACGGCTGGCCGAGGAGCTCAGGGTCACCGGGGTGCTCGCGGTCGAGCTGTTCCAGACGGACGACGAGCGCATCCTCGTCAACGAGCTCGCGATGCGCCCGCACAACACCGGCCACTGGTCCATCGACGGGTCGACGACGAGCCAGTTCGAGCAGCACCTGCGTGCGGTGCTGGACCTGCCGCTCGGGGCCACCGGCATGCACGCGCCCACAGCCGTCATGGTGAACGTGCTCGGCGGTCCGGCGGACGGCGACCTCGCCGCTCGGTACCCCGCTGCGCTCGAGGCGTTCCCGGAGGCGAAGTACCACTTCTACGGCAAGTCCCCGCGGCCGGGTCGCAAGGTCGGCCACGTGACCGTGATCGGCGACGACGTCGACGACGTCGTGTGGCGGGCGCGGAGCGCCGCGGAGCACTTCGCGGACTGACCGTCCGACGGTCGGGTGAGCACGCGGCCTGCGCCGTGCCCGCCGGACGGGAGGCACGGGGACCGGCCGCCACGCGCCTCCCGACCGGCAGACGGCCTGCGCTGCACGACGGCTAGGCTCGTCGGGTGATGGAACACACTGCGCCAGAGCCGCTCGTATCGATCATCATGGGATCGGACTCGGACTGGCCCACCATGCGTGCGGCCGCGGAGATCCTCGACGAGCTCACCATCCCGTTCGAGGCGGACGTGGTGTCGGCCCACCGCACACCGGACAAGATGGTGCGGTACGGGCGCGCGGTCGCCGGGCGGGGCGTGCGCGTCGTCATCGCGGGCGCCGGAGGGGCGGCGCACCTCCCGGGGATGGTCGCGTCGCTGACGACGCTGCCCGTCATCGGCGTCCCGGTGCAGCTGGCACGTCTGGACGGCCTCGACTCGCTGCTGTCCATCGTGCAGATGCCGGCCGGGATCCCGGTCGCGACGATGGCCATCAACGGCGCCGCGAACGCCGGACTCCTCGCGGCCAGGATCATCGGCTCGGCGGACGCCGACGTGGCGGACCGACTCGCCGAGTACGCGTCCGGGCTCGAGCAGGTCGTCGAGCAGAAGGCCCGCGCGCTCCGCGACCAGCTCTGATCGGTCCCCGACGCGCGCTGCGCGACGGCGGGCCGACCCCGGTCAGGAGGCCGAGGTCGTCCCCGTCACGGCGTCCACCGTGACCGTCGAGGTGGTCCCGCCCGCGGTCACCGTCGCAGTCCACACGGGTGCCTGACCGGACCCTCCGAGCACCAGCGACGTCAGGGAGCTGCCTGCGACCGCGCCGAGCGCGCGGTCCGCTGCTGCGACGGCGTCGATCCGCACCGCCGCCGCCCGGGCGACGTTCGCCGCCTTCGTGGCCTCGTCGGCGTCCTTCGGGAAGGGCCCGGACGTCACGCGTCCGAGCGTCGCCGACACGACCGACTGCGTCTGCGACCCGTCGGGCCCGGCGACGACCACGGTCCAGTTGTCGCCCGCGCCGACGACCGAGACGACCGTCCCGCCCCCGGCCGCCGCGACGCCCTGCTCCGTCACCAGGCCGAAGTCGACCGACTCGGGCTGGTCGACCCCGCTGCCGTTCCCGGTGCCGGGTCCGGTCCCGTCGTCGACCGGACCGGTCTGGTCGTCCGACGGGGTCGACGGGGTCGACGGCTTCCCGTCGCCGGAGGGTGCCGCTGCCGTCCCCGACGGGTCGGGGGTCGCAGAGGCGGAGCGCGTGGCGGTCGCAGACCCGCTGGGCCCCGGGTCCTCGGCACCGGAGCACGCGGACAGCGCGAGGGCGAGCCCGAGGCCGATCGCGGTCGAGGCGGTGAGGACGGGGAGTGAACGGCGTCGCTGCATGTCCCGATGATCGCAGGCGCTCCACACACCGTGCGGAGGCGACACACGTCGCCCGGTGCATCGATGCGCACCCGTGATGCGCCGCTGACGCCAGCGGGAGGACCTAGATGTCGGCGTGCAGCTGCCAGGTCTCGTGTGCCGAGTCCGTCCAGTCGAACATGCGAGCACGGTCGGGCCCGGCGATCGCGAGCCGGTCCGCGAGGTGCGGGTCGTGCACCACCTGGTACACGGCCTGGGCGAGTCGTTCCGGGTACGAGGCGGCAGGCTCCCGGGCGACCGTCACTCCGGCGTCCGCAGCGACCTCGCGCAGTGCGGGGTCGTCCGAGTGGACCACGGGGGTCCCCAGGCTCATCGCCTCGATCACCGGCAGACCGAAGCCCTCGGCCAGGCTGGGGAAGACGAAGACGGCGGCGCGGTCGTACGCCACCGCGAGGTCCGCATCGTCGATGCGGCCGAGCACCCTGACCCGGTCCTGCGGAAGTCCGGCCTGCTCCGCGATGGCCGTGACGTCCACGTCACCCCAGCCGTCCGGACCGGCGATGACCAGGGGGACGTCGACGGGGGCCTCCGCGTGCGCCATCGCCTCGATCAGCGGACGCAGGCCCTTGCGGGGCTCGAGCGTGCCGACGGCGAGGACGTACCGGTCGGGGAGACCGAGCCGCTCGGCCCGCAGGTCAGCGTCCACCGGCAGCCGGAGTCGGGCGCTCGGTGCACCGCCGATGACACGGAGTCGGTCGTCGAAGCGGTGGATCTCGTTCAGTGCCGCGGCGACGGCGTGCGTCGGCACCACGACCGCGTCCGCGTACCGCCACGCGCGCTTCACCATCGCCTTGTGGAAGTGCACACCGCGGGCCGTGAGGGTCTCGGGGTGGGTCCACGGCACGGTGTCGTGGACGGTCACGACGGTCTGTCGACCGAGCTCGCGGAAGCGGTCGTGCCGCACCAGGGGAGCCAGCACGCTCGGAGCGTGCACCATGCCGTGCGACGCCCCGTGCGCCAGTCCCGCCTGCCACGCGAGCGCGAGCTCGCGCCGGGGCAGGGCCAACCGTTGGACATCAGCGACCCCCGGCAGCAGGGTGCGGAGCCGCTCGAGCCCAGCGGTGGAGGTCGCGGAGACCACGGCCTCGACGTCACACCCGGCCGGAGCGGTCTCGACGAGCTTCCGGGTCAGTTCCTCCGCGTAGCGTCCGATGCCGCCCGGCACGGGGGCGATCACCTGGTCCACGATCACGCGGAGAGTGGTCATGCGATGGTGCTCCTCGTTGTGGTCCGACGGCGCAGCTGCTCGCCAGGTCCGGAGACTACCAGGGGACGCCGGGTCTTCACGGTGCCTGGTCGGTCCCTGTCGCTGCTGCGCTCCGCCGTCGGTGACGGACCGCCAGAGCGGCACCGCCCCCCGCGAGCACGACGTCGCCGAGGGTCATGAACGCCCGGCTGACGACCGCGAGCGCGAGCGCGCCGGTGCTGTCCGTCACCGACCCGAGCAGCAACAGCAGGACCCCCTCGCGCGGTCCGAGGCCGGCCGGAGCGATGACCACGAGGAAACCGACGAGCCAAGCGACGGCGTAGGCCCCCGTCGCCACGGGCAGCAGGACGGACGAGTCGGCTCCGAACGCGCGCAGCACGAGGGTCGCCTGTCCGCCGTAGGCCGCCCACATGACGACCGACCACAGGATCGACGCGGTGGTACCGGCCCAGGTCAGCGAGATGTCCTGCCGCGGTCGCCGCAACAGCCGCATCGCGACGGCGATGAGTCGGCCGAGGACCGGCGGCGTGAGGGCGGCGAGACCGAGGACGACGACGATCCCGAGCCACCAGAACGTGACGAGGCCGTCGGCGGACCCGACGAGCAGTGCGAGGATGCCGACCAGGGCAGCGGTGACCATGCTGACGAGCATCGACGCGAGCGAGGCGACCGCGCTGCCCGTCCTGGCGAGTCCGTGGGCCCGTCCGAGCTCCGCCTGGGCGGCGATCGACCACACGCCGCCCGGGATGTACTTGCCGAGTTGGCCGACGAAGAAGATGGACGAGGACGCGGCCAGCCCGAGCCGGGACCCGGTGGCCGCCATCATCGCCCGCCACGACAGCATGTTCGCGACCAGGGCAGCGAGGGTGAGGACGATGCCGAGCGTGACCGTCAGCGCGTCGAGGCGAGCGAAGTCCGCGACGATCTCGTCCCACTGCCGTGCGACCCCCACCACCAGCAGCACCACCGCGACCACGGCGGCGGCCCACTTGACGACGTCGAGGACGCGCGCGCGGCGGCCCCGTGACGCGGCTGCGGGCGGCGTCGCGCGTGTGGTCGGCCCGGCGGCGGACGTCGTCGCGGCCACCGTCGACTCGGTCGTGGGCTCGGGTGCGGCACCTCCGTCGGCGGGTGCTCCGTCGGCGGTGGACCCCGTAGGCTGGCGTGCGTCCATCGATCGACCACTCTAAGCGAGAGCGCTGCATGCACCCCGATCCCGCCGGCCGTCCGACCCTGCTCGTCGCCGCGTCGACGTTCCCGGCCGAGGCTGGTGACGGTACCCCGGGCTTCGTGCTCGACCTCGCCACCGCACTGTCGTCCGACCACCGGGTCGTGGTCGTCGCCCCGATGACGCGGGGCGCACGGAAGCACCAGCGCATCGGGGACGTCGAGGTGCGGCGGTACTCGTACTTCCCCGCCCGGTGGCAGGATCTTGCCGACGGCGCGATCGTCGACAACCTCCGGGCATCTCCGGTCCGCTGGCTGCAGGTGCCGTTCTTCTTCGGGGCCATGGCCCGGGCACTCCGACGCGAGGCGCGGCGGTCGCGCCCGGACGTCGCGCTGCTGCACTGGATCATCCCGCAGGGCGTCGTCGGCAAGGTCGTGCTGGGACGCCTGCCACGGGTCGTCACCACGTTGGGCGGCGACCTCTACGCCCTGCGGCACCCGCTGCTGCAGCGCGCCAAGCGGTCCGTCGTCGCGAGCGCCTCGGCGGTCACCTGCATGAGCACCGACATGGCGCGGGAGCTCCGGGCGCTCGGCGCCCGGGACGACCAGGTCCACGTCGTCCCGATGGGGGTGGACCTCGCCCCCATCGCCTCGGCGGTCGCGCGGGAGCGACGCACGTCCGACCGGGTCCTGTTCGTCGGTCGCCTCGTCGAGAAGAAGGGCGCAACGGTGCTCCTCGAGGCGCTCGATCGCCTGGAACGCCGACCGAGCGAGGTCGTCGTCGTCGGCGACGGCCCCCTGAGGACCTCGCTCGAGGCTCGCGCCGTCACCGAGGTCGACTTCGTCGGCGCGCAGGGCAAGGACGCGCTCGCCGCCCGTTACGCGCAGGCAGGCATCGCGGTCTACCCGTCGGTCCCGGCAGCGAACGGCGACCGTGACGGGCTCCCTGTCGCCCTGCTCGAGGCGATGGCGGCCGGTTGTGCAATCGTCGCCTCGGCGGTCCCCGGCATCGTCGACGTGGTCGAGGACGGCGTGAACGGCCTGCTCGTGTCGCCCGGCGACCCCGACGCGCTCGCCGCCGCGCTCGACCGGCTGCTGGCCGCACCGGAACTCGCCGAACGGCTCGGTGCAGCCGCCCGTGCCACCGCTGCGGCACACACGGTCGACGCGGTCGGCGAGCGGTACCGGGCGCTCCTCACGGCGGCTCTGCAGGGCTGAGTCCGCCCGCGAGCCCGCCGCAGCACCACCGTGCCGGACTCGTACGGTGCGGCTCGAGGTCAGCGCGACCCGCGCACGGCTGCAACGGTGCGACGGACGCCCTCCTCGAAGGGGACGTGCTCGCGATCGTCGAGCTCGGTGAGCACCGACGACCGGAACTGCAGGTCCCGACCGTGGAACGGTGCCGAGAGGTCGTGGCCCTCGCGGACGTCGAGCGGCTCGCCGAAGGCAGCGGAGACGGCATCGACGACCTCGGTGATGGTCCGTCCCTGCTGCGAGGCGAAGATCTTGGTGGTCGTCGCACCCGCGGGACCCGCCGCGACCGCGTCGAGGCCCTCGGCCACCATCGCCGCCGCGTCGTCGATGTAGAGGTAGTCCCGGGTGGTGTCCATGGGGACGTAGATCGACGACGGACGCCGCTCGACGTGGGCGAGCGCGAGCTGCGACACCAGGCCCTGCGGCTTGCGCAGGTTCGAGCCGGGCCCGTACAGGTTCGCGATGCGTCCGACGAGCAGTCGTGCGCCGGCGTCGGAAGCGAACTCCCGGAAGCGCTGTTCGGCGGTCAGCCGACTCCGTCCGTACGGGGCGAGCGGTGCAGGCTCGGTGTGCTCGTCGAACGGCACACCCGTCGCCCCGGCGTAGACACCGCCGGCGGAGGACGCGAAGAACACCTCGCCCGGTGTGGACGTGACGATCCCGGCGGGAGCGAGGACCCGGTCGAGCATCGCTCGCTCGCTCGAGAAGGCCTGCTCGCCGGAGGCGACGATCCCGGTCCCGGCACTCCAGACCATGCGCCAGGGGCGATCGCGCTCGAGGACTGCCGTCACCGCTTCGCGCAGTGCAGCAGCGGCAGCGTCCGGGTCGTCCCACGGGACACGCGGGACGACCACCCGGTCGCCGGCGCGCTCGAGGGCGCGGGCGACCGCGTGGCCGAGGAACCCGCCGCCACCGACGACGAGGGCGGTCCTGTCGCTCACGCGGAGAGCACGCCGGCTCCGACGGCTGCGTGCAGGGCGTCCCGCCAGTCGCGCATGGGCGCGAGGCCGGCGCGGGCCCAGCCGTCGTGGCCGAGGACGCTGTACGCCGGACGCGGTGCGGGCCGTACGAACGCGGAGCTGTCGGTCGGCAGGACCCGTTCCGGATCGAGTCCGACCTCGGTGAAGATCGCACGGGTGAAGTCGTACCAGGAGCCCTGGCCGCCGTTCGTGCCGTGGTACACCCCAGCCGGGGCATCGGCGTCGACGAGCGCGACGACCTGGCGGGCCAGGTCCCCGGTCCACGTCGGCTGCCCGACCTGGTCGGTCACGACGCTGACCGTGTCGTGCGTGGCCGCGAGGCGGACCATCGTCCTGGCGAAGTTGGGGCCGCCGGCGCCGTAGAGCCATGCGGTGCGGACGACGAGGGACGAGTCCGGCGCGATCGTGCGCACAGCATGCTCACCGGCGGCCTTCGTGCGCCCGTAGGCGCCGAGCGGATCGGTCGGTTCGTCCTCGGAGTAGGGCGTCGTCCCCGTGCCGGGGAAGACGTAGTCCGTGGAGATCTGGACGAGGCGCGCACCGGCTGCGGTAGCGGCGGTCGCCAGGACCCCGGGACCCGTGGCGTTGACCGCGTACGCGTCGGCCTCGTGCGTCTCGGCGTCGTCGACCTTCGTGTACGCCGCTGCGTTCAGCACGACGTCGTGGCCGGCGACAGCCTCGTCGACAGCGGCCTGGTCGGTGATGTCGAGGTCGGCTCGGGAGAGCGCCGTGACCGGGCGTCCGGCCAGGACCTGCTGGAGGTCCTGGCCGAGCATGCCGGAGGCACCGGTGATGAGGAACCGGGTCATGGTGTCGGTCCGGCTCAGGCGAGCGCGGCGCGCTCCTTCAAGGGCTCCCACCACGAGCGGTTGTCGCGGTACCACTGCACGACGTCGGCGAGGCCTTGCTCGAACGGCACTTGTGGCTCGTAACCGAGCTCGGCCTGGATCTTCGAGATGTCCACCGAGTAGCGGAGGTCGTGGCCGAGGCGGTCCTCGACGCGGTCGACGTACGACCAGTCCTTGCCGGTTGCGTCGAGGAGCAGCTGCGTGAGCTCCTTGTTGGTCAGCTCGGTGCCGCCGCCGATGTTGTAGGTCTCGCCGGCACGGCCCTTGACGAGCACCATCGCGATGCCGCGTGTGTGGTCGTCGACGTGCAGCCAGTCACGGATGTTGTTGCCCTCGCCGTAGAGCGGGACGTGCCGGTCGTCGATCAGGTTGGTGACGAAGAGCGGGATGACCTTCTCGGGGAAGTGGTACGGCCCGTAGTTGTTCGAGCAGCGCGTGATCGAGAGGTTCAGCCCGTGGGTGCGGTGGTAGCTGCGGGCGAGCAGGTCGCTGCCGGCCTTCGATGCCGAGTACGGCGAGTTCGGCTCGAGCGGACGCTCCTCGTCCCACGAGCCCTCGCTGATCGAGCCGTAGACCTCGTCCGTCGACACGTGCACGAAGCGTTCGGTGCCGTGGCGGAGCGCGGCGTCGAGGAGGCGCTGCGTGCCGACGACGTTGGTCTCGACGAAGATGCCGGAGTCGCGGACCGATCGGTCGACGTGCGACTCGGCGGCGAAGTGCACGATCGCGTCGATGCCCGGGACGACCTCGTCCAGCTTCGCGGCGTCGCGGATGTCACCCTGCACGAAGGAGTAGCGCGGAGAGCCGGACACGGATGCCAGGTTCTCCAGGTTGCCCGAGTAGGTCAGGGCGTCGTAGACGACGACCTCGGCGCCCTCGAGGCCGGGGTAGGCGTCTTCGAGCGTCCGACGGACGAAGTTGGAGCCGATGAAGCCGGCTCCTCCGGTGACGAGGATCTTCACGCTGTTCTTCCTTCTCCTGGCCGTTTGCGGTCGGCGAGCAGTCTAGCGGGGCTCCGGCGCGTGGCCGTCGAGGCCACCCCGGGGGAGCGATGGGGGCGTGCGCGCCACCGCGGACAGCGCGACGGCGGTGACCGCCAGCGCCGCGACGCCCAGCGCCGCGATGGCCGTCGAGCCGGGGGCACCCTCGGACCAGACGGCGTATCCGGAGTCGGGGACGAGCCGGGTGGCGGCGGTCACCAGACCCGTGCACGCCATCGCCACCGCGGCCGCGGTGAGCGCGACCGGGAGCGCGCCGGACCGGCGACGACCCGTGGGGAGCCGCCGCCAGGCGACGGCGCTGAGCACGACGAGGGCCACGAGCGACGGGAACAGGTACCGGCCCTGGGTCCCGACGACCGATGCCGTCACGAGGTACGCCCGTGCGCTCGTGATCGTCTGCCCGGCGAGGAGCAGGACCGGGAAGACCGCGAGGACGACCGCGGCGCGACGTTCGGGCGCCCGACGGAACGCCAGCACGGCGACGACGCCCACCGTGACGAGTGTGACCGGGACGACGAGCCACGGGGAGAGCGCGGCGCTGGCGTTCGACCCGAAACTGCCCCAGAACGTGCGGATGACCGTGCCCCAGCTGACGTCGACGAAGGTCGCGAGGTCGGGGCCCTCGCCCGGCGGGAAGGACTGCGGTGGCCGGATCGCCGCGTAGCCGTCCGGCTGGAGGGTGTGGTGCACGACGACGTTCCGGACCCACCACCAGCCCCCGACGGCGCCGGCGAGCATCAGCGTGCCGAGGGTCTCGACGGTCCGTCGGCCCCACCTGGGAGCGCCGGGTCCGACGACCAGGGCGAGCGCGACCACGGGGACCGCGGGCAGCCCCGTGCCCTTGGTGAGCACCAGCGCGCCGAGCGCCAGTCCGAGCACCACCAGCACCCGGCGTCGACGGTCGCCGGTGAGCACCCGCACGAGCACCGCCGTGACCACACCGCCGAGCAGGTACACGAGCGCGTCGTTCGTCACGGACGCGGCGATCGAGGCGAGCTCCGGCGCTGCAAGGACGGCCGCCGCCCCCACGACGGCAGCGCGTGGGGAGCGCGTGATCCGACGGACCGCCGCCCAGGCGAGCAGCGGGAGGGGGAGCACGAGCGAGGCGTCGGCGATTCGCAGCGTCAGCAGGGCGTGGTCCCACCGGAGGTGCTCGAACCCGACCAGGCGGAGCAGGACGGCCTGCAGGACGTACGCGGTCGGCGGGTGCTGGGTCATCTGGTCGACGGCGCCGACGTCGATCCCCGGGTTCGCGGTGCGGAGCTCCTCCACCGTGGACCGGGACGCGGGCGGGAACGCCGTCTGGTCGGCAGCCGCTTCACCCGCGGCGGCCTGCACGGCCCGCAGGTACCGCTGGTCGCCCGGTCCGACCCAAGGGTCCCCGGTCGCCAGGTGCAGCGCGGTGTCGAAGTGGGCCTGCTCGTCGGGTGCCTGGAACGGCGGCACGAGGACGGCCCAGAGGCCGAGCACGATGGCGAACACCGCGACGACGCACCCGAGCGCGATCCCCTCCGCGCGGCCGACCGACGGACGTGCCTCCTGCCGGCTCGTGGGGGAGGTCATGTGGTCAGTCGCCGTACCGCGCGAGCTTCTGGAGGTCGAGCTGTTCCTCGGCGAGCGTGCGGTTCATGCGGGTCAGGTCGGCGACGACTCCGATCGTCATCGCGAGCAGCGCGGCGATCACCAGGGTCACGCCGAGGATCAGCGACTGCAGGTGGTTGCCGCCGCTGTCGGTCCACAGCAGCACGAGGTACCGCACGAACGGGATCAACCCGGCGACCCCGAACACGGCGCTCACCGATGCGAAGAGCGCCATCGGCCGGTACATCAGGTAGACGCGGGCGATCGCCGACCCGGACTGGAACATGTGCTGCCAGATGTTCTTGAACAGCCGTGACTCGCGGGTCTTCGCGTTCGTGGTGATCGGGATGCTCGCGATCGCGAGGCGCTTGTACCCGGCCTGCACGATCGTCTCCATGCAGTAGCTGAAGCGCGTGACGATGTTCAGCCGGATCAGCGAGTACTTCGAGTACGCGCGGAACCCGCTCGCGGCATCGGGCAGGTCCAGCCCGGCGGCACGACTGGCGACCCACGACCCGAAGGTCTGCATCGCCTTCTTGAACCCGGAGAAGTGCTCGATCGTGCGCGTCTGGCGATCACCGATGACGATGTCGGCCCGGCCCTGCAGGATCGGCTGCACGAGCTCCGTGATGTGCGCCTGCGGGTACTGGTTGTCGCCGTCGGTGTTCACGACGATGTCGGCGCCGTGCAGGAGGGCGTAGTCGACACCGTCTCGGAACGAGCGCGCGAGCCCCATGTTCGTGGTGTGCCTGACGAAGTGTCGGACCCCGTGGGCCCGCGCGACCTCGACCGTGCGGTCCGTCGAGCCGTCGTCGATGACGAGGACCTCGATCTCGTCGACGCCGGGGATCGACGTCGGGATGGTCTCGAGGACCGCGGGGAGGGTCTCGGCCTCGTTGAGGCAGGGGATCTGGACGAACAGTTTCACGAGCTGGCGGGTCTCCTGTGGTCTGCCTGCAGGGGCGGTCGACGCGCGGCGCGGCGGATCGCTGCTGCGGGCCGCCACGACGGGTCGCAGCGATGGTGACGACGCCCCCGTCACGGCGGGGCGCGCGAGCTGTCAGTCTACGCAGCTGGTCCCGCCGGCCGTGCCACGATGGGGGTCATGGCTCCCCTCCGGTCGACCGTCGCCCGTCTCCTCGGTCGTCGGGGCACGGCCCCGTCGACCTCGGCTCCGCCCCTGGTCGGCTTCGTCGTGCACGGTGCCGGTGGCGTGCACCCCGCGTCGGCACACGTACGGGTGACGGGACGGATGACGGCGCTCGCCGCGTCCGGGAGGGCACGGGTCGCGCAGGTGGACCCGGTGCGCTGGGCGGACGGTTCGGACACCGCGCACCTCGACGCGATCCTGGTGCAGCGGGACGCCTTCCCGGTCGCCGCGCTCGACGCCGCGTTCGCCAGGGCCGCCCGCGAGGGCACGCGGATCGTCGCCGAGGTCGACGACGACTTCTTCACCCCGGAGGCGCGCACACGCCTCGCGCAGGCGGAGTACGACCCCGACCGGCTCGCCTCAGTCGATCGGCTCGTCCGGGGCGCCGACGCGGTGGTGGTGTCCACCCCGACGCTGCGGGACGTGCTCGCGGCGCAGGGCGTCGACGCCGTCGTGGTGCCGAACGGCGTCCAACCCGGTCTGTGGGACGCGGACCCCGTCGGCCCTGCCGCCGCCGACCCGGACGACCGCAGCCCGCGACGCGTCCTCTACATGGGCAGCGCGACGCACGGCGGCGACCTCGACCTGCTCCGTCCGGTCTTCGCCGACCTGACCGACGACGACGGCCTCCCGGTCCGGCTGGAGGTCGTCGGGGTCACCGGCGACGACGACACCTGGTACGACCGGCTCGCGCTCCCCGAGGGGGCGCAGCACTACCCGGCCTTCGTCGCGTTCCTCCGGGCGCAGGCCGACCGGTGGTCCGCCGGGGTCGCACCGTTGACCGGCGACCGGTTCAACGACGCGAAGAGCGACCTCAAGTTCCTCGAGTACACGATGCTCGGCCTGCCCTTCGTCGGGTCGGACCGGCCGTCGTACCGAGGTGCGGACGAGCACGGTGGTCTCCTCGTCGGTGACCAGCCGGAGGCGTGGCAGCGGGCGGTCCGTGCCGCCCTGCGGGAGTCCGACGCCCGTGTCCGACGGGCGCGCCGCCACGTCCTGGCGGAGCGCACCGTCGGGGACGACCGACCCGGCGAGACGGCATGGCGCCGGGCCCTCGGGCTGTCCTGACGCGCTCCTTGCTAGGCTGCCCCGGTGCAGATCCGCGAACTGAAGATCCCCGGCGCATGGGAGTTCACGCCCGTCCAGCACGGCGACGCACGAGGAGCGTTCCTCGAGGCGTACCGTGCCGACGTCCTCGAGGACACGGTCGGTCACCCGCTCGACCTCCGACAGGTGAACATGTCGATCTCGTCCGCCGGGGTCGCCCGCGGGATCCACTACGCCCTCGTCGCCCCCAGCCAGGCCAAGTACGTCACCGCCGTCCGCGGGGCCTTCATCGACTACATCGTCGACATCCGCGTCGGGTCGCCGACGTTCGGCCAGTGGGACGCGATCCGCATCGACGACGTCGACCGCAGGGCCGTCTACCTGTCCGAGGGACTCGGCCACGCCATCGTCGCGCTCGAGGACCGCTCGACGGTGAACTACCTCGTGAGCGCCCACTACGACCCGCAGCGCGAGAAGGGCATCAGCATCCTCGACCCGACGGTCGGCCTGGAGCTGCCCGAGGGGATCGGCGAGCCGGTGCTCTCCGAGAAGGACACCTCGGCCCCGACGCTCGAGCAGGCCGCCGAGCAGGGCCTGCTGCCGACCTACGAGGAAGCGGTGGCCTACACCGAGTCCCTCCGCACGAAGAAGTAAGGACGGTCCGATGAAGGGCATCATCCTCGCCGGCGGTTCCGGCACGCGCCTCTGGCCCATCACCAAGGGCATCAGCAAGCAGCTCATGCCGATCTACGACAAGCCGATGGTCTACTACCCGCTGTCGACGCTCATGATGGCCGGCATCCGCGAGGTCCTGGTCATCACGACGCCGGAGTACAACGAGCAGTTCAAGGCCCTGCTCGGCGACGGTTCGTCGCTCGGCATGGACATCCAGTACGCCGTGCAGCCGAGCCCGGACGGCCTGGCGCAGGCGTTCGTCATCGGCGAGGAGTTCATCGGCGACGACAGCGTCGCGCTGGTCCTCGGTGACAACATCTTCCACGGCACCGGCCTCGGCACGAACCTGCGGAAGAACACCGGCGTCGACGGTGCGACCATCTTCGCCTACCACGTGGCCGACCCCACCGCGTACGGCGTCGTCGAGTTCGACGACGCGTTCACCGCGGTCTCCATCGAGGAGAAGCCCGCGCAGCCGAAGTCGAACTACGCCGTCCCGGGGCTGTACTTCTACGACAACTCGGTCATCGAGATCGCGAAGACCATCGAGCCCAGCGCACGCGGTGAGCTCGAGATCTCCACCGTCAACGAGCGGTACCTCGAGGCGGGCAAGCTCGGCGTGCAGGTCCTCGACCGCGGGACCGCCTGGCTCGACACCGGCACGTTCGAGTCGATGATGCAGGCGTCCGAGTACGTCAAGGTCATCGAGGACCGCCAGGGCTTCAAGATCGGCTGCATCGAGGAGATCGCCTGGCGCAACGGGTGGATCGACGACGCACAGCTCGCCGACCTCGCGGCACCCCTCGTCAAGGGCGGCTACGGCGTCTACCTGAACGCCCTGCTGCAGGGCTGATGGCGTCCCGGCTCGGCCGGCTGTTCGGGCGGACCGCTGCGGCGGGAGCCGAGCGGACGGGTCCCGACGCCACCACCCGCGGTGGTGCGGTCGACGGAGCGGCCGAGCCGCGCCTCCCGGTCGACACGTCCCTCGTGACGGACCGACCGACGGTCGCACCGGACGGGTTCGACGTCGTCGTGACCGTGCAGGAGCGGTCGTTCCGGGACGGAGCGCACCGACCGGCGGTCGCCGCCGCGGTCGCCGCCGGTGCACGCACGGTCGTCGTCAGTGCGTACGACGTGCACGCCGGCCCGACGAGCACCTACGCGCCGGTCGAGCCAGCGGCCGACCACGTGGTCGCGCGGCGCACGGTCGCCGCGACCTGGGGCGGCGCGGTCGCCGCGGCACGCGCGCAGCTCCGGTCCGCCACGGTCGTGGTCCAGGACGCCGCGATCACCCTCCCCGAGGGCGCCCACGCCCGGCTCGTCGCGACGGTCAGCCGGGAGGCACGGGTCGCCGTGGCCGTCGTCCGGTCGGCCGACGACGTGGTGCTGAGCGCCGGCGCGGCCCTGCCCCAGCCGACCGCCCCGGTCGCGTCGCTGCTGCGCGGCCACCCCGCCGAGGACGCCGACGGACTCGACGGCACGGCCGTCTTCGCGGCGGACCTGCCCTGCTTCGCCGCGCCCGTCGCCGCGCTCGCGGACCCCGTCCGCACCGTCGACACCCGCACCGCGGTCGCCCGGCTGACCCGCGACACCGCCGACGACCTGCACGGCGACTGTGTCCTCGTGCCGCTCGGGCGGGCCTACGGCGACCCGGCCGTCCGCGAACGGCGCTACGACGCGGACGCGGCGGACGCACTCGCGGCCTGGCGAGGACGTCGCGACGAGTGCACCGCACCGGCGCTGGAGCGCCTGGGATTCCTCCCGGCCCGGGGCACCGCGGACCCGGTCGGTGCGCCCGTGGCGCTCCGCGAACCCGTCGTCCGGGCCGAGCGGGGCACCGAGCGGCTGACCCTGCGCGACCGAGGGGAACGGCTGCGCTGGTCGCTGCGGATCGCGGCGTACCCGGGAGCACAGGGGGACGACTGGGGCGACACGTTCTTCGCGCGCGACCTCGCGCAGGCGCTGCGGGGTCTCGGGCAGGAGGTCGTCGTCGACCACCGGGAGTCGCACGTCCGGCCCTTCTCCGAGCACCTCGACGACGTCGCGCTGACCCTGCGCGGACTCGACGACACCCCGGTGCACCCCTCGGCGACGAACGTGCTCTGGGTGATCTCGCACCCGGACCTCGTGACGCCGGCGGAGCTGGCACGCTACGACCTGCGGTTCGCCGCCGGGCCGGTGTGGGCCACCCGGGTCGCCGGGCAGACGGGGCTGCCGGTCGCGCCGCTGCTGCAGGCGACCGACCCTGCCCGCTTCCACCCGGGTGCTCCGGACGCCGCGTTCGGCGCGCTCGACACCGCGTTCGTCGGGAAGACCCGACGGGTGTTCCGGCCCGTGGTCCGCGACGCGGTCGAGGCCGGGGTGGACCTCGCGGTGTGGGGCGAGGGCTGGGAAGGGCTCCTGCCCGAGGGCGTGCACCGCGGCGTGTTCGTGGCGAACGACGAGCTGCCCGCGCTCTACCGGACCGCCCGGGTGGTGCTCAACGACCACTGGGACGACATGGCGCGGGACGGCTTCCTGTCGAACCGGCTGTTCGACGCCGCTGCCTCGGGGGCGCTGGTCGTGACCGACCCGGTGCCGGGGGTCGACGACCTCTTCCACGGCGCGGTGCGGACGTACACCTCGGTCGAGCAGCTCCGCGAGACCGTCCGCGCGGGGGAGTCGGCGACGCTCGAGGACCGTGTGGCGCGGGGGGAGCGGATCGGCGCCGAGCACTCGTTCCGGAACCGGGCCGAGACGCTGCTCGACGCCGTGCGTCGCGTCCGCGCGCAGGGCTGACGGGCAGCGCGCCCGCGCGGTGCCCCGGCCCGCAGGGCCGATGCGGCTGACGCGGTCGACGGGATCGGCGCGGACGGGATGGTCAGCGCGGCCCACCCGGCCGGCGCACGGTGGCGCATCGGCCGGTGCTCGTCAGCGCGCGCGGATCCGCCGTGCGACGGCGCCGGCGCGGTCGGCGAGCCGGACGACCCGTCGTGCGCGCACCGCGGCGAGCTCGGTCTCGGTCGCACGATGGGCATCGCGTTCGAACTGCACCGTCCGGCGCAGCGAGTCCGCGAGCTCCGTCGCCTGGCGGACCTCGTCCTCGAGGTCGGCGATCCGGTGGTCACGGTCGACGACCGCGCGGCCGAGTGCGCGGAGCTCCTCGAGGCGGTCGGTCGGGACGACCGGCTCGGCGTCGCCGAGGGCGGCCGATCCCGCGCGTCGCAGGACGTCGGCGACGCCGTCGTCGCGCGTGAACGGACCCGCCTCGGCCTCGTCCTCGGTGACGAAGCGCAGGGCGAAGACGGGCTGGAGGACCCCCTCCTGCAGGCGGCGCCAGTCGCGCATCCCGTGGTGGCGCGGGCTCGGCGTCAGGTCGGGGTTGGCGTCGTAGGCGCGGCCGGTGACCTCGACCCGGTGGGCGTACTGCGCCCAGGACCGCCACGGCAGGTGCAGGACCTCGAGTGCGAGCTCCTCGGGCACCGGGGCGCCGTTCGCCACGCTGACCTGGTGGTTGCCCTGCACGACCGTGACGTCCGGGTCACCGACGTGGACGGCGTTCGCGGTGGGCGGGGCGAGCAGGCCGATGGCGGTGAGCTCGTCGACGGAGCGCTCGTCGCGCCAGTGCAGGCGTTCGACTCCGGCACCCGACTCGGCGAGTGCGCCGACGAGGTTCACGACGGGGACGGTGAAGGCGCCGACGACCGGGTCGAGGCGTTCGAGGACCCGGCGGACGGTGAGCGACCGGTCGACGGGCAGGACGAACTCGTCGGCGTCCGCGTTCACCACCCAGTCGGCCCCGTGCACCGCCGCGGCGTCGCGGGCCATGCCGGTCACGACGGTGCCCTGCTGCTTGCGGTGGACGGGGTCGTGGCGCAGGTCGACGGTGACGTCGTCACGTTCGGCGAACGCTTCGAGCAGGGCGGTCGTCCCGTCCGTCGAACCGTTGTCGGTGATGACGAAGACGTCGAAGCCCTGGGCGACGTGGTGGTCGAGCCAGGCGGGGATGACGTCCGCTTCGTCGCGGACCATCAGGGTGACGGCGAGGATCATGTGCTGCAATCCGGGTCGGGGGAGGGCGGGTGGGCGTGCTTCCCTGAGAGGTTACCGGGGTTCAGCGGGTCCGCGTGGCTCGCGCACGCACGGCCAGCGCCAGGCGGAGCACCGCTCGCAACGGCCAGAGCCACCACGCGGCGTACTTGCCGGCCAGGAAGCGGTAGGCGCTCTCGTGGTGGGCACGGCGCATCCGGTCCGAGGACCCGCGCGTCGCGGTGCCGCCGACGTGGGTGGCGATCGCCTCCGGCTCGTACACGTTCCGCAGTCCGAGGCGGCCGATGCGCCAGCCGAGGTCGACGTCCTCGAAGTACATGAAGTAGGCCTCGTCGAAGCCGCCCAGGCGGTCGAACACGTCGCGGCGCACCAGCACGCACGCGCCGGACAGCCAACCGGCGTCGCGACGCACCGTGTGGTCACCGTCCTGCCGGTAGCGCTTCGTCCACGGGTTGCCCTGCCAGACGTTCGCGAAGACCGCGTGACCGAGCCCGGTGCGGAGCGAGGGGACGAGCCGCGCCGACGGGTAGACCGCGCCGTCGGGCTCGAGCAGGCGCGGACCGACGGCCCCGATCGCCCGGTCCGTCTCGGCGGTGGCGACCAGGCGGTCGAGCGCTCCGGGGGCCAGCACGACGTCGGGGTTGGACACGAGGACCCACCGCACGTCGGGGTCGAGCGAGGCCACGGCACGGTTGACGGCCGCCCCGTACCCGAGGTTCGCGCCGACCGCGACGAAGCGTGCCCCGGCCGACTCGGTCACGCGGCGGAGCGCGTCGGCGGTCGACGAGTCGTTGTCGGCGACCACGACCTCGACGTCCCGGGTGCTCGCTGCGGCGGTGGACGCCAGGAACGCGGGCAGCACGTCGCCGGACTCGTACGACACCGTGACGATCGCCGCCCTGCCGGCGGGCGCACCACCGTGCGGCGTCCGGTCGCTCACGCGTAGACCTCCACGTGGCGCTCGGCGCAGGCGGCCCAGGTGAACCCGGCGGCTCGCGCGCGGGCCCGACGCACGCGGTCGGCGCGGGCGTCGGCGGGCTCGTCGAGCATCGCCGCGAGCGCGTCGCGGATGGCGTCGGTGTCCGGTTCCGTGTAGGTGACCGCATCACCACCGACCTCGGGGATCGCGAGCCGGCGGGTCGTCAGGACGTCGCCGCCGGACGCCATCGCCTCGAGCACCGGCAGCCCGAAGCCCTCGCCGGTGCTCGGGTAGGCCGTGACGCGCGCGGCTCCGAGCAGGACGTGGAGCTCCTCCACCGGCAGGTACCCGAGGTACCGGACGGGCGCGCCGGGCACGTCGCCGGCGGTGGTGAGCTCGGCACGGGCAGGCTCGTCCCAGCCGAGTCCGCCTGCGACGAGCAGCGGTGGGACGGTGGTGCCGCGGGTGCGCAGGGCTCGGTGCGCGGCGAGGAGCGCCGGCACCTGCTTGCGGGGTTCGACGGTCCCGAGGAACGCGATCCAGTCGGTGTCCGGGTCGAGGTCGTGGGCGTCGCGGAAGGCGGCGGTCTCGGTCGCCGACGGCACGCGGAAGACGGTCGCGTCGACGCCGAGGTGTGCGACGACCGTGGCTCGGCGGGCCCGGCCCGCCAGACGGTCGAGCTCCGCGACCGTCGCGGCGCTCGGCGCCACCGTCGCGCGGGCCCACCGGCGCGCCACCCGGGTCCACCCGCGGAAGAACGCCACCTTCAGGCGCGAGTGCGCGGCCGGGTCCGAGAAGAACGTCGCGTCGTGCAGGGTGACGACCGTCCGGGAGGCGCGGGTCACCGGGAACGTGTAGTGCGGACTGTGCAGGACGGTCGCCCCGCTCCGTCGGAGCAGCCCCGGCAGGCCGACCTGCTCCCACAGCAGTCGGAGGGGCCGCGACGCGGTCCAACCGGGGGCGGCGTGGTACCGGTGCGCCGGTGCGAGTCCGCGCAGCCACGCGAGGTCAGTGGGCTTCGCGACGACGTCGACGCGGACGTCCAGGTCGCCGAGGCCCTGCAGCAGACCGGCGATGTAGCGAGCGACGCCGCCGCGGTTCGGGGGGACCGAGGTCGCGTCGACGAGCACGGGGAGTGCCCGCACGTCAGCGGACCTGGCGCTCGGTGGTCTTCGTCCAGGCGATGCCGGACTGCGTGTCCTCGTCAGTGACGACGAAGCGGGCCGCCTCGCGCTGGATCACGATGTGCTCGCCGTTCGGCTTGGCGAGGAACACGTGGACGAAGTACTGCCCACCGCCGAGCCGGAGGTCCTCGAGCCGCCACTCGACCGTCGCGGTGCCGTCCAGCGGGGCGTGGTGCGTCTGCAGCTGCCGGCTGTCGACGCCGAACGCGGGGTGACCGAGGTGCGTCTCGATCTTGATGCCGGCGCGCCACTCCGGCAGCACGGTGGCGTGCGAGAAGGTCGCCCGGACGACCAGGTCGTCGCCGTGCCGGTGCTCGGCGCCCGGCTCACGGCCGGGGATCTCGAGCTCGACGTGCTCGACCTTGCCCGGGTTGGCCTCTTCCTCCGGGTGGTTCGCCTCGACCTCGGCCACGCGGCGGTCCTCGAGGATCTCGCGGAAGTTCTTCACCGCGAGTCGGGCGGACCCCTGGAACTTGACCTCGCCGTGGTGCAGGACGACCGCGGAGTCGCAGAGCTCCTGGACCTGCCCGAGGGAGTGCGACACGAGGATGATCGTGCGGCCCTGCTCCTGGAACTCGCGGATCTTGTCGAGGCACTTCTTCTGGAACTGCTCGTCGCCGACGGCCAGCACCTCGTCCACGAGCAGGACGTCCGGGTCGGTGTTGATCGCGACGGCGAAGGCGAGTCGGACGTACATGCCCGACGAGTAGAACTTCACCTGGGTGTCGATGAAGTCACCGATGCCGGAGAACTGCAGGATGTCGTCGAAGCGGGCCTCGGTCTCCTCCTGCGTCTGGCCGAGGATCGCGGCGTTGAGGTACACGTTCTCGCGACCGGTCAGGTCCGGGTGGAAGCCGGCGCCGAGCTCGATGAGCGCGGCCAGTCGACCGCGGCGCTCGACCGTGCCGGAGCTCGGCTCGAGGATGCCGCCGATCGTCTTGAGCAGGGTCGACTTGCCGGACCCGTTCGGTCCGAGCAGCCCGATGGTCGTGCCCGCGGGGATGTCGAGGCTGACGTCGCGGAGCGCCCAGAAGTCCTCGCTGTGCCGCCGACCGGCGCGGCCGAGCGTGACGACACGTTCCTTGAGCGAGTTGTCCTTGCGGATCGTGAACTTCTTCGAGACGTTCCGGACCGTGACGACGTCGGGGGCGCCGGCGAAGGGCGACGCGGGCGAACCGGCGTCGGTGGTCGTGTCGTTGTCGATGCTCATCGATCAGATCTCCTGGGCGAAGTTGCCCTGCAGCTTGGCGAACACGCGCTGGCACGCGAAGAGTGCGACGAGTCCCACGAGCGCGGCGATGCCGAGGCGGAGCAGCAGGTGCTCCGGGTACTCCGAGTCGGCACCTGCGGACCAGAAGGCCCGGTGGATGCCGAGCACGGCGAGCGTGATCGGGTTGGACGTGTACAGCGTGAGCAGCCACTCCGGAGCGCGCGTCGCCACCATCTGCCAGCTGTAGACGATGGGGGAGCCCCACATGAGCAGGAGCACGAGCACCTCGACCAGGTACTGCATGTCGCGCAGGTACACGTTGAGCGCGGCGAGCAGCAGGGCCAGCGCGGTGGCCCAGATCAGGATGACGAGCGTCGCGGGGAAGAAGAACAGCAGGTCCGGGCGCCACCAGGCGAACCCGCTCTGCAGCACCGCGGCGACGAGCAGGACGATCATCTGCACGCCGAAGTTGAACAGCGCCGAGCCGACGCTGGCGAGCGGGTAGATCTCGCGGGGCAGGTAGACCTTCTTGATCAGCCCCGCATTGCTGACGATCGACGCCGTGCCGGACGCCACGATCTCGCTGAACAGGCCGTACAGCGTCAGCCCGGAGAAGACGTAGATCGCGAACTCCGGGATGTTCCGGGACGCACCGAGGATCTGACCGAGCACGAAGTAGTAGATCGCGAGCTGGACCAGCGGCCGGATGAGGGTCCAGGCGAACCCGAGGACGCTGTCCTTGTAGCGGGACTTCAGGTCACGGCGGATCAGCAGGTCGAGCAGCTGCCGGTGCGCGAGGACCTCGCGAACCGAACCCACGACGGCGGACGCCGGGCGGCCGGCGGGGACCATCCGTTCGTGCCGGAGGCGTTCGAACCGGTCGGTGACGATGTTGCTCATGCGTTCCTCTGTGTTCGTGCACTGGGGGTGGGCGTGCACTGTGGCGACGGACAACTGTACCTCGCAGCCGTCCGCGCCCTCGGTGTGGACGTCAACGCCCGTTCTTGCTCTCGCGCATCAGCCGCACGCGGTCCTGGACCTTCGCCCGCAGGCCGGAGACGCCGTTCTGCCGCAGGTACCAGGTGGCCAGCCGGACGTCGCGGACGACGCCGTGGCGGCTGTTGGCGATCTCGTGGAACTCCATCTCCCGCTGACGCGCCGGGCTCAGCGCGACGCGCGGACGGCTGCCGGCCGTGACGGAGCCGGCCGGCACCGCGGCGTCGTGGGCGCGGTCCGCCGCCGGCTGCGGGTCCTTGCAGAACTCGACGAGCGGGGCGAGCGCGCGCTCCCACGTGAAGTCGTCGCGGACGCGACGGACCGCGTCCCGAGCGGCCTGGGCGGCCTCCGGGTCGTACAGCATCGACTCGAGGGCCGCCGCGAGTGCGTCCACGTCGCGCTCCGTGACCGCGACGCCCATGCCCTCGGCTGCGACGAGGTCGCCGAAGCTGTCGCCGTCGGTCGTGACGATCGGCAGGTTCGCCCACATGTAGTCGAGGATGCGGGTGCGGAACGAGAAGGTCGTCTCGATGTGCGCGAAGTGCGTGCTCACGCCGGCGTCGGCCTCGAGCAGGTAGTTCTGCCGGTCGTCGAGCGCGACCCACTGCTCGTTGAAGAACACGTGCTTGCCCGTCAGGCCGAGCTCGTCGCTGATGCGGCGGGTCTCCGAGACGATGGCCATCTCGGGCACGTCCGGGTTCGGGTGCGCGACGCCCAGGAAGAACAGGCGGATGTCGTCGTGGCGTTCGGCGACCTGCGCGATCGCGCGGACGAGCGACGGGGTGTCGAACCAGTTGTAGATGCCGCCGCCCCAGATGACGACCTTGTCGTCCTCGCCGATGCCGGGGGTGACACCACGGATGGCCTTGCGCTCGTGCTGCGGGGGCTTCGAGTCCATGCCGAACGGCGCGATGGCGATCAGCTTCTGCAGGTTGTCGTCCGCCAGGTAGTTGTCCGGGTTGACGCGGCCGACCGCCGCGAGCTGGCCGAGCCAGAACAGGCGCTGACGCTCGGAGGCGCACAGGAAGAAGTCCCCGCGCTCGAGCTGCGCGTTGATGACCTCGGTCGTGCTCGTCACCTGGTTGCGCCAGCCGACGTCGCCGTTGTCGCGGGCCTGCTCGAGCTGCTCGAGGTGCATCGGGTCGTACAGGTCGACGACCATGATCTTGTTCGACTGCTGCAGGGTCGTGAAGTGGTGCAGGGCGTAGCCCTGGAAGAAGATGACGTCCGCCCACTCCTCGTGCTCGCGCATGGAGCGCTCGTGCTGGAGCGGGACGCGGGCGACCTCGAAGGTGTCGGACTTGCGGTTCGCGACGTTCCAGGTGACCAGGCGCACGTCGTTGTCCGGGGCGAGGGCCTCGGCGATCTTCCACGCGCGCATCCCCGGACCGGCCATCTTCTCGCCCAGTGCGTCGCCCGTGATGACGAGGACCTTCGTGCGGTGCATCGGTGCCTCGACGTCGAAGGACTCGAGGATCGCGCGGTAGCCCTCGAGGAAGTAGCCGTCCTCGAACAGCGGCTTGAACGCATCGCCGAACAGCCGGAACACGTCCTTGTCGCTCCGCACACGCTGCGACTGGATGCGTCGACGCTCCTCGGACAGGCGCGGCAGGTCGGCGACGAACTGGTCGAGTGCGAAGAACCCGGCGACGGTCTCCTTCGAGATCGGCGTCAGGGGGTCGAACTCGTCCGGGGCACCCACGAACCGCCGGATGTCGAACTCCTGCGAGTCGCGACCGCTCTTGGCGACGGCGCGGCGCGCCAGCAGCGCCAGGGCCGCGGGCAGGAACACGCCGAGGTTCTCCTCGGACAGGTTCTTGTAGAGCAGGTGCAGGGCGTTCCGCTCGAGCAGGTACATCTCGCGGTGGTCGCCGAACGACTTCATCGAGCCGTGGTGCTTGTGGTAGACGACCGACCGCGGCGCGAACCGGACCCGGTAGCCGAGCAGGTTGAGCCGCCAGCCCAGGTCCACGTCGTCGTAGAACATGAAGAGGCCGTCGTCGAAGCCGCCGACCTCGAGGAAGACGTCGCGACGGACGAACAGCGCCGACCCGGTGCCGAAGAGCAGGTCACGCGGCTCGTCGAAGCGGCCGTCGTCGAGCTCGGCGATGTGCGCCTTGTAGCCCATCCCGAACCAGCTCAGGCCGGACTCGACGAAGTCGATGGTGCGGCCCTCCCAGTCGAGGACCTTGCTCGCCACGGCGGCGACGCGCGGGCTCGGGGCGAAGCCGGCGATGCCCTCCTTCACCCAGGCCGGGTGCGGCTTCGCGTCGTTGTTGAGGAACGCGACCACGTCGCCGGTCGCCTCGCGCGCGCCGAGGTTGCTGCCGCCGGTGAAGCCGAGGTTCTCGGGGGAGACGATGATGCGGACGTTCGCCCGGTCCCCGAGCTCGGCGCGGAGGCGGGCCTCGCTGTCGTCGCCGGAGCCGTTCTCGACCACGACGATCTCCAGCCGGTCGGCCGGCCAGTCCACCTCGCTGAGCCGCGCGATGCACTCGAGCGTGTCGTCCGTCCCGCGGAAGTTGATGACGACGACGGACACGCGGGGCGCGAAGGTGGACATGGGAGGGCTCCGTACGTCGGCTTGCAGTGGTGGCTCGCGGGCGGTGCCCGGAAGGCGGCACCACTATACCCGGGCACCGTCGGCGGACCGGGGCCGCACGGGCTGCGAGACTGGACACGTGGACGTCTCCGTGGTCATCGTCGACTGGCACCAGCCCGAGCTCACCCGGCGCGCGATCGACTCCGTGCGGTCGCAGCGGGTCGACGCCGAGGTCGAGGTGGTGCTCGTCGTCAACGAGGCCGACGACCGCACCGTCGCCGACTACCGCGCCGACGTGCCCGCGGTCGTCCTCGTCGCCGAGCCGACGAACGCGGGCTTCGCCGGCGGGGTCGCGCGGGGGATCGCGGCCGCCTCGGCGCCCGTCGTCGCGCTCCTCAACAACGACGCCGTCGCGGACCACGGCTTCCTCGCCCGCGGTCTCGCGGCCCTGGCCGCCGGTGGGGACCGCGTGGCCGCGGTCGCCGCGACGGTCGTGCTCGAGGGCGGGTTCGTCCCCGTCCCCGTCGGCGCCGCCCCGGGGCCGGACGACCTGGTGGGTGTGGACGGCCGACGGTGGCGTCGCGACGCCGACGGTCGCACGCTCGTCAACGGGACGGGGGTCGTGCTCGACCGCTCGGGCAACGGCCGCGACCGTGACTGGCTGCGGCCGCTGCAGGACGCACCGGAGACCGCGCCGCTCTTCGGCTTCTCCGGCGGGGCGGTGTTCCTCCGCAGGGACGCCCTCGCCGACGTCGGGGGCTTCGACGAGTCCCTCTTCATGTACTACGAGGACCTCGACGTGTCGTGGCGGCTCCGGCTCGCCGGGTACGAGGTCCGCCACGCTCCGGACGCGGTCGTCACGCACCGGCACGCGGCGAGCTCCGGCAGCGACTCGCCCCTCGTCCGGTACCAGAGCATGCGGAACCGCCTGGCGGTCGTCCTGCGGAACGGCTCGCCGCCGATGGTGCGCCGGGTCGTGCTGCGGACGCTCGCGCGCGCCGCCCGGGACCTCCTCCGCCCCGCCGGTGGGCAGCTCACGCCGGCGCAGTGGGCGCGACTCGGCCGGGAGGCGCCGGGTCTCGTCGCGCACGCCCGTCGCGCCCGCCGCGCGGACGGCACGGGCGCTGCGGCACGTCGTGCCGTCGAGTCGCTGCTCGACACCGGCACCTGAGGGTCGTCCCAGGAACGGGACCGGCCGGGGTGGAGCCGGTCACCCGCCGGAGCGGCGGGCGACCGGCGGCGGTGTGGCGCGCCTCCCGGACGGGGGCCGACGCGGGGGCTGTGTGATCACTGTGACGGAGGTACAGTTTCGTGACACGTGTGGTCTGGACCGTGGACAGGGTCGTTCCGGACCGCTCCCGGAGCACGTGCTCGCTCGCACCCGTCGTCCGCCCCTCAGGAAGGCCCCCGACGTGAAGAAGCTCCTCGCCATGGCTGCGAGCGTGCTGGCGGTCGCCAGCGTGCTCGTCGGTCTGCAGGTCTCCGGTCCGACCGCATCGCAGGAGCCCGCCTCGGCGCTCAGCGGGTCGTCGTTCCAGGCCGGCAACATCATCTCCGACGCCAACTTCTACGACGGCACGGCGATGACCGCCGACCAGGTGCAGGCCTTCCTGAACAGCCAGGTGTCGTCCTGCACGAACAGCAACTGCCTGCGCAACGGCCGGTTCTCGATGAACAGCCGCGGTGGGGACGCCATGTGCTCGGCCGTCACCGGCGGTTCGTCCCTCTCCACCGCGCAGATCGTCACCCGCGTCAGCGCGGCGTGCGGGATCAGCCCGAAGGTGCTCCTCGTCACGCTGCAGAAGGAGCAGAGCCTGGTCACGAACCGCGGTCCCTCCGCCGCGGTCCTCGAGCGCGCCATGGGCTACGCCTGCCCCGACAACGTCGGCGGCCGATGCGATCCCGCGTACGCGGGTGTCGGCAACCAGATGTACTGGTCCGCCTGGCAGTGGAAGCGGTACAGCAACCCGCCGGGGACGAGCAACTACTTCACCTGGTTCAACCCGGGCGCCACCCGCAACATCCAGTACAACGTGCCGGTCTCCTGCGGCACCAAGCCCGTGAACGTGCAGAACAAGGCCACGGCCGCGCTGTACTACTACACGCCGTACACCCCGAACACGGCCGCGCTGAACAACCTGTACGGCACCGGCGACGGCTGCTCGGCCTACGGCAACCGCAACTTCTGGCGCATGTACAGCGACTGGTTCGGCAGCCCGACCGGCAACGCGGCGCCCCCGGTCACCGCGCTCGGCAGCTTCGACGTCCTCACGGCCGGCTACAACTCGGTGACCGTCGAGGGCTGGGCGCTCGACCGGAACACCAGCGCGAGCACCCGGGTCGACGTCACCGTGGGCGGCACCGAGACGTCGACCACCGCGAACCGCGTCCGCAACGACGTCGGTGCCGCGTACCCGAAGCAGGGGCCGAACCACGGGTTCAAGCACACGACCGCGGCGCCCCCGGGTTCGCAGCAGGTCTGCGTCTGGGCGGTCAACGCCGACACCCGGGCTCGTGCCTCGCTCGGGTGCAAGACGGTGACCGTCGCCGACGGTTCCCCGTTCGGCTCGCTCGACTCCGCGGTCGCCGTCCCCGGCGGGATCTCGGTCGGTGGCTGGGCGATCGACCCGGAGACCTCGGGACGCATCGGTGCGCACATCACGGTGGACGGCACGATCGTCAAGAAGATGTGGGCGAGCCAGTCCCGTCCGGACGTCGGCCGTGCCTACCCCTCGGCGGGACCGAACCACGGATACAGCGCGACGGTGCCGGCGACGGCCGGGGTCCACCAGGTGTGCGTGCTCGGCATCAACGTGCAGAACGGTGCTACGCGCAACGTCGGGACCTGCAAGACCGTGAACGTCCCCGGGAGCACGCCGATCGGATCCTTCGACGGCCTGACGGCGACCCCCTCGTCCGTCTCGGTCTGGGGCTGGGCGCTCGACGGCGACTCAGTGGACCGGATCAAGGTCACCGTGTCGATCGACGGCAAGGCTCGGTCCTTCACCACGAAGTCCACCCGCAGCGACGTCGCCCGGATCTACCCGGCCTACGGCACGCTGCGCGGTTTCGACGGAACGTGGACCGTCGGGGCGGGACGACACGAGGTCTGCGTCACGGCGAACAACGTCGGCGCCGGCAGCAACCGGTCGCTCGGGTGCAAGTCGATCACGGTGGTCAACGCCGCACCGATCGGCAGTCTCGACGTCGTGCAGCCCGTGAAGGGTGGCGTGCAGGTCGCGGGCTGGGCGATCGACCCGGACACGTCGGCTCCGATCGCCGTCGCGGTGTCGGTGGACGGCGCCACGCAACGCGTGACCGCGAACCGCGATCGTTCTGACGTCGCGCGGGCGTACCCCGCGTCCGGTCCCGCTCACGGGTACGAGGCCACGATCGCGGCGAAGCCCGGCGCGCGCCAGGTGTGCGTCCAGGGCATCGACTCCGCCGGCGGGGTCCCGACATCGTACGGCTGCCGGACCGTCACCGTCGGCTGAGCCCACCCGCGCCGCGACGGAGGCCGACTCCGGAGCGGCGCGGATGGTCGTCAGCCGAGGTGTGAGAGGATCCTTCGGTGCTCGAGACCAGTCTGCCCGCCGGTGGCACCACTGACGGCCGTTCCGATGAGCCGCGGACACTCCGGACTCGAACGATCAGGGTGGTCGTGCCGCTCGTCCTCTTCCTCGTCATCGCGGCCCTCGGTTGGCTGCGACTCACGCCCGAGGCGCGGAACACCGTCTGGGCCGAGGACGGCAAGGTGTTCCTCGCCGAGCAGTACCGACTCGGGTTCGCCGGGGCGCTCTTCCACGACTACGCGGGCTACCTGCACGTCGTCCCGCGGGCCGTGGTGGCGATCGCGAGCGAGTTCCCGATCGACCGGTTCGCCGTCACCGTCTCGGCGCTGTGCGTCCTCGTCACGGCGGCGGTCGGCGCGGCGGTCTGGGTCCTGACCGCCGGGGTGCTCCGTTCGGTCGTCGCCCGGCTCCTGCTCGCCCTCGTCCCGGTGCTCGTGCCGCTCGGGCCGGTCGAGATCCAGGCGAACGCCGCGAACCTGCACTGGTTCCTCATGTACCTCGTGCCCTTCGCCCTGCTCGCCCCGGTGCGCTCGTGGACGCGGGGCATCGTCCTCGGCGTGGCGACGCTGCTCGCCGGGCTCACCGAGATCCAGGTCGTCGTCTTCTTCCCGCTCTTCTTCCTGGGCATCCGCAACCGCCGTCGCTGGCCGGTGATCGCCGGCACGCTCGTCGGCGGTCTCGCGCAGGTCGTGACCACCCTCGCCCACCCGCGCGCAGCCCCGAACGTCGAGCACAACTCCGTCGGGGACATGCTGCTCGGGTACGCGGTGCAGCCCTTCGCGGGCTCTGCGACGTGGAGCATGTCGCGGGTCGGTGAGGTCATCGCGCACCACGGCACCTGGATCGTCGTCGCCCCGCTCGTGTTCGCCGCGCTCCTCGCCGCGCTCGCGTTCTGGGCCGGGGGATCGGCGCAGCGCTGGGTGCTCGGTTCGATGCTCTGGGGCTCGGCCGCCGTCTGGTTCGGTGCCGTCGCGCTGAACCCGAACGCGATGCTCGCCTTCGCGCACTTCGACACGGCGCAGTGGCTGGGCAACTGGACCTTCCGGTACTCGGCGGCCGGATCCATGTACGTCATCGCTGCGTTCGCCGTCATCGCGGACGTGGCGCTGAGCCGTGGCGTCCGCGTGCCCGGCGTCGTGCACCCGCACCCGCAGGATGCGCCCCGGCGCGCCCTCGCGTGGGTCGCGACGACCGCTGGTGCGCTCCTCGTGCTGGCCGTCGTCAGCTCCTTCGTCGCGAACTTCGAGATGCACGCGTCGAGCCGGCAGGGCGGCCCGTTCTGGGACCAGCAGGTCCAGACCTCGGAAACCGAGTGCGAGCTCGACCCGGACCGCGACGCCGCACTGCAGATCGCCCCCGGCCCGCAGTGGGCCGTGACGGTGCCGTGCGCCGTCATCGACCAGGACGCCGAGCGCTGACCGCGCCGGACCACCCCGACCGTGAGCAGGACATGACCCGCAACACCGAAGCCAAGCCCCTCGTGATCGTGCCGACCTACAACGAGGCCGAGAACATCAAGGACATCGCGGCACGGATCCTCGAGACCGTGCCCTCGGCAGGGCTCCTCGTGGTGGACGACGGCAGCCCGGACGGCACCGGCGACCTCGTCGAGGCGATGGCCCGGACCGACGAGCGGGTCCACCTGCTCCGTCGCTCCGGCAAGCTCGGCCTCGGGACGGCCTACGTCGCCGGGTTCCGCTGGGGTCTCGAGCACGGCTACGACCTGCTCGTCGAGATGGACGCCGACGGCTCGCACCCGGCCGACCGCCTGCCGGCGCTCATCGCCGCGGTCGCCGACGCGGACCCGTCGGACGACGTCCTGCTCGCCATCGGTTCGCGCTGGATGCGCGGTGGCTCGGTCGTGGACTGGCCCAAGCGCCGCGAGTTCCTGAGCCGTGGGGCCAACACCTACGCGCGCATCATGCTCGGCATCGACGTGCACGACATCACCGCCGGCTTCCGCGTCTACCGGGCGGACGCGATCGCGCGCATGGACCTCGGGTCGATCGACTCGAAGGGCTACTGCTTCCAGATCGACATGACCATCCGGACGCACGACCTCGGTGGGCGCATCGTCGAGGTGCCGATCCGGTTCCGCGACCGCATCCACGGCGTGTCCAAGATGAGCAAGGACATCATCGTCGAGGCGATGGTGCGGACCACGCAGTGGGGGCTCCAGCGCCGGTTCCGGCCGCGCACCGCCCGCCGGTAGCTCCGGCGGACGGGCGCCGCGCGAGGCGGGTCACACGCAGCTGACGTCGAAGTCCTGCTGCCCGACCACGTACTGCACGATCTCGGTGCGGCCCCCGGCGGTGAAGGGAGCCGCAGTGCAGGCGGCCTGAGCGGCCGCGAGCGTCGCCGGTCCCTCCGCGCGCCAGGTCGGGAGCCGGTAGAGCTGGCTGGTCGACGGCACCGTGCCGAACAGCTGGCTCCACTCGCTCGGGGACGAGTAGAGGCCGACCGAACCGCCGGTGGTGCGGAACATGTCGGTCATGCCCTCGAGCGTGGCGCGGTTCAGCGACTGGTCCTTCTGCCAGGTCCCGTCGGTCTCCGCGTCGAGCCACCACCGCCACGGACCGGAGGGGATCCCGCGGACGTTCACGTCCTCGTACGCCCGCGTCCAGCCGTACACGTACGAGCACGGTCGGTCGTACCCACCGCGGCAGACGCCGTAGGGGTTGGTGACCGTGGGGCCGCCGGGCAGGGTGTTGCTCGTCGGCCAGACCGAGGCCTCCGCGCCGGGGTTGGCGGTGTTCACGTAGAGCTGTGCCACCGGCTGGCTCGTCCCGTCCGCCGAGGCCCGTGCCCACGCGAGTTGCTGCGCGGAGCAGGGGTTGGTGGTGTTCGCCAGCCCGGCGTTCACGCCGATGATGCCGAACGCCTGGTCGGTCGGCCACGAGGACGCCTTCCCGCACTGGGGCCACGACACGTCCGCGCCCACGCCGGACCCGGAGCGGCCGTCGAGGAAGTAGCCGGCGACGTCGAGGAACAGCGTCGCCGTCCCGCTGCTCACCTTCGCCTGTACCCGCCGGTCGACCGTGCTGCCGGTGACCTTCGGCATGGTCAGCGCGGAGCGGGCGACGCCGGCGGCGAGGTCCTGCGTGGCCACCTGCGGGTCCTGTCCGGCCGGGGTCAGCCGGAGGTACCCGGCCGCCGTGGGCGCCGAGACCTGGGCGTTCGCGACGACCGCGGTCGCCGTGCCGGGCACGCCGCCGGTGCCCGCGACCCTGATGGTCCGCGGCGTCGTGCCCAGAGCCGTCGTCGCGACCCTGGTCGTCGTGATCGGCACGAACACCGAGCCGCTGGCGGATCGTGAGTAGTACCCCACCACGTCCATGTAGACCGTCGCGGTGCCCCGCGAGACCTTCACCTGCGCCGCACCGCCGGTGAGCCCGGTCACAACGAGGTTCGAGATCGCTCCGCCCCGGCGGAACACCTGCGTGGCCACCTGCGGGTCCTGGCCGGCTGCGGTGACGCGCACGTAGCCGTCCGCGGTCTGTGCCTTCGTCTCGACGTTCACGGCGACGGCGGTGGCGTCCTGCGGGACACCGGCGGTCCCGGCGAGCGGTACCTGCACCGGCGTCGTGCCGACCGTGGCCCCGAAGGCACGCGCGGCATCGAGCGGCGTGTACGTGGAGCCCCCGCTGGGGCCGTAGTACCCGGACACGTCGAAGAAGACGGTGCCCGAGCCCTTCGACAGCTTCACCTGCACGCCGCCGGCGGCGAGGCGGACCGTCGCGAGGTTGGACACCGGCTCGCCCGCACGGACGATCTGCGTCGCGACCTGCGGGTCGGACCCGGCCGGTGTCACGCGCACGTAGCCGTCCGCTGTCGCGCCGGAGACCTGGACGTTCAGCACGACCGCCGTGGCGTCGGCGGGCACACCGGCGACCCCGGCGACCGGGACGACGCGCGGCGTGGTCCCGACCGTCCCGCCGAAGATGCGGGCTGCCGGGACGGGGGAGTACCGTCCGGCCTGGACCGCGGTCGCGGCGGGCGCGGCCTCCGCGGGGGTGAGGCCGGCGACGGCCGCCCCGGTCGCCACCAGCACGGCGGCCAGCAGCATGACGGACAGGTGGTGCAGTCGCGGCAAGGCGGCCCCCTCGGTTCCCACGGCACGCCCCCTGACGTACCTCGGCCCTGTCGGGCCGCGGACAGCCTACGGTGCCTGGAGCCGGTGGCGCCAGGACCGGCGTCGCGCCGTCACCACGAGCACCGTGACGAAGAGCATCAGGCCCGCGCCGTGCAGCAGGTAGCTCTCGGCCAGGCTCGTCACGCCCAGGAGCACGAGGACCGCCGCGGGCCAGACGTAGGCCACGCCGGGGAAGGTCGTCGCCGTCACCCACGACCGGGCGAAGGCGAGGAGTCCCGCTCCGAGGAGCAGCAGCATGCCGGCGAGGCCGACCTGCAGCCAGGCGTCGACGGCGGCGTCCAACCCGGACGTGAACCGGGCGCCGGACGGATCGATGAAGGTGACGAACGGGACGACGGGCTCGCTCGGCCAGGTCCCCACCCAGCCCCAGCCCTGGATCGGCTTCTGCTCGATGAACGTGCGGATCTGCTCCCAGAGCTCGAGCCGTGTCGTCGTCCCACCGGCAGCTCCGATCCGGGGGAGCACCCGTGCGCGGGTCACGACGAGCACCACTCCCGCCGCCACGACCAGGGTGGCGAGGACGCCGTCGAGCAGCGGCCGGACCGAGGGCCGTGCGTGCCGCAGGGTCCAGAGGGCGAGCGCGGTCCCGGCGAGGGCGATCGTCGCGAGCCCGGTGATCGGCGACTGCACGAGCATGAGCGTCACGACCGCGCCGCCCATGGACGCGACGGCACGCCACCGGGCCACCGAGCGGGTGAGGAACTCGACCACGAACGTCACCAGGGCGGTCACCGCGATGAAGCCCATGAAGTTGCGCGTCCCGCCGATGCCCTGGATCGGACCCCCGAAGGCGATGTCACCGCGGATGCCCAACGCCGGGATCGGCAGGTCGAGCACGAGCCCCGACAGCACCTCGAGCCCGAGCGACACGACCAGCAGGATGCGGAAGGCGTCGCCGCACGCCCGGATGACCTGGACGAGGTCGCGACCGAGCGCGAGGTACAGTCCGAGTCCGACGAACCCGACGGTGGCGGTGAGCCCGCGCAGGGCGACCCAGGAGTACTCGCTCCACAGCACGCTCAGCGCGCAGTACCCGACGAAGACGAGCAGTGACAGCGGCAGGACGCCGTGCCACTCGATCCGGTAGCGCTGCCCGAGCAGGCTGAGCCCGGCGAGCACGGCGAGGGTCACGAGCACCGACCAGGTGCCGGCAGGACCCACCAGGACGCGGACGGTCGGCTCGCCGAACGCGAAGAGCACGATGGTCGTCGCGAGTGCCTGGCTGAACCGACCGCCGGCGGAGAATCCGATCCAGGCGGACAAGTACCGGCGCGCGCGGATGCGTCGCGTCGTCCTGCCGTCCGTCATCCGTCCAGTCTGACGTACTCGGCCGCACGGGACCTGCGCCGTACCGGAGCGTCGATATCGCGGATCGTCGATCGCTCGCTAGCGTCGGACCCCGATGACATCGACGAGGGACCGGCTCCGACGCTCGGGCGCGGCCGTCGGGGTGGGGCTGCTGGCGGCGCTCGCGGCGTGGGTTCGACTCGGACCCGTCGCGCGCGGTACTGCCTGGGCCGAGGACGCCGGGCTCTTCTTCCGCGAGCACCTCGCCCTCGGAGCAGCCGCGAGCGTCGTCGAGCCGTACGCGGGGTACCTGCACGTCGTCCCGCGACTCGTCGTCGACGTCGGGTTCGCGCTGCCGATCGCCTGGTACGCCCTCACGGTGACGACGCTCTGCTGCGTCCTGACCGGAGCTGCGTGCGCGGGCGTCTTCGTCCTCGCCGCGGACGCCGTGCCGTCGCCGGTGCTCCGCGTCGTGCTGGCCGCGGTGCCGGTCCTGCTGCCCACGGCACCGTGGGAGGTGCTGGGCAACGCTGCGAACCTGCACACCACCGCCCTCCTGCTCGCGCCGTGGGTGTTCGCCCACCGTGCCCGGACCCGGACCGGGGCGGTGACGCTCGCCCTGGTCGCCGTGCTCGTCCTCACCACCGAGGTCCAGGCGCTGCTCTTCCTGCCGCTGCTCCTGCTCGCCTGGGCGCCGGGACGCGACCGTGCCCGGGCGACCGGAGCGACCGGCGGACGCGCCGACGCGGCGTCCGCTGCGGTGCCGCCGGCGCCGTCCGCGCTGCCCTCCCGCCGTGCGAGCGCCATCCGCGCGCTGCCCGTCACCGTCGCGGCCCTCGGCGCGGGGGCCGCGCAGGTCGTGACGGCCCTGACCACCGACCGGGACTCGCCGCGGGGCGACCCCTCGGTCCGTGACGTGGCTTCGGGGTACCTGCTGCAGACGGTCGGCGGCCTGTGGCGAGCGGACCTGGCCGCGGTCGGACGCGCGGTCGTGGCCTCGGGGTGGTGGGTGGTCGGTGTGCCCGCTGCGGTGCTCGTCGCGATCGTCGTCACGGCGGTCGTCGTCGGGCTGCGGGAGCGACGCCGTCGTGCGGCGCTGCTGGCGTCTGCCCTCGCCGTGGGGTCGGTCGTGGTGTGGTCGGCCGCCCTGCTGGCCAACGCCTCGGCGAACGGACGCTGGTCCCGGTCCGACCCCGGCGCGCTGCTCGACGCGACTCCCTCGCGCTACGCGGCCGCGGCCGGCATGCTGCTGAGCGCAGCGCTGGTGGTGTCGGCGTCGGTGCTCGTCGGACACGTGCTGCGGTCGGGCGCCGTGCACACCACGGGCACGGACGCGGGCACGGACGCGAGCACGGGCACGGACGCGACCGTCGTCGGTGGGCACCGGTCGGTCCGGGTGGTCCGCCGCGTCCTCGGGTGGACGGTCGTCGCGGTCCTCGTGGCCACCTGGGTCGCCGCCTTCCCCGGTACGGCGCAGCGCGCGACGGGGCCGGAGTGGTACCCGCAGGTGGTCGCCGCCGAGGCACGGTGCCGACAGGACCCTGCCGGGACGGTGATGATCGGGGCGCTGCCGTGGGAGGCACGGGTGCCCTGCGTGCTGGTGCTCGGCACCGGTGCCACCGGGCGGTGACGCCGCCCCTCAGCCCGACGTGGCGCGGAAGGCGCGTTGCGCGAGGGGAGTGCGCGGCCCGTCCCCGGTCGACGGCGGTTCCTCGTTCACGAGCACGATCCGCGTCTTGATCGCGACGAGGGCGAACAGCACCCAGTTCCCCTGGTAGAGCAGGCGCGACTCCGCGAGCGCCTGCACGAGCAGTGCGACCACGACGAGCAGCGGGAAGAGCGAGACCGGATCGAACGGCCGCTGCACGAGCCCGGGACCGTAGGACTCCCGCACGGCCCCCGAGCACGACCTGCCGAAGGTGGTCAGGACGTACACGAGGAAGAGCGCCAGACCGACCAGGCCGGTCTGCATCCACACGTCGAGCGCCGCATCGTGCGCCTGGAGGTACTGGACGCCGTTCCGCGGCGCGAGTTCGGCGAGCATCGGGATGTTCGGCCACCAGTAGCCGATCCACCCCCAGCCGAGCACCGGGTGCTGCTCCGCCAGACCCACGACCGCGGTCCAGATCGTGCCCCGGCCCGTCAGGTCGGACGAACGGCCGAGCAGCGCCAGCAACGGAACGCGCGCGGCGACGGCGGCGACGACCAGGACGACCAGGCCGGCGACCACCGCGAGCACACGCGGTCCCCGGCGCCCGCTCGGGACGCGTCGGATCCACAGGGCGACCAGGAGGGCAACGACCACCGCGACCACGGCCAGGAACACCGTCGAGGACCGGGTGAGCAGCAGGGTGGCGGCCGCCACGACCAGCCACGCGACCGCCCGGCCCCGGCGCATCCGGCCGTCGACGAGCTGCACCGCGACGGCGATCGCCGCGAGCAGGGCGACCATCGCCAGCAGGTTGGCGTTGCCCGGCAGACCCTGGATGCGTCCGCCGGTGAACAGCTCGGCGCGCGAGAAGTAGAAGGCGTCCGGGATGTCCCGGTCGCCGTAGTCGGTCCAGATCGGCGCGATGGGGTGCCGCACGACGACGGCCACCACGGCCTCGAAGACCAGGGAGAGGCCGACGACCCAGCGGAACGCGGTGCTCGCGGCGTCGAGGATCCGGCGCCAGGAGAGCGTCGACGCGATCGCGAAGGCGACCAGCGCGCAGACCACCTGCGCCACGATGCTCGCGAGCGTCGCCGGTCGCCAGTGCGACCACGCGACCGACACCAGGCACCAGGCGAGGAAGAACCAGAGCGCGCGGGGCGTCCGGGTCAGCGGCGGTCGCGCACGCACCACGACGCTGATGCCCCAGGCGGCCTCGATCGCCCAGATCGTCGCGGCGCCGTACCACGTCGTCGTGTTCGGGACCGCGTCACCGGCGAACATCGTCAACAGGACGGTCACGGCGAGGGCGAACGCCTCACGCTCGGACACGGTCCCGCGGGCGATCGGCCAGGTGTTCGTCACGGGAGACAGGCTAGCGCCCCCGGTTCAGCGCTCGAGCGACGCGAGCGTCGAGCTGAGCCGGTCGCCGAGTGCCGGGGCGAGCGTCGTCGCGAACGTCGCCGTCAGGTGCGTCGGGTCGCGGTGCGTCACGACCCCGCCGATCACCGCGGGGCACGTGGTCCGGTCGCAGTACCAGTCCGTCATGTCGACGTACCGGGCACGGTCCCCGATCGCCGCAACGGCCTGCTCGCTGCCGTCGAAGGCCGCCAGGGCCTGGTCGCGCGGGAGGTCGCAGGCCCCGGCGGTCGGGCCCTGCATCTGCGCGAGGCACGCGATGACGTCGTCGCGCGCGGTCGGGTTGTCGCGGATCGCGATCACCGGGACGCCCGCGTCCGTCGCCGCCCGCCACGCGCCGACGAGACCGTCGACCACGGTCGCGTCGTTGCTGCTGCCGTCGGGGACGATGACCGGGCTCTTGGTCGCCGCGTGCGTCACCACGACGGCGTCGAGCTCGTCGTCGTGCTGCCGGACCCAGTCCACGGCGTTCTGCTTCCAGCCCTGGCAGCTGTCGGTGTAGCCCTGCGTGGGGGCCTGCTGCACGGCCGTCGTGAAGTAGCAGCCGATGTGCCCGGCGACGTCGATGCGCCAGTGTTCCCGCTCGGCGATCGCGCGGTAGGCCGTCATCAGGGCGTTGTTGTGCGAGTCACCGACGGCGAGCAGGTGCTTCCGGTACCCGGTCCTCGGTCCCAGCGCGCAGACGTTGAAGTCGGCCGTCGTGTTCGACCAGCAGTCGCCCGAGTTCGCGTCGTCGTGCTGGGCGGCGGCCGGGGCGGGCACCCGGACGTCGGCGAGGCGCGGGTTGACGCACGGGTCGTCCGAGCCGATGCGCGCGGCCGCGCCGAAGCAGTCGACGTCCCCGCGCGTCAGGCGCTCGGCGAACGCGGCCGCCTGCACCTGCTGGACCTGCACCGCGGCCAGCGTGCCGACGCCGAGCGCGACGACCGCCACCGACGCGACCACGCCGAGCACGGCGACGCGTCGCGGACGGACACGTGCGGAACGGACCCGAGCGCGCAGCGGCTCCTCGACGAGCAGCGTGGACGCCGCGGCGAGGACCAGTGCCCCGACCAGGACCGCCACCTTGCTCGTGGTGCCGAGCGGGTGGCCGAGCACGATCGGCAGCAGGACGACGGCGGGCCAGTGCCACAGGTAGACCGCGTACGACGTCCGGCCGACGAACGCGACCGGCGGGGTCCGGCCGACGACGTCGAGGCCGCTGCGGGCACCGAGGGCGACCACGAGCGCGGCCGACACGACGGGCAGGAGCGCCGCGGTGCCGGGGTAGGGGGTCGTCGGCGTGATCACGAGGACCGACGCGACCAGGCCCGCGACGCCCAGCCACGTGCCTCCCGTCCGGACCGCACGCGACCGACGCGAACGGGCGACGGCGAGCGGGACCGTCGCGACCAACCCGCCGAGCGCGAACTCCCACGCGCGCGTGGCGGTCGAGAAGTAGGCGATGCCGGGCGCGGTCTGCGTCTGCACTATCGACCACGCGAGGGAGAGGACCGCGACCGTGCCGAGCAGGAGGCGTGCCGTGAGGACGGGGTCCCGACGCCGCGCGCGGGCGAGCACGGCGCCGAGCAGCACGAGGAGCACCGGGAGTGCGATGTAGAACTGCTCCTCGACCGAGAGCGACCAGAAGTGCTGGAACGGCGACGGCCGGTTGTCGCTCGCCAGGTAGTCGACCGCGTCGGAGGCGAGCTGCCAGTTCTGCAGGTACACCGTCGACGCGATCAGCTCGCGCCCGTACTGCCCCCACAGCGAGCTCGGGACGAGCAGCAGCACCGCGGCGCCCGTGGCCAGGAGCGTCAGGAACGCGCCGGGCAGCAACCGCCCGGCACGTCGTGCCCAGAAGGCGCCGAGGCGGATGCGCCCCGTCGCGGCCTGTTCGCGCACGAGGTGGCCGGTGATGAGGAAGCCGGAGACGACGAAGAAGACGTCGACCCCGACGAAGCCGCCGGGCAGCCGGTTCGGCCACAGGTGGTACAGCACGACGGCCAGCACGGCGAAGGCGCGCAGGGCCTGCACGTCCCATCGGGTCGACTCGGGGCGGCGCGGCTCGGACATCGCGGGGAGTCTATGCGAGAGCGGTTCGTCGATGCCCCGGTCGGCTCCGGCACCACGGGCGGCGCCGAGCGGACGCCGGTCCCCGCCCGGTACGCTCGCGGCATGTTCCTCGGCATCACCAACACGCCACGCGACTACGCCTGGGGTTCCACCAGCGCGATCCCCGAACTCCTCGGCCGCACCGTCACCGGTGCACCGCAGGCGGAGCTCTGGCTCGGCGCGCACGCGGGGAGCCCCAGCGTCGTCGTGAACCCGGCGATGGTGGGCGGTGCCGACACCCTGCGCGACTGGATCGACGCCGAGCCCGAGGCCGCGCTCGGCCCGGACCGCAGCGGCCTGCCGTTCCTGCTGAAGCTCCTCGCGGCGGCGGCACCCCTGTCGCTCCAGGCGCACCCCACGCCCGAGCAGGCCCGCGAGGGCTTCGCGCGCGAGGAGGCCGCGGGGATCCCGCTGGACGACCCGGCGCGCAACTACAAGGACCCGTTCCCCAAGCCCGAGCTCGTCGTCGCCCTCAGCGACCGGTTCGAGGCGCTCAGCGGCTTCCGCCCGGTCGGTGACTCCGTGGCCGAGGTCGAGTCGCTCGACGGCGGGAGCGGACGGCTCGGACCGCTGCTCGCGCACCTCGCGCAGGGGCTCGAGGACACCGTGCGCTGGCTCGAGACCGCCGATGCGTCGGCGCTCGCCGTGGTGCAGGCGGCGTCCGACCTCGCCACCGCCCTGCCGGAGGACGACCGCACCCCGAACGTGCAGACGGTGGTCGACCTGGCCGCCGCGTACCCGGGCGATCCCGGCGTGGTCGTGTCGATGCTCATGCACCGCGTCACGCTCCGGACCGGCGAGGCGATGTACCTGCCCGCGGGCAACGTGCACGCCTACCTCGACGGGCTCGGCATCGAGCTCATGGCGCCGTCGGACAACGTGCTCCGTGGTGGCCTGACGGCGAAGCACGTCGACGTCCCGGAACTCCTGCGGGTGCTCGACTTCACCGCGTACCCGGCACCGGTGCTGACCCCGGAACGCCTCGACCAGGGCGTCGACCGGTTCGCTCCGGACGGGGTCGGGTTCGCGCTGGTCCGCGTCACCGGCGGCGGTCGTCCGGTCGGCCTCGGCACCGGCGGTGTGGCACCGCTCTCCGGCCCGAGCATCGCGGTCTGCACCACGGGCGCCGTGACCCTCGTCGGCGCGCGGTCCGCGACCCTGCTCCGCCAGGGGGAGTCCTGCTACGTCACGCCGGACGAGGGCGACGTGACGGTCGAGGCCGACGCCGCGACCGGTCTGACGTCCACGGTCTTCATCGCGACCGGTGCGTGAACACGCAGCGGCCTGCGGCCCGGGGGGACGGTGCCGTCCGCTAGCGTGACGAGCATGAGTTGGCTGGTCACCGGCGGTGCCGGGTACATCGGGTCCCACGTCGTCCGCGCGCTGCGCGCCGCAGGGATCGACACCGTCGCGTTCGACGACCTGTCGAGCGGGTTCCGTGCCTTCGTGCCGGAGGACGTGCCGTTCGTCGAGGGGACGATCCTGGACGGCGACCTGCTGGCCAGCACCCTCCGTGCGCACGCGGTGACCGGCGTCGTGCACGTCGCCGGCTTCAAGTACGCCGGCGTCTCGGTCGAGCGGCCGCTGCACACCTACGAGCAGAACGTCACCGGTACCGCGACCCTGCTCCGGGCGATGGCGGAGAACGGCGTCACCAAGGCCGTGTTCTCGTCGAGCGCCGCGGTCTACGGCACACCCGACGTCGACGTCGTCGTCGAGGACACCCCGAAGGCACCGGAGTCGCCGTACGGCGAGTCCAAGCTCATCGGCGAGTGGCTGCTCCGGGACATGGAGGTCGCCGCCGGGTTCGCCACCACCTCGCTCCGCTACTTCAACGTCGTCGGGTCGGGGGAGCCGGACCTGTACGACGCCAGCCCCCACAACCTGTTCCCGCTCGTGTTCGAGGCGCTGCTCGCCGGCCGGGTGCCGCGCATCAACGGCGACGACTACGACACCCCGGACGGCACCTGCGTCCGCGACTACATCCACGTCGCCGACCTCGCGCACTCGCACGCCGTCGCGGCGCAGAAGCTCGAGGCGGGCGAGCAGCTCGAGCGCGCCTACAACCTCGGCAGCGGGGACGGCGTGAGCGTCCGGCAGATCATGGACGCCATGGCGTCGGGCACCGGGATCGCGTTCGAGCCCGAGGTCGCGCCCCGGCGTCCGGGTGACCCCGCCCGGATCGTCGCGACCGGCGAGGCCGCCGCGCGCGACCTCGACTGGGCGATGCGGCACTCGCTCGACGAGATGGTGTCCAGCGCCTGGGAGGCCCGTCGCCGCGTCGGCTGAGGCCCGGGCACGGCGGTCGGAGTGCGCAGTGTGTCCCCCGATCGCCGGACAGACGGCCTGCGACACGCCCGTACGGGGGACATGACACGCCGCAGCGGTCAGCACCTTCTATGATCCGCGACTTGACGGAACGGAATCACACCGCTGTAATTACAGGCAGCGGCTTCGGTCGTTGCAGGCCGTCGTCGACATGTCAGGGGTGATCAGGGTGAACGGTTCCGACTTCCACGCCGGCGTGCCGGAGGACTGGCACGTCGACCCGGTGTCGCTCGGTGTCCCCGGTGTCCGCCGTGCCGAGGGCGACGAGGAGAACCCGCTGTCGTGGCAGGTCGACTCGCTCTGCGCCCAGACCGACCCCGAGGCGTTCTTCCCCGAGAAGGGCGGCTCCACCCGCGAGGCGAAGAAGATCTGCGGGTCGTGCGAGGTCCGGTCGCAGTGCCTCGAGTACGCGCTCGAGAACGACGAGCGCTTCGGCATCTGGGGCGGCCTCTCCGAACGCGAGCGCCGGAAGCTCCGCCGCCGCGCCTGACGCACCCACCGCGCGCAGCGCGACGGGCGTCGGTCGGCCTGGAGGCGCCTCCCGCCTCCGCCACCCACCGTCCGTTGATGGTGCGCACAGGTTGACGGCGCGCCGTTCCCGCAGACCGGTCCCGCGCCTCCAGACCGTAGAGTGACGCGCGTCATGCAGCCCAGTCCCGCGCAGCCCCGGTCCGCCCAGCCCCGCGTCACCGCGGTCCTCGTGACCGCGAACGGCGGCGAGCACCTCGACCGGACCCTGGACGCCCTCGTCGCCCAGACCCGGCACCCCGACAACCTGGTCGTCGTCGACGTCGGTTCCACCGACGGGTCGACGGCCGAGCTCGCCCTGGGCGGGTCCGCCGGGCTCGTGCGCCTGCACGCCGGGCGCCCCTTCGGCGAGGCCGTCGCGGCGGGGGAGCGCGAAGCGCCGACCGCCGACGGCGACGACGGGACCGACGCAGCGCCCGACGAGTGGCTGTGGCTGCTCGGACACGACAACGCTCCGGCACCGACCGCACTCGCCGAGATGCTCTCCGCGGTCGAGATCGCGCCGTCCGTCGTGGTCGCCGGGCCGAAGCTCGTCGACACGGACGACCCCGCACGGATCCGTGCGTTCGGGGAGAGCACGACGCGCGCCGGCCGATCGCTGGCCCTCGTGCAGGACGAGCTCGACCAGGGCCAGCACGACCGGCACACCGACGTGATGGGCGTGTCCGCCGCCGGCATGCTCGTGCGCCGCTCGGTCTGGCGCGAACTCCGCGGCTTCGACCCGGCGCTGCCGGACGTCGACGCCGCGCTCGACCTCTGCATCCGTGCGCGCCTCGCCGGACACCGCGTCGCCGTGGTGCCCGAGGCCCGCGTGACGAGTGCCGGACCGATCGAGGAGTTCGGCCGCAAGCGCGTCTCCGAGGGGCGGCGCGTGCGCCTGCACCGCCAGGCGCAACTGCACCGCCGGCTGACGTACGCCCCCGCCGGGCTGCTCTGGTTGCACTGGCTGCTGCTCGTGCCGACCGCGCTCGTCCGGGCCGTCGGCCACCTCGTCGCGAAGCACCCCGCCGCGGTCTCCGGTGAACTCGCCGCCGCCCTCGCCGTGGCCTTCGGTGGCGGCGTCCGACGGGCGCGGGCGAACGCCGCGCGGACCCGTCGGGTCGGGTGGGCTGCCGTCGAGCCCCTCCGTGTCAGCTGGCGCCGGGTGCACGAGCGACGGACCACCTCGCGCGACGTCGAACTCGCCCGGGTCGAGGACGCCCCGATCGCGCGGGCATCGTTCCTCAGCGACGGCGGCGTGTGGGTCGTGCTCGCGGCGGCCGCACTCAGCGTGGTGACGCTGTACCCGCTGCTCGGCACCCCCGCGGTCACGGGCGGCGGACTCCTGCCGCTCAGCACCTCGATCGGGCGGCTGTGGCAGAACGTCGGCTACGGCTGGCACTCGGTCGGGACCGGCTCCACCGGCCCGAGCGACCCGTTCGCCGCCGTGCTCGCCGTGCTCGGCTCGATCACCGCCTGGTCGCCGTCGGCCTCGGTCGTGGTCGTGCTCCTGCTCTCGTTCCCGCTCGCCGCGCTCGGCGCCTGGTTCGTGGTCCGCAAGGTCACCACCCGCACCTGGGTGCCCGTCGTCGGTGCCGCGCTGTACACGATCACCCCGACGCTCGTCGGCGCCGTCACGACCGGACACCTCGGGGCCGTCATCGCGCACGTGCTGCTCCCGTGGCTGCTGCTGGCGGTGCTCGAAGCGCACCGCTCGTGGGCATGGGCGTCCGGCGCGTCGCTGCTCTTCGCGGTCGTCGCGGCCTCGGCGCCGTCGCTGCTGCCGGTCCTGCTGGTCGGGTGGGTCGTGTCCCTCGTCGTCGGCTGGCGGCGTGCGCACCGTCGGGTCTTCATCCCGGTCCCCGCCGCCGTGCTCTTCCTGCCGCTCGTCCTGGCGCAGGTCGCCCGCGGCAACCCGCTCGCCGTGTTCGCGGACCCGGGCGTCCCCTCCGCCACGCGCGCCCCCTCGGCGCTCCAGCTCGCGGTCGGGCAGCCGCTGCCGGACTGGAGCGGGTGGCTCCCCGCGACGACGCCCCTCGGGCTCGCGGCGTCGGTCCTGCCCGTCGCGATGGCCGTCCTCGCGCTGCCGGTCGTCATGCTCGCGGTCGGGGCGCTCCTCGGACACCGCTGGGCCGTCGCCGGTGCAGCGCTCGTCCTGGCGCTCCTCGGCTACGCGACGGCCTTCGGTGCGACCCACCTCACCGTCACCGGGGTCGGTTCGACCACGACGATCGTCTGGCCCGGCAGCGCCCTGTCCGTGACGGCGCTCGGCATCGTGCTCGCGGCGTCGATCGGCATCGACGTGCTGCCGCGGACCGCTCCGGTCACCGCACTCGTCGCGGCGGTGTTCGCCGGGGTCGCGGTCACCCCCGCCTTCGCCGCGTCCACCCTCGGTGACACGCTCCTGCAGCCGACCACCGGACGGGTCCTGAGCGCCTACGTGAACGCCGAGGCCCAGGCCAACCCGGACGTCGGCACGCTCGTGGTCGACCCGCAGACCGACGGCTCCCTCGCGGTGTCGCTCGAACGCGGCCAGGGCTCGACGCTCGACGACCAGACGACGCTCGACTCCACCGCGCTCCGCCTCAGCAGGTCGGGCGCGCAGCTGGCCACACTCGCCGGGAACCTCGCCAGCCGCAGCGGGTACGACCCCGAACCCGCGCTCCGCGAGCTCGGCATCTCGTTCGTGCTGCTCGACGACGCACCGGACGCCGACGCGGCGCAGCAGGTGCACGACCGTGCGGCCGGAGCGATCGGCCAGGACGCCCGGTTCACGAGCATCGGCGAGACCACCTCCGGCCGGCTCTTCCACTACGAGGGCGACGTCGACCGGGTGTCCACCGGTTCGGCCGCGACCCAGGCGACGCACGTGCTGTACCTGATCGTGCTCGGCGTGGTCTTCGGCGCAGCGGCCCTGCTCGCCGTCCCGACCGCACCGCGTCGCCGCCGTGCCACCTCGAACGTCATCGAGGCCGAGGAACCAGCCACCACCTTCGACGAGGAGCGCGACGAATGAGCACCGAGCACCGGTCCGTCCGACGGTGGGTCGTCCGCGGGACCGCGACCGCGGTCGCCGTGGTCGTCGCCGCCGGCGCCGTGACGGCCGCGCACGCGATCGGCACCGAGAGCACCGCGCTCCGCCCGGCGGGTCGACTCGTCACGCCGGTGCCCGCCGACGCCGAGCGCGTGTGCGCCGGCAGCGCGCTGCGGCTCTCGGACGAGTCCGGGAACGACGCGACGACGGCCAGCACCGTCGGGTCGTCGGAGGTCGCGACCGGCACCACCGGCAGCACCGTCGACCGGTCGACCCTCGGCTCGTCGACCACCGGCGGCAGCGACCCCCAGCTCCTCACCGCGCCCGCCGGTGACAGCACGCCGCAGGTCGCCGGCAGCACCTCGCAGAGCGTGTCGTCGGGGGACCTCGTCGGCTTCGGCGCGGCGTCCTGCGACGACCCCGGCCAGTCGACCTGGCTGGTCGGCGGCTCCACCGAGACCGGCCGGACCAGCCTCATCACGCTGTCGAACCCGACGGACGTCAACGCCACCGTGGACCTCGACGTGTTCGACGCCTCCGGCACCGTGCAAGCGCCCGGGACCACCGGCATCGTGGTCGCACCGAACACGCAGAAGGTCGTGCCGCTGTCCGGTTTCGTCGCCGACCAGGGGTCGACGGTCGTGCACGTGACCTCGACCGGCGGGCAGATCGTCGCGCACATGCAGGAGAGCATCGTGCGGACGCTGACCCCGGGCGGCTACGACGTCGTCTCCGGCGGCGCCGCACCGGCGCGGACGCAGGTGATCCCCGCGGTCGTGCTGAGCGGCGCCGAGGAGGCGCAGCGCGGTGACGACACCGAGGACGCCACCCCGGTGCTCCGCCTGTTCGTCCCCGGCGACCGCGCTGCACGCGTGACCGTCGGCATCACGACGGCGGACGGCGGCGGTTCGACGGTGAACGCGACCGCCGAGCCCGGGGTCGTCACCGACGTCGCCCTCGACGACTTCCCGGACGGGCGGTACTCGCTCACGGTGACGTCGACGGAGCCGCTCGTCGCGGGGGCGCGCACCACGAAGCCGACCGACGACGGTCGGACCGACCTCGGCTGGTTCGCGTCCGCGGAGCCACTCGGCGACCGTGTCGTGACCGCGGTCGCGCCCGGCGGCGGGTCGCGGATGAACCTCGTCAACCCGACGCGGTCGGACGCGACGGTGACGATCACCTCGGGGGACCGTGAGCAGGAGGTGGACGTCGCCTCGGGCAGCACGGCCACCGTTCAGGTCCCGGTGTCCACGCAGCTCGAGCTCACCGGCGCCGAGGGGCTCGTCGCGGGCGTCAGCTACGACGCGGACGACGGCATCGCCGGCTTCCCGGTGCGGCCGGCGACGGAGGTCTCGACCCCGGTGCGCGTCTACCCCTGACGCCGGGGCCCGTCGGTCAGCGGTGGCGGTGCCCGTCCGGCGCGTCGTCCCTGTCGGTCACCAGTGGCGGTACCGGTCGGGTGCCGGGTCCGGCCGTGGGTGCTGTTCCCTGTCGGTCACCAGTGGCGGTACCGGTCGGGCGCCAGGTCCCACGGGTCCTTGTCGATGAGCTCGCCGACCGCACGGAACACCGCGGTCTCGATGATCACGCGGCGGTCCGTGTCGTCCTTCTCCGGACTCCGGGTGACCCGCTCGACGGGGATCCGGAACAGCGTCACGCGCCGGTCGCCGCGGTCGACCCGCCAGCGGGGGAGGCGGTCCGGCAGCGTCTGGTCGGTCGGCATGTCGGCCACCTGGAACACCACCCCGGCGAGCTCGTCCGGCCAGAGCCCCACCAGGTAGTGGGCGGTGTCGCCGACGATGCGGTCGAACGTCTCGGCGCGCGTGATGACGGGCGCGAGCTCCGGTCCGGTGACACTCGACCGGCCACCGCGTCCGTGCCGTGACCGACCACGGGCGCGGTCGACGGGGGTGACGGTGGGGTGCTTCCGACGCATCCCGCCATCGTACGCGGCGAGGGCGTGGCCGACCCCGGCGACGGCCCTCGGCAGGCCGTCGCGGTGGTCCGCCCGGTAGGGTCGGTGCCGGTATGGACGTACGGATCTGCAGCAAGGTCGCCTGTGGCGCGAGCGCCTCGGCGACCCTGACGTACGACTACGGCGACTCCATGGTCGTCGTCGGGCCCCTCTCCACCCGTGTCGAGCCGCACGGGTACGACCTCTGCGCCCGCCACGCGGCCCGCCTGCGCGTGCCCCGCGGCTGGGACGTCGTGCGGCGCGAACCGATCCGGCGGGACGCAGCGCCCGCCGACTGAGGCCGCGCACCGCGGTCCCGGTGGCCCACGCCGCCGACCGACGGCCGCCGCGTGCGTCGGTTCCGGTGGCCCGCCCACCGGAGGTGAGCCGGTCCGTCCAGCGTCTCCCGGTGCGGCCTGGAGGCCCGCCCGACGTCCGTGACGTCGTCTGACGGTCCGCGCCTCCCGGCGTGCCAGACTGACGCCATGTCGACCGAGACCCGCACCGCCGCCCCGTTCCGCGTCGCCGACCTCGCCCTCGCCGAGGCGGGTCGCCACCAGATCCGCCTGGCCGAGAACGAGATGCCGGGCCTGATGGCCCTGCGTCAGGAGTTCGGGCCGTCGCAGCCGCTCGCCGGTGCGCGGATCGCCGGGTCCCTGCACATGACCGTGCAGACCGCGGTCCTCATCGAGACCCTCGTGGCCCTCGGCGCGCAGGTCCGTTGGGCGAGCTGCAACATCTTCTCCACGCAGGACGAGGCCGCCGCGGCGGTCGCTGTGGGGCCGACGGGGACCCCGGCGTCACCCGCGGGCGTCCCGGTGTTCGCGTGGAAGGGCGAGACGCTCGACGAGTACTGGTGGTGCACCGACCGCATCTTCGACTGGAGCGTCGAGGCCGCTGCCGCGGGGGAGTCGTGGACGGGGCCGAACCTCATCCTCGACGACGGCGGGGACGCGACGATGCTCCTGCACACCGGTGCGGACGCCGAGGCCGCCGGACGTGCTCCGGAGCCGGGGGCCGACGCGAGCGCCGAGTGGCGGATCGTGCTCGCGACCGTCGCCGCGTCGCTCGAGCGCTCCACCGACCGCTGGACCCGCATCGCGGCCGAGGTGCAGGGCGTCACCGAGGAGACCACCACGGGCGTGCACCGGTTGTACGAGCTCGCTCGGAAGGGCGAGCTGCGCTTCCCGGCGATCAACGTCAACGACTCGGTGACGAAGTCCAAGTTCGACAACAAGTACGGCATCCGGCACTCGCTGCCCGACGGGCTCAACCGAGCCACCGACGTGCTCATCGGCGGCAAGGTCGCCTTCGTCGTGGGCTACGGAGACGTCGGCAAGGGCGCCGCCGAGGCGCTCCGCGGCCAGGGCGCCCGGGTCGTCGTGTCCGAGGTCGACCCGATCTGCGCACTGCAGGCGGCGATGGACGGCTACCAGGTCGCCCGGCTGGCGGACGTCGCCGGCGAGGTCGACATCGTGGTGACCTGCACCGGCAACCTCGGCGTCGTCGGGGTCGACGAGGTGCTCGCGCTGAAGCACCTGGCGGTCGTCGCGAACGTCGGACACTTCGACAACGAGATCGACATGGCGGGGCTCGAGGCGCTGCCGGGGGTCGAGAAGGTCGAGATCAAGCCGCAGGTGCACGAGTGGCGGCTGCCGAACGGCCGCTCGGTCCTGGTGCTGAGCGAGGGACGGCTGATGAACCTCGGCAACGCGACGGGGCACCCCTCGTTCGTGATGAGCAACTCGTTCACGAACCAGGTCCTGGCGCAGATCGAACTGCACACGAGGCGCGAGGAGTACCCGACGGGGGTCTCCGTGCTGCCGAAGCACCTGGACGAGAAGGTCGCGCGCCTGCACCTGGACGCCCTCGGGGTCCGGCTCACCGAGCTCCGGCCGGAGCAGGCCGCCTACATCGGTGTGCCCGTCGAGGGCCCCTACAAGCCGGACCACTACCGGTACTGACCGCGCCGGCGCCGCGCTGCTGCGCGGCTCCCGTCGCCGCGCGGGGCGGCGCCAGCGCCTCAGCGCGGGAAGCCCGGCGGCCGCGCCCCGGCGACGGCCGCCGCACCGTCGAGCAGTGCTGCCCGCGCCCGCAGCGCCCGCACGTCGCGCTCCCGCCGCACGGCGACGACGCCCGCGAGGAACACCTCGGGGTGGACGTCCGGCACCGGGGAGGCGTGCTCCGAGACCGCCGCCGCGAGCATCCGCGCGGCGGTCTCGCGCGCTTCCGGCCGCAGGTCGGCCGCCGACCGGAAGAAGGCCCCGAGGCGGTCCTCGAGCCGCTGCGGCAGCGCCGACACGTCCGCCACCGCTGCCCACGGCACGAGTTCGACCGGCAGCAGGACCTCCACGTCGCGCCGACGTGCGCCGCGTTCGTGCTGCACGAAGGTGCCGGCGAGCAGGTCGCCGAGGCGTCTGGGGCGCGAGCCGAACAGCGCCACGACGAACGCGACGGAGCCCAGGGTGGACCAGAGCTCGAGCAGCCCGACCAGTGCGCGGGTGAAGGCGTGCCGGAACCCGATCGCGCCTCCGTCGACCCGCACCACCCGGGTCCCGGCGGCGTACCGTCCGACGCTCTTGCCCCGCGTGACGGTCTCGACCCCGGCCGGGACGAGCACGAGCACCGTCACCGCGGCCCCGATGCCGAGGGGGAACAGCCACACGGTGTCGGCGCCGGGCGGCCACACCCTCGCGAGCCCGAACAGCAGCATGGCGAGCAGCGCCACGAGGCAGACCCCGTCGAGCAGCGCCGCCGCGAGTCGCAGCACGATGCCGGCCGGCTGCACGTCGAGCGCGACGGCCTCGCCGACGACGAGCTCGTCGGCGGCCTCGTCGAGCGTCCCGCCGAAGCGGGCGTCGGACAGGTCGCGTGGCACGCGCGTCTTCCCCATGGGATCATTCTGTCGTGAGCGGGTCCCCTCGGGGGCCCGGTGTGTGCGATCGGGGGAGGCACGTGGACCTGGAGGCCTACAGCGCGGTGCACGGCGACCGCTGGGACGAGGTCGACCGGCTCGCCCGCGCCCGACACGGGTCCGGCGCGGACGCGGACCGGCTGGTCAGCGGCTACCAGGAGGTCGCGACCGACCTCGCGCGGGTCCGCGGCGTCGCGCCCGGCTCCGCGGTGGGGGACCGCCTGTCCCGCACCGTGTTCCGCGCACGACTGCGCTTCACGGGCACGCCGGTCGACCCCCTGACCGCCGTCACGACGTTCTTCGCGCGGCACCTCCCGGCGGCGCTGTACCGCATCCGCTGGGTCACGGTCTGGGTCGCGGCGGCGACCATCGCGATCACGGCGATCGTGGCCGTGTGGATCGCGTCGACCCCGGGAGCGGTGACGACGTTCGGCACGCCGGAGGCCCTGCGGCAGTACGCGACGGAGGACTTCCAGGCGTACTACTCCGACCACGGCCTGGGGGCGTTCACCGCGCAGGTGTGGTCGAACAACGCCTTCATCGCGGCACGCATGGTGGCCTTCGGCATCACGGGGCTCTACGTCCCGGTGTCGATCGTGCAGAACGCGGTGAGCCTCGGCGTCTCCGCGGCGATCATGCACTCGCAGGGGCGGCTCGGCGACTTCTTCCTCTGGATCGCTCCGCACGGTCAGCTCGAGCTGTACTCGGTCTTCCTCGCCGGTGCCGCCGGCCTGATGATCTGCTGGTCGTGGATCGCCCCCGGTGCGCGCACGCGGGCGCAGGCCCTGGCGGAGGACGGTCGAGCCCTCCTCACGGTCGCGGTCGGTCTCGCGCTCACCCTGCTCCTCTCCGGGCTGGTCGAGGGCGTGGTGACCCGCCAGGACTGGCCGTGGCCGGTGAAGATCGGCATCGGCACGGTCGCACTGGCCGCGGTGCTCTGGTACCAGTGGGTGCTCGGCGGCCGTGCGTTCCGCGCGGGTGAGCGCGGTGACGTCGAGGAGTTCGAGCGTGGCGCGACGGCGCTCACCGCGGGCTGAGCCGTGGGCTGAACCGTCGGTCGTGCGCCCGCCGCCCGCCGGCCGCAGCTCAGAGCCGGCCGGCCGCCTTCGCGCGGATGTACGCGTCGGCGACGGCCGGTGGCACGGCCCCGGGCCCACCGCGCACGACCTCGGCGCCGGCCCGGCGTGCGACGTCCCCGACGCCGTCCGCGTCGAGCAGGGTCCGTTCCGCGGCCGCTCGTCGGTAGACGTCGCGCTCGGCACCGGACCCGGCCAGGAGGCGCGACATCCGTCCGTCCCGCTGCTCCGGTGTCCCGTGACCGGCTTCGGCGACCCCGCTCGCCATCCGCTCGACGGCCGGGTCCGCGATGCTCGTGACGACGACGGCGTGCCGTCGCGTGAGCCGGGGGAGCACCGCGAGCAGGTCGGCCGAGGCGCCGACGGAGTCCAGGCTCGACAGGAGCACGACGAACGACCGTGAGGTCGTCACGGCGTCGACGGCTGCCGGGACCGCCGACCAGGCCGTCGCCGCGAGGCCCGGCTCGGCGAGTGCGAGCCGTTCGCCGAAGCGTCGCACCACGTCGGTCCGCGTCGCACCGTGGACCCGGTCGCGGACGGTGTCGTCGAGCACGACCAGCTCGACCCGGTCGCCGGCAGCCGTCGCGAGCGCGCCGAGCAGCAGCGCGGACTCGATGAACGTGTCGAGCCGCGGCTCGTCGTCGACGCGTCCGGCGCCGGCACGACCGGCATCGACGACGATGACGACGCGGCGGTCACGCTCCGGTCGCCACGTCCGGACGACCAGGTCCTGCCGCCGGGCGGTCGCGCGCCAGTCGATCGACCGCACGTCGTCGCCGCGCACGTAGTCGCGCAGGGAGTCGAACTCCGTCCCGTGACCCCGCAGTTGCAGGGTGGTCTCACCGTCGAGTTCGCGGAGCCGGGCGAGCCGGGAGGGCAGGTGCCGACGCGATCGGAAGGGCGGCGTGACCACCAGCGAACCGGGCGCGTCCAGGACGGCCTGCCGGGCGGCGAGGCCGAGCGGGCCGAAGGACCGGACGGCGACCCCGGCGCTGGTGCGACGGCCGCGACGGAAGGGCGTGAAGCGCACCCGGGCGGTCCGGCGTTCCCCGGCGGGCACCGTCGAGCGGATCCGGTGCGGCGCGTGGCCGGCGGAGGGCTCCCACATGTCCCGGACGACCGCGCGCAGCGGCCGACGTCCGTCGTTCGCCAGGACGAGCGTGCCGTCGGCGGTGCTGCCGCGTCGGACCAGCTGCGGCATCCGTCGCTCGACGCGGACCGAGCCCGGATCGGCGGCGAGCAGGACGTCGAGCCCGGCGGCGAGCACCACGACGGCCGCCCACGCCACGCCGCCCCAGGCACTGCCGAGCAGCACCGTGGGGACGATCGCGACCGCCAGGAGCGCGACGAAGCGACCGGAGACGGCCACTAGAAGGGCACCCGGACCTGCTCGACGACCTGCTGCAGCACCCCGTCCGCCCCGACGCCCTCGAGCTCGGCGTCCGCGGCCACGCGCAGCCGGTGCCGCCAGACCGGCAGGAGCATCGCCTGCACGTGGTCCGGCGTGATCGCGTCGTAGCCGGTGAGCCACGCCCACGCCTTCGCGGCGGCGAGGAGCGCCGTCGCACCGCGGGGGCTCACGCCGATGCGGACGGACGGCGCCTGCCGGGTGGCGCGGGCGAGGTCGACCACGTACGCCAGGACGTCGTCGCGCGCCCCCACCGCGCGGACGGCCCGCTGCGCCGCGAGGACCTCGTCGACGCCGAGGACCGGCCGGACCCCGGCCGACCGGACGTCCCGCGGGACGAAGCCGTCCGCGTGCCGACGGAGCACCTGCCACTCGACGTCCCGGGGCGGCACGTCGAGCGTGAGCTTCATCAGGAAGCGGTCGAGCTGCGCCTCCGGCAGCGTGTAGGTCCCCTCGAACTCGATGGGGTTCATCGTCGCGGCGACGAAGAACGGGTCGGGCAGCGGCCGCGCGGCGCCGTCCACGCTGACCTGGCGTTCCTCCATCGCCTCGAGCAGTGCGGACTGCGTCTTCGGCGGCGTGCGGTTCACCTCGTCGGCGAGCAGCACGTTCGTGAAGACCGGGCCCTCGCGGAACGGGAAGGTGCCGGTCGACGCGTCGAACACGAGCGAGCCCGTGACGTCCCCGGGCATCAGGTCCGGGGTGAACTGGATGCGCTTCGTGTCGAGCGACATGGCCGCTGCGAGGCTGCGCACCAGCAGCGTCTTCGCGACGCCGGGGACGCCCTCGAGCAGGACGTGGCCCTGCGCGAGGATGCCGACGATCATCCCGGACACGGCGCCCTCCTGGCCGACGACGGCCTTGCCCACCTCGGCGCGGAGCCGGCCGAAGGCGTCCCGGAGCGCGTCGGTGCCGCCGGTCGGGCGTGCCGTGGCGTCCGGTTCCGTGGCGGGCGGCGTCCTGGTGGTGGGCGCAGCGTCGGTCCGGGTCGTGCCGTTCGGTTCCTGGGCGGGTGACGGATCGGTCACGGTCGTGCTCCTCGTCGGTTGCGGTGGGGCGTTCGGGGGGTGGAGGTCTGCGGGGCCGCGCGGACGGCACGCTCGAGCTCGTCGAGGGCCGCTGCGCCGTCGCGGAGCGCACGGTCGTCGGTCGTCCGGCCGCCCACCAGGACGGCACCGACGGCGGGGTCGGGACGACCGGTCGCGCGGGCCGCGGCACGGACGACCTCGTCGACGTGCGCACCGCGGGGGAGCCCGAGGCGGTGCCCGACCCGTCGGAGCGCTGCGAGCCGCAGGGTGTCCAGCGCGTGCGTGCGGTCCCGGGTCCTGGCGTAGAGGCGTGCGCGCCCTTCGGTGGTCTCGGAGGCGCGGACGACCACGGGCATCCGTTCCACGACGAGGGGCCCGAGCCGGCGACCGCGCCAGACGCCGGCCGCGACCGCGACGAGGCCGAGCAGCAGCAGGGCGCCGGGCACCCACGGCGGCGCGAGCGAGCCGATCGTCGGCGCGGCGTCGGCCGACGTCCGGGTCGGCGTGTACCAGACGAGCCGGTCACCGGAACCGAGCAGGTCGAGTGCGAAGGCGGCGTTGCCCGCGGTCGTGATCGTGTCGTTCCGCAGCGCCCCCGTCGTGCCGACCAGGGTGACGTCGCCGCCGGGCGTGGCGGTCCGGACGATGCCGGCGACGCGGTCGTCCCCGCTGCCGGTCGTGGCGCAGAGGTCGGTGCCGGACGGGACGGGGCCGTCCGACGGCGGGCGGTAGCCCTGGCCGCTCGTGGTGATGCGCTCGGCGGCGGCGACGGCCGGGACGGCGCACCCGGTGGTCGCGACGGTGTCGTCCCCGAGCACGGGGCCGGCGGCGACCACGTCGAGGCCCAGGGCGTCGAGTGCGGCCTGGTCCGTGGTGACCAGGACGACGTGCTCGGCCGAGCGACCGAGTCGGCGGGCGACCCCGGCGTCGAGGGCGCCGGCGGAGTCGTCGACCAGGACCGTCGCACCGCGGAGTGCGTCGCCGTCGAGGCCGTCCACGCGGTCGACCACGTCGACCCGGGTGCCCTGCTGTTCGAGCACCCGGACGAGCGCCCGCGCACCGCTCGCCGTCGTCGAGGTCGGGTCGAGCGGCTCGCGGGACGGGTCGGTGGAGGACTGCACCGCCGCGGTGAGCCCGGCGAGCAGCAGGCCGACGAGCACGATGACGACCCAGAAGGCGACGCGACCGAGCCTGCCCGGGGCGCGGACGACGCGGGTCGCGGTCGCGGCGGCGCTCACGTCGACACCGCCGGTGCGACCGCGGGTCGGGCACCGCGGACCGTCGCCTCGGTGTCGATGACCGAGCGTGCCGTGGCCTCGTCGGCCTCGGTGCCGAGGTACCGGACGTCGTCGAAGGCGCGCGCTGCCCGGTCGATCCGGTCCGCGTGGTCGGGGAACCACGGTGCCGCGCGGCCGGCGACGGCCCGTGCCGTGGCGCCGGGGACCTCGCGCACGAGGTCGCGTTCGGCGAGTCCGCGCGCGACGGCGCGGTACCCGTCGAGGACCGCGGCGGACCAGTCGCCCGCGCGCAGGGCGGAGCGGGCGGCGTCGCCGAGCTCGCGGGCGGACCGGACGTCGTCGGCGTCGAAGACGCTCCCGTCGTCGGACCGCGCGGTGCGGGCCCGCCGACGGGGGAGACCGCGGGCGACGACCACGAGCACGACGACCGCCACGAGCACGACGACCGCGATCCAGAGCACGGACTGCCCGAGGACGGGGGAGTCCAGCCCGCCGCCCGGGCGGAAGGACCCGAGCCACTCGAGCACGTGGCGCGAGGCCCGGTCCCACCAGGTCGCGCGCGCACCGTCGTAGTCGGCTCGCTCGAGCTCGCGTTCGAGCAGTCGACGTGCCTCGTCCGGACCGAGCGTCACGAGCCGCCCGGCCACGGTTGCCCCGGCCACTGCTGCGACGGCTGCTGTGGGCCGGGCCACTGCTGCGTGGGCTGCTGCGGGCCGGGCCAGGGCTGTCCGGGCCCCTGCTGTCCGGGCCAGGGCTGTCCGGGGCCCTGCTGTCCGGGCCCCTGCTGACCGGGCCACGGCGGGCGGGCGACGGCGGGCGCCGGTGCGAACGGGTCCGACGGGTCCCCGGTGTCCAGGTGCGCGGCGATCCGCTGGTCGAGCGCCTCGGTGCGGATGCGGCGGTCGAGGGCGAGGAAGGTCAGGACCGAGGCGCTGAGCACGTCGGTGACGCACTGCACGGCGATGGACAGCAGCGCACCGAGCACGATGGCCACGACGGCCCCGACGCCCACACCGGCGGCCGCGCCCGTCTGCCCGAGCGGGTCGAAGGCGCCGATGGCCAGGACCGTGCCGAACGTGAGCGGGATCGACGCGATCGACCCCGCGATCCCGAATGCGACCTGGACGAGCAGGACGATGCCGAAGGTGCGCCAGAACGCCCCGCGGGTGAGTCGCCACGACTGCGCCGCTGCCGAGAAGACGCCCCGGCCCTCGAGGGCGATCGTGGGGACGGTGAACGCGAACCTCGTCGCCAGCCAGGCGACCACGACGAGTGCGCCGAGGGCGAGCAGGAAGAACGCGCCGATGAAGCCGCCGATGCCGGAGCGACCCGCGACCAGACCGGCCGCGATGCCGACCACGAGTCCGCCGAACACCGCGCCGAGGACCAGGCCCGCGGCGAGCTGCAGCAGGATCCACGCGAGGACCGGCCACCGCCGACCGGCGAGGAGCGCCCAGAGGCCGCGGAAGCTCGCGCGGCGCCCGAGCACGCGCTGCCCGGTGTCCGCCGCGACCGGCGCGACGAGGAAGGCCCGGCCCAGGTAGGCCAGGAAGGGCAGCCCGACCGAGAGCACGAGGAAGAGGGTCACGGACCCGGCGACGACGTCCCCCGCGCCGCTCCCGCCGGCCTCGACCGCCGACGACATGCGCGCCTGCAGCGACTGCTGCCCGAAGGTGCTCGCCAGCGTCGCGAGGAGCCCGAGCACACCGCTGAGCAGCAGGCTCCAGAGGAGCAGGACGCGCGGGTTCCGCCGGAACACCGTGAACGCCCCCGCGAGCACGTCGCCCAGACCGAGCGGACGGAGCGGGACGACCGGGCGCTGCGCCGGCGGTCGCTGCGGACCGGGACCGGGACGCCCGGGGCCGGCGTGCTGCTGCCAGCCCTGCTGGGCCGGCCACGGCTGCTGCCCCGACCACCCTGCGGACGACGGCTGCCCTGCGGGGTGGGACGGGCCTCCCGTCCGGTCCTCGCCCCCACCGGATCCCGGAACCTGCCAGTCGGCCATCGCCGCCCCCTCGTCGTGCTCGTGTCGCGCAGCGGAACGCGCGACCGTGCACCCATACTGTCGCAAGATCCCGGTGCGACGGGTGCTCGGCTATCGTGACTGTGGGTGCCGGCTCTCGGCACCGCCGCCCGTCCCACGGAGTCCATGCACATGACACCGCGCATCCTCGTCGTCGACGACGACCAGGCCCTCGCCGAGATGATCGGCATCGTCCTCCGTTCCGAGGGGTACGACCCGGAGTTCAGCGCCGACGGCAACGACGCCGTCGAGACGTTCCACAGCACGAAGCCCGACCTCGTGCTGCTCGACGTCATGCTGCCGGGGATCGACGGCATCGAGGTCTGCAAGCGGATCCGCGCGGACAGCGGCACCCCGATCATCATGCTGACGGCGAAGGGCGACACCGCCGACGTCGTCGCCGGCCTCGAGAACGGTGCCGACGACTACGTCGTCAAGCCGTTCAACCCGAAGGAGCTCGTCGCGCGCATCAAGACGCGGCTGCGGCCGACGGCGGGGGACGCGTCGGTGCTGCACGCGGGCGACCTGACCGTCGACGTCGCCGCGCACGAGGTCCGTCGCGGCGACACGGTGATCGCGCTCACCCCGCTCGAGTTCGACCTGCTCCGCGCGCTCGCCGAGAAGCCGAACCAGGTCTTCACCCGCGAGATGCTCCTCGACCAGGTCTGGGGCTACCACTACAAGGCGGACACCCGGCTCGTGAACGTCCACGTGCAGCGGCTCCGCGCGAAGATCGAGCACGACCCGGACAACCCGAAGATCGTCACCACCGTCCGCGGTGTCGGCTACCGGGCCGGAGGAGCCTGAGCACCGTGCCGTCGGCGTCGTCCGGTACCGCGGCGGGCGGGGGCGCACCGCGGGCCGGCCGCGGGTTCCCCGGTCGCGCCGCCCGTGTGCGGCGTCGGCTCCGCCGCTGGCTCCGTCGCGGGTGGTACGCGGTCGCCTGGCTGTGGCGCCGGTCGCTCATGGTGCGCAGCGTCGCGATCACCGTCGCGACGACCGGCCTCGCGGTCGCCGTCATCGGTACCGCGGTCATGATCAGCATCTCGAACAACGTCTACGCGCAGCGCCGCGACCAGATCGAGTCCGAGTCGGCCCGGGCGACGATCGTCGCGCAGGGCATCTTCGACGCGGCGACCGCGGCCGAGGACAACAACCAGACCGAGCTGGAGACCCTGCAGAGCGAGGCGCAGCAGGCGATCCTCTCGAACACGACGAGCCCGGGCGGCACGAGCATCGCCATCGAGCGGACGCCCGGCCAGTCGACGCCCCAGACGCTGCAGAACCTCGCGAGCCAGGGCTTCCCGGACGCCGTGATCACCGACGAGCTCCGGCGCGAGGTCGGGAAGGACACCGGGCGACTGAGCCTGCAGCCCGTGCAGCTCGACGACGGCGGCCGCCGCGAGCCGGGCCTGGCCGTCGGGTCCGTCCTGCAGGTCCCGAGCGCCGGACAGTACGAGCTCTACATCGTGTACGACCTGTCCGACGCGCAGCAGACCCTCGACTTCGTGTCACAGACGCTGTCGGTCGGCGGCGTCGCACTCATCGTCCTCATCGCGCTCGTCACCTCGCTCGTGGTGCGGCTCGTCGTCGTGCCGATCCGCGGTGCCGCCGAGACGAGTCGCAAGATCGCCGCCGGCCGGCTCGACGAGCGCATCCCGGTCCGGGGTCACGACGACATCGCGATCCTCGCGCGCAGCTTCAACGACATGGCCGACGCGGTCAGCCGGCAGATCACCCAGCTCGCCGAGCTCTCCCGCGTGCAGCAGCGCTTCGTGTCCGACGTCTCCCACGAGCTCCGCACGCCGTTGACCACGATCCGGCTCGCGGGCGACATGCTCTACGACTCGCGGCACGCCTTCGAGCCGTCGGTGAGCCGGTCCGCCGAGCTCCTGCACGCACAGGTCGAGCGCTTCGAGCTGCTGCTGGCCGACCTGCTCGAGATCTCCCGCTACGACGCCCAGGCGGTGCAGCTCGACACCGAACCCGTCGTGCCCGCCGCGCTCGCCGCCGACATCGTCGAGGAGTTCCGCCCGCTCGCCGACCGTGCCGGCGTCGACCTGCAGCTCGTCACCCCCGGCGGCCACACCACGATGCAGCTCGACGCGAAGCGCATCCGGCGGATCCTGCGGAACCTGGTCGGCAACGCGGTCGAGCACGGTGACGCGAAGCCCGTCCAGGTCGTCGTCGACAGCGACTCCCGGTCCGTGGCGATCGCGGTCCGTGACCAGGGCGTCGGGATGCCACCGGAGGACGCAGCGCGGGTGTTCGACCGCTTCTGGCGCGCCGACCCGAGCCGCAAGCGCACCATCGGCGGCACCGGCCTCGGTCTCGCGATCTCCCTCGGGGACGCGAACCTGCACGGCGGTCGGATCGACGTGTGGTCGCGCCCCGGCGAGGGCTCGACGTTCGTGCTGACCCTGCCGCGTGGCGAGTCGCTCGGCACCGCGACCTCCGCCATCCCGCTGCCCGAACTCGACGAGACCTACGACGGCCCCCGCGCCGTCCGGGGGGAGGACTGATGCGCGCACGACTCCGGACCCTGGTGGTGGTGACGCTCGCGGCGCTCTCCGTGGTCGCCCTCTCGGCGTGCGCGGCGATCCCGACGGGTGGCGGCGTGCGTACCGGGCAGTCGGTGAAGGACGAGGCGATCTCCGGCTTCGAGCTCCGCCCGGACCGACCGGTCGCCGGCATGGACCAGACCGCGATCCTGCGCGGCTTCGTCGCCGCCGGCACCGGCGCGCAGGACGACTACGGCACCGCCCGCGAGTTCCTCGCCACGGGGTTCGCCGAGAAGTGGAACCCGCGCCGCGGCGTCACCGTCCTGCAGGGCAGCGGCGCGATCGAGCGGGTCGCCGACCGCGAGCTCACCTACACGCTGACCGCCAGTGCGACCGTCGACGCCGACGGCGAGTACACCCAGGCGGTCCGGCCGACGACGTCGACCCTGACGTTCCAGTTCGTCCGCGAGGACGGGGAGTGGCGGATTGCCTACGCCCCGGACGGGATCATCCTCACGCCGGTGAGCTTCGAGTCGCAGTTCCAGCAGCACGCGCTCTACTTCTTCGACCCGACGTACCGCTACCTGGTGCCCGACGAACGGTGGTTCCTCGCCCGGTCGTCCACGAGCACCCGCATCGCCAGTGCGCTGCTGGCCGGGCCGTCCGACTGGCTCAAGGGCGCCGTCGTGTCGGCCTTCCCGGAGGGGACGCAGCTCTCGCTCAACGCGGTCACGATCGAGAACGGCTCCGCGCTCGTCGACCTGTCGCGCGACGCCCTCGGTTCGAGCGGCGAGGACAAGGCGCGCATGCGCGAGCAGCTGACCCGCTCGCTCGCGTCGGTCGCCTCGGTGTCGTCCGTCTCGATCACCATCGAGGGGGCGACCTTCGCCGAGCCGGAGCAGCAGGACGCGACGGCGCGTCTCAACCCCGACGTCGACCCGCGACCGCTCGTCGACCGCGACGACGAGGTCGGGTACGCGACGGGCAACGGTCGGGTCGCGGCCCTCGGCGGCGACGCGAGCACGACGATCGCCTCCCTCGACCCGGAGTCGTTCTCGCTCTCCACGTCCGGCACGGTCGCCGCGGTGGGCAACGCCAGCGGCGTGGTCGTGGTCCGCGGTCGGGACGCGCTCCGCATCGACGCGACCGACGGACTGGTCCCGCCGACGCTCGACGACCTCGGCTTCGTCTGGGTCGGCAGCGGTGACGACACGAGCCGGGTGACGGCGTACGGGCTGGGTGGCGACCCGCACGAGGTCGCCACGACGCTGCCACGCGGTCGGCTCGTCTCGTTCCAGGTCTCCCGCGACTCCACACGGGCGCTCGCCCTCATCGAGACGGGCGACGGGCCCGCCCTGTACGTGATGGCGATCGTCCGCGGCAGCGACCGCACGCCGACGGGCCTCGGCTCGCCGGTGCGCGTGCAGGCGACCACGGGTGACGCCGTCGGTGCGGCCTGGGTGAACGACAGCGACGTCGTGTCGGTCGGGCAGACGGAGGCCGGCCCCGAGGTCGTCCGGTCGACGGTCGGCGGCCAGTCGACGACGTTGCCGAAGCCGGACGGGACGGCGTCCTCGGTGGCGGGCGGCAGCGGCGGATCGGTCCTGCTGCGCATGGCGGACGGCACGGTCCTGCAGTCCACCGGCGGCCGCTGGGACACCACGGGGGTCACCGCGGACGTGCTCGGTACCCAGCGCTGACGCGGCACGCGCCGCTCCTGCGGCGCGGCCGCCCCTGCGCGGGTAGCAGGGTCGTCCCTGCACGCGCGGCACGGCCGTTCCTGCACGCGCGGCGCGACCGTCCCTGCACACGCGGCGCGGCCGTTCCTGCACACGCGGCGCGGCCTGGAGGCCCGTCCACCGTCCGCCGCGACGGCCCACCTCGGCGGTGTGCCGGCGCCACGATCGACCCGTGTCCCGGACCGACCCGCGCCGCCGCACCCGCGCTGCCGGCGCCCCTCCCACCGCCCCTGCCACCGCACCGTCTGCCTGGTCGGACGCCGTCGCCGCGGTGCTCGGACTCGTGCTCCCCGTGGCCTGCGTCGGGTGCGGTGCGCCGGACCGCGCGGTCTGCCGGCCCTGCCGTGACGCACTCGACGCCGAGCCGCAGCGACGCCGGCTGGTCGCGGGTGTCCGACTCGACGCGGCCTTCGCCTACCGGGACACCGTGCGGGCCCTCGTCCTCGAGCTGAAGCTCCGTGGCCGGACGGACCTCGTGCCGGTGCTCGCGCCACGGTTCGGCGCGCTCGTCGACCGGGCACTGGCCGACGTCCCGGGAGCGCTGCTCGTCCGCGTGCCGCCGTCGCCTGCCGGGGCGCGGCGACGGGGGTTCGACCCGGTCGTCCTGCTGCTCCGCCGCGCGGGTGCTGCGCGTGGGCGGGCCCGTCGCGCGCCGCGCCGGGCACTCCGGCGAGTCCGGGGGCGGGTCCCCGCGGACCGGCCCGGCTCCCGGGCCACGACGCGCGTCGCGCACGGCCAGAAGGAGCGGACGGCACTCGAACGGGTCGAGGCGACGGTGGGCACGCTCCGTGCGGCGCACGTCGCGGGTCGGGACGTCGTGGTGGTCGACGACGTGGTCACGACCGGCGTCACCATGGCCGAGGCGGTCCGCGCGGTCCGTGCGGCCGGGGGTCGCGTGGTGCGGTGCGTCGCGCTCGCCGAGGTCGAGGAGTGACCGCTCGGGCCGCACCAGGACGGGTCGTACGCCGGCCCCGCGGGTGCGGCGGCTGGTCGGCCGGGTGGACGCCGGGTGGACGCCCGGCGACGCCTGAGCGTCGGGTGGGTGTCCGGCGCGACCCGCCGGTGGGCGGTGACGCCGCTCGGGCCGGGGGTCTAGCCTCGCGGCAAGGCGTTCGGGATCGCCGGATGGAGGCGACGCGCCGAAGTACGGATGGGAGCCGCCACATGGACGTGACGATCACGGGCCGGAACGTCGGGGTCACCGATCGATTCCGCACCTACGTGGAACAGAAGTCCGAGAAGATCGACGTGCTCGCCGACCGCGCCCTCGCCTTCGAGGTGCGCCTCAGCCGCCACAACGAGAAGGCCGGCGGCGCCCAGGGCGAGGACCGCGTCGAACTCACCCTGATCGGACCCGGGCCCCTGGTGCGGGCCGAGTCCGCCGCCTCGGACAAGTACGCGGCGTTCGACCTCGCCTTCGCCCGCATCACCGAGCGCCTGCGTCGGGCACGTGACCGCCGCAAGGTGCACCGCGGTCGCCACCGCCCGACCTCCGTGGCCGAGGCCGCCGGCACCGGGTTCGAGCACATGGATGTGACGCCGGCCGACGGACGGCTCATCGAGACCGTCGCGACCGGTGCCGTCCCCGTGGTCGAGGAGTCGCACGACGAGGACGTCGAGCCGTACTCGCCCGTGGTCATCCGGCAGAAGGTCTTCACCGAGGCCCCGATGACCCTCGACGACGCGCTCTACCGCATGGAGCTGGTCGGGCACGACTTCTACCTCTTCGTCGACGCCGAGACCCGGCGCCCGAGCGTCGTCTACCGCCGCAAGGGCTGGGACTACGGCGTGATCGGCATCGACGACGGGAGCGCGGACGGCAGCACCGCCGACGCCGACGCCGTCGGATCAGCGGCCGTCGCGTAGCGCACCGTCGCCGTCCAGCGGGTGCGTGCGGTCCTCGTCGGACCGTGCGCACCCGCTGCCCTCGTCGGCCGTCCCTGCTCGGTGCACCGCCCGTCTCCCAGCGCAGCGCTCCGGCGGGTTGCTAGCATGACTGGCTGTTCGGATCGCGCAGGTCGCGCGCGACGACCCCGTAAGGAGCTCACGTGGCAAACGTGCTGGAGAAGGTCCTCCGCATCGGCGAAGGACGGACCCTCCGACGGCTGAAGGCGTACGCCTCGGCCATCAACGACCTCGAGGACGACTTCGCGAGCCTCACCGACGAGGAGCTCCAGGACGAGACGAAGGAGCTCCGCGAGCGGTACGCCAACGGGGAGTCCCTCGACGACCTCCTGCCGGAGGCGTTCGCCGCCGTGCGCGAGGCAGCCAAGCGCACCCTCGGCATGCGGCACTTCGACGTGCAGCTCATGGGCGGCGCGGCCCTGCACCTCGGCAACATCGCCGAGATGAAGACCGGTGAGGGCAAGACCCTCGTCGCGACGACCGCCGCCTACCTCAACGCGATCCCGTCGCGCGGCGTGCACGTCATCACGGTCAACGACTTCCTCGCGTCGTACCAGTCCGAGATCATGGGGCGCGTCTTCCGTGCGCTCGGCATGAGCACCGGCTGCATCATCGCGAACCAGTCGCCGGCCGAGCGCCGCGAGCAGTACGCGGCCGACATCACCTACGGCACGAACAACGAGTTCGGCTTCGACTACCTGCGCGACAACATGGCGTGGCAGGCCTCCGACATGGTGCAGCGCGGCCACTACTTCGCGATCGTGGACGAGGTCGACTCGATCCTCATCGACGAGGCCCGCACGCCGCTCATCATCTCGGGGCCGTCCTCGGGCGAGGCGAACCGCTGGTTCACCGAGTTCGCGTCGATCGCCACCCGCCTGATCCCGGGCGAGGACTACGAGGTCGACGAGAAGAAGCGCACGGTCGGCGTGCTCGAGCCCGGCATCGAGAAGGTCGAGGACTACCTCGGCATCGACAACCTCTACGAGTCGGCGAACACCCCGCTCATCTCCTTCCTGAACAACTCGATCAAGGCCGTGGCCCTGTTCAAGAAGGACAAGGACTACGTCGTGATGAACGGCGAGGTGCTCATCGTCGACGAGCACACCGGTCGCATCCTCATGGGCCGGCGCTACAACGAGGGCATCCACCAGGCGATCGAGGCGAAGGAGGGCGTCGAGGTCAAGGCCGAGAACCAGACCCTCGCGACCGTCACGCTGCAGAACTACTTCCGCCTGTACCAGAAGCTCTCCGGCATGACCGGTACCGCCGAGACCGAGGCGGCCGAGTTCATGTCGACCTACAAGCTCGGCGTGGTCCCCATCCCGACGAACAAGCCGATGCAGCGCATCGACCAGACCGACCTCGTCTACAAGAACGAGAAGGCGAAGTTCGAGCAGGTCGCCGTCGACATCGCCGAGCGCCACGAGAAGGGCCAGCCGGTCCTCGTGGGCACCACGAGCGTCGAGAAGTCCGAGTACCTGTCGAAGCTCCTCGCGAAGAAGGGCGTCAAGCACGAGGTCCTCAACGCGAAGAACCACGCCCGCGAGGCCGCGATCGTCGCGCAGGCCGGTCGACTCGGGGCCGTCACGGTCGCCACGAACATGGCCGGCCGCGGTACCGACATCATGCTCGGCGGCAACTCCGAGTTCCTGGCCGTGCAGGAGATGCACGCCAAGGGCCTGTCCCCGACGGAGACGCCGGAGGAGTACGAGGCCGCCTGGGACGACGTCTTCGCCCGCGTCAAGGCCGAGATCAAGGAAGAGGCCGACAAGGTCCGCGACGCCGGCGGGCTGTACGTCCTCGGTACGGAGCGCCACGAGTCGCGCCGCATCGACAACCAGCTCCGAGGTCGTTCCGGTCGTCAGGGCGACCCGGGCGAGAGCCGCTTCTACCTGTCGCTGACCGACGACCTGATGCGCCTGTTCAACTCCGGTGCGGCCGAGAGCCTGATGGGCCGCTCGAACGTGCCGGACGACATGGCGATCGAGAACAAGCTGGTCAGCCGGGCGATCCGGTCCGCCCAGGCGCAGGTCGAGGGCCGCAACGCGGAGATCCGCAAGAACGTCCTGAAGTACGACGACGTCCTGAACCGCCAGCGCGAGGCGATCTACAGCGACCGTCGTCACATCCTCGAGGGCGACGACATCAACGACCGTGCGCAGTCGTTCCTCAAGGCCGTGATCGACGACGTCATCGACACGCACACCGGCGAGGGCTCCCCGGACGACTGGGACCTCGACGCGATGTGGACCGAGCTCGGCACGCTGTACCCGATCTCGATCTCCATCGACGAGGTCATCACCGAGGCCGGTTCGAAGGGCAAGGCGACGCGCGAGTTCCTGGCACGCGAGATCCTGTCCGACGCCAAGCTCGCGTACCAGCAGCGTGAGGAGCTCCTCGGTGACGAGGCCATGCGCGAGCTCGAGCGCCGCGTCGTCCTCTCGGTGATCGACCGTCGTTGGCGTGACCACCTGTACGAGATGGACTACCTCAAGGACGGCATCGGCCTCCGCGCGATGGCACAGCGCGACCCGCTGGTCGAGTACCAGCGCGAGGGCTACGCGCTCTTCCAGAGCATGATGGGCCAGATCCGCGAGGAGTCGGTCGGGTACCTGTTCAACCTCGAGGTCCAGGTGCAGTCGGACGGCGACAACGCGGTCATCGAGGCGAAGGGGCTCGGGGAGTCCGAGGCCACCGGGCTCGAGTACTCGGCGCCGTCGATCGACGGCGAGGTCGAGGTGCGCGACGAGCGCGGACGCCTGGAGCAGGCCGCCACCGCTCGCGCGCAGCGCGCGCAGGCCGAGGCCGAGGCAGAGGCCGCCGGCCCGGAGCAGGGGTCGGCGTTCGGCAACGCGGCGACCGCCTCCGGTCAGGCCGCCGCGGGGAACCGCGCGGAGCGTCGTCAGGCCGCCAAGAAGGGCTGACGCCCCACGACGACGGACGGGATCAGAGCACCCCGATCGCGGTCGCTCGCCAACGCCCCTGCCGCAGCTCGAGCCGGAGCGCGACGGCACGCGCGTGGCTGCGCGTGTGCACCACCACGGCTGCCTCCGCGACGCCGGGCGCCGGCTCGCAGACCCGGACGCTCCCGACCTGCAGGATCGGGCGGGCGCGGGACCGTCTCCCGATCGACCGCGCTCGAGCGCCGAGGGCGGCACGCTGCAGCAGGTGCCGCTGCACGTCCTCGGTGATCCAGCGCGCGATGCTGTCGACCTCGCGCCCACCGGTCAGGACCTCGACGACGCACAGCCCGAGTGCCCGCGCCGTGTCGGCGACGTCCGGTGTCGCCGTCGTGGTCGTGGTCTCGGACGACGTCCCGGCCTCGGCGCCGTCCGCGACCTCGGGGTGGCCCCTGCCCGCCGCCACGAGCTCCCGGTGCTCGGACTCGCTCCTCGGTGTCGTCCCGGTCACCGGGGCGAGCGTCCGCGGTACCGGTCCGCTCTGGTCGTCCGCCGTGATCGGACGCGCTTCTCCTGCCGCCATGTCCCCTCCGGTCCCGAGCGTACGGACGAATGGCGCATGTGAAATACCGACGTCATCGTGCTTGTGGAGGGGCGTCGTTCTCCACAGACGGGCGCACCTAGACTTGCCGGGTGTCGACCCTCAGTGATCTCGTCCTCGCGCAAGGCCGGTCCTCGGAAGCGGACGTGGAGTGGCTCCACCTGCTCGTGGGGGACTGGCAGCTCCTCGCCGACCTCTCCTTCGCGGACATGGTGCTGTGGGTGCCGACGGCCGTGGACGGCTCGTTCATGGCCGTGGCGCACGCGCGTCCGAGCTCGGCGGCGACCCTGTTCTACCGCGACATCGTCGGGCAGGAGATGCGTGAGGAGTGGCGCGACCAGGTCACCCAGTGCTTCGCGAGTGCGACGGTCGTCGACTCGGCCGAGCCGGACTGGTACGAGGACACGCCGACCCGGGTCCGTGCGATCCCCGTGCTCCGCCGGCTGACCACGAACAGCACCGAGACGACCGACCGTCCGATCGCCGTGGTCACCCGGCACTCGAACCAGGACGAGATGCGGACGCCGAGCCGCCAGGAGCTGAACTTCACCGCGAGCGCGAACGACCTGTTCGGCATGATCGCGACCGGTGACTTCCCGGACCTCGGGGCGCCGGCTGGTCCGCGCCGCGGTGCGCCCCGCGCGAGCGACGGTCTGCTCCGCCTCGACACGAACGGCACCGTGACCTTCGCGAGCCCGAACGGCCTCAGTGCCTTCAACCGCATGGGCTTCGAGGGGGAGCTCGAGCGGAAGTCCCTCGCCGAGGTGACCACCGAGCTCATCGGCTCGAAGCTCGACGTGGACGAGTCCCTCCCGCTCGTCGTGACCGGTCGTGCGCCGTGGCGCGCCGACGTCGAGGCGAAGGGCGTGACGGTGTCGCTCCGGTCGATCCCGCTGCGTGACCACGGGGAGCGCATCGGCGCCATCGTGCTCTGCCGCGACGTCACCGAGCTGCGGCACCAGGAGCGTGAGCTCATCACCAAGGACGCGACGATCCGCGAGATCCACCACCGGGTGAAGAACAACCTGCAGACGGTCGCGTCGCTGCTGCGGATCCAGGCCCGACGGACCCACTCCGACGAGGCCCGCACGTCACTGCAGAACGCGATGCGCCGTGTCGCCGCGATCGCCGTCGTGCACGACACCCTGTCGACCGGTCTCAGCCAGAACGTCGACTTCGACGAGGTGTTCGACTCGGTGCTCAAGCTCGTGACCGAGGTCGCCGCGTCGCACAACACCACCGTCCGCCCGAAGAAGACCGGCGAGTTCGGCGTGCTGCCCTCCGAGGCCGCGACGCCTCTCGCGCTCGGGCTCACCGAGCTCGTCACGAACGCCGTGGAGCACGGGCTCGACGGGCGCGACGGCGAGGTCGAGATCGTCGCGAACCGCGCCGACGACCACCTCGACATCGAGGTCCGTGACAACGGTGTGGGCCTGCCCGAGGGCAAGGTCGGCTCGGGTCTCGGCACGCAGATCGTCCGCACGCTCATCCAGGGCGAGCTCGGCGGCACGATCGACTGGCACACGCTCACCGGCAGCGGGACCGAGGTCACGATCACGATCCCGTTCCGCTGGCTGACGGCCGCCGGCGCCGCCTAGGCCGACGCGTCGCGGGCGTGTTCGTGTGGTGTCCGTTGCCCGTGCACAACCGGAAGCACCTCGCGCCGCGGGTATCCGTGGTGCGAGGTGCTTCCGGTTGTGCGGCCGTCCCACGGCGGAGGCGGGCGACGGCGGCGGTCCCACGGCGATCGCGGGCGGCACCGCACGCCTGCGACGCCCGCGCGCACGACGACGCCCGTCGCTCCCGGGGGAGCGACGGGCGTCGTCGTGTCAGGAGCGCTGCGTCAGGAGGCGCGGCGGGCGCGGGCAGCGCGGCGCTTCAGCGCACGACGCTCGTCCTCGCTCAGGCCGCCCCAGACACCGGAGTCCTGGTTGTTCTCGAGCGCGTACTGCAGGCACATCTCGGTCACGGTGCACCGCGCGCACACCGACTTCGCCTTCTCGATCTGGTCGACGGCCGGTCCGGTGTTCCCAACGGGGAAGAAGAGCTCGGGGTCCGCGGTGAGGCAGGCTGCCTGGTCACGCCAGTCCATGTGTGGTGCTCCTTGATGTCGATGCTCGAACGGCAGGCCGGGGCCGCGGCTCGGGGATCGGAACGCTGGCATGCACAGGGCACGAGGGGAACCTGTGGGGGAGGCTTCCGCTGGGAGCGAGTCTGACGCCCGCTGGACGCTCGGGGGAGAAGCGTCGAACCGCGGGAGACGCACACCACATCGTGCCGTCCAAACGACCTCGAATATCGTTCCATACTGGGATGACCAAATCAAGGGTCCCGATGCTGGAGGCTTGCTGTGCCCGACACCACCCCGACCGCTCCGGACCACGTCCCGGGCCGCCCGCCGGCCGTCACGACCCTGCTCGTCGTGGTGGGGCTCGAGGCCCTCGCGCTCGTCGTCACGACCGTCGTGCTGCTCGTGGAGTCGATCGTCGCCCCGTCGTCGAGCATCGCCTCGGCCGTCGCGCTCACCCTGCTCTGCGCGGTCGCCGCGCTGTGGCTGGTCTCGCTGGTCGTCGGGCTGCGCAACCGTCGGGCGTGGGCCCGCGCCGGCATCCTCGTGTGGCAGGTGATGCAGGGCGCCCTGGCCATCGGTGCGTTCCAGGGCGTGTTCCGGGTCGCCTGGGTCGGCTGGGCCCTCCTGATCCCCGCGCTGCTCGGGCTCACCCTGGTGCTCTCGCGTGCCGTGACGGGGTGGCTCGTCCCGCGCGACGCTCGCGACGAGTAGCCGCGACCCCGGGACGGACGAGAGCGCGCCCCGCTCAACGGGACGTGCCGACGCACGGGAGGCGCGCTGCCAGCTGGCAGCGCGCCTCCCGTCCGTGACGTGGCCGGGTCTCAGACCAGGCCGAGCTTCTTCCGCAGGCTCGCCACGTGCCCGGTCGCCTTCACGTTGTAGAGCGGCAGCTGCACGACGCCGTCCTCGTCGACGACGACCGTCGACCGGATCGTGCCGGTGACGATCTTCCCGTAGTTGTTCTTCTCGCCCCACGCGGCGTACGCCCGGTGCACCGCCAGGTCCGGGTCGCTGAGGAGCGGGAAGGTCAGCGCCTGCTCGTGCTGGAAGGTCTTGAGCTTCGCGGGCTCGTCCTTCGAGATGCCCAGGACCTCGTAGCCGGCTGCCTGGAGCGACGACATGTTGTCGCGGAAGTCGCAGGCCTCGGTCGTGCACCCGGGGGTCGACGCCGCCGGGTAGAAGTACACGATCACCTTGCGACCCCGCAGGTCCGCGAGGCCGTGCTGCGCGCCGTCCTGGTCCGGGAGGGTGAAGTCGGGGGCGGTGTCGCCGGCTGCAAGACGGTCGGTCATGGTGCTCCTGTTCGGTCGCGGCGCCCGAGTGGTCGTGGGCACGCGAAAGTCATGCTAATGTTGTTTCCCGTTGCAGCACGGAAGTGCGAGAGCGACAGACAACTGAACACCATGCGCCTCTAGCTCAATTGGCAGAGCAACTGACTCTTAATCAGTGGGTTCTCGGTTCAAGTCCGAGGGGGCGCACCGCAAGGCCCGGTCGGATCACTCCGACCGGGCCTTCTTCGTTCCCCGGGACGGTCCGGTCGGTGGCCCCGGAGGGCGACACGCGCGGACTGCAGTCGGGGCGCAGATCCGCGACCAGGATCTCGGACGTGCTCTCGAGTCCGCCCCGGGGCGGCCTCAGGTGGTCGGGAGGTCGACCACGCGCGTCCCGCCGACGAGGGGTGCGAGGGCACCGCCCGTCGCCGCCGCGAGCTCGGCTCGCAGGACGTCGAGCGCGTCCTCGGGGACCCAGAGCGTGAACCCGACGGTGCTGCCGTAGGTCGGTGGGTCGAAGGTCGCTCCGTGCTGCTGCACCCACTGCCGCAGCACGTTGTCGATGCGGCCGGCGTCCGCGTGGGGCGCGGTGACGTCGACGCGGGTCAGCTCGACGCGCTGCAGCGTCGTGGCGCGGTCCAGCGTCTCGGACACCGAGGTCGAGTACGCGCGGACGAGTCCGCCCGCACCGAGCTTCACCCCACCGAAGTACCGGGTCACGACGGCGACCACGTCGGTCAGGTCGCGGCGACGCAGGACCTCGAGCATGGGGACCCCGGCGGTCCCGGACGGCTCCCCGTCGTCGGAGGACCGTGCCTGGTCGCCGAGCACCCCCGTGACCATCGCGGAGCAGTTGTGCCGGGCGTCCCAGTACCGGCGGCGGACCTCGGCGACGGCGCGCTCCGCGTCCTCGACCCCGCTGACGGGGACGACCGTGGTGACGAACCGCGACCTCGTGACGACGATCTCGTGCTCGACGGTGCCGGCGATGGTCGACGGGAAGTGGCGGGGCACGTGCTCGAGGGTAGCCGCGCGCCGTCGGCAGCCCGCGCTACCATGGCGTGCACAGCCGACGACTGGGGAGGAGTCCGATCGACATGACGACCGTGGATCCCAGGGGCGGCGCGCTCGACGCTGCCGAGCTCGCTCGTCGACTCAACCTGTTGCTCGACTTCGAGGAGTCGCAGCGCGGCGCTCCCGTGCCCTTCGCGGCGATCGAGGAGTACGTCGCGGCGCAGGGCGGTTCGCTCTCCCGCGCCAAGTGGACGTACATGCTCTCCGGCGACGGCCGACGCAACCGGGACACCGACCTCCTGCGCCTGCTCGCCGGGTTCTTCGAGGTCGACGAACGCTTCCTGCTCGAGGACAGTGCCGTGCCCGAACGGATCGGCGCCCAGATCGCGCTCGTCCGTGCCCTGCGGTCGGCACGGGTGAGCGGCTTCGCCGCGCGGACGTTCCCGGGGGAGCTCTCACCCGAGGCCCTGCGGCGCATCGCCCAGGTGCTCGAGGAGGAGTCGGCACGAGGGGGTGTGGCGTGACGGACCCCTCGGTCGAGGCCTTCTGGGCCCGCGGGGCAGCCGAGGGCTGGTCGGACATCGACCAGGCCGTCGCCGCTGCCGCCGACCACGTCGGCAAGCCGGTCGTCGTGCGCGAGGAGTCGTTCCTCAGCGCCGAGCCGGTCTGCGGGTTCGTGGCGACGCTCGAGCACCAGCACCTCGTGATGATCTCGCCGACGAACTCGGCGACGTTCCGGTCGTTCGTCATCGGCCACGAGCTCGGGCACGTGCTGCACCGGCACTCGGAGCACGCGGCACAGTCGGCCTACGTGCGCGACGTGATCCCGGACGTCCCCGAGTACAAGGTGGAGCGAGCACTCGCGCGCGGGCTGTTCTCGAACACCTACGAGCACGAGGCCGAGCTCTTCGCCGACCGCCTCGCCGCCCTCATCCGGTCGAACCGAGGTCGTCCGAGCGCCTTCCGCGGGGTCTTCGGGTGATCGTCTCCGTCACGATGGCGGTGGTCCTCGTCGTCGGGACGGTGGTGCTGTTCCGACTGCAGCGGGGGCAGGACCGGACGCTCGCGGTGACGTTCCTGCTGTTCACCGCGACGATCGTCACGAACGTCGATCCGCTGTACCGCTGGCTCGACCCGCTCGTCGGTGGCCGCAACGTCGTCACGGTCGTCAGCGACTGCCTGATGATCGCCGGGACGAGCACGCTCCTCTGGGGCGTCGCGAAGGCCGTCGGCGCAGCGTGGCGGTGGCTGCGGACCGCCATCATCGTCGCGTTCGTGGTCGTCGTGGTGGTGGTCGTGGCGGCGTTCCTCGCGCTCGACCAGCCGCCGACCACGACGACGTTCATGCTCGTCGCGGGGCACCAGCCCGCCGCGGCCGTCTACTCGATCGCGCAGACGACCTACCTCGGCACCGCGGTCGGCGCCACCGGTGTGATCTGCATCATGCGCCTGCGGGAGGCCCGGACGGCGGCGGACCTGGTCGGGCTGTGGGTGATCGTGCTCGGCGGGGTCCTCGGTGTCGTGCGGATGGTCGTCGTCGCCGTGATGGACGTCGCACACGTGGTCGGTCGCCTCGACGTCACCCGCGCGCTCACCCCGCCGTACGACGTCACGACGCCCGGCGCGGTGCTCTGCATGGCCTCGGGGATGCTGCTGCTGGTCATCGGCCACCAGCTCTCCCGTCGACGCCGTGCGCGCCGCCTGGACGCCGCCCTGGCCGCCCTCGAGCCGCTGCACGCCCGCATCGGTACCGACAACGCCTACCCGGCGACCGAGGACACCGCGACGCGGCTCAGCCGGACCATCGTGGAGATCAACGACGGTGCCCGCCGCTCGCGCCGACCGCTGGACGCCGACGAGCGCATCGTGCTCGCCGAGGCGGAGTCCGCGCTCGACGAAGCGCTCGCGCCTGCTCGCGACTCCGTCTGAGTCCTGCTCGTCTGCATCGGTCGGATCACGTTCCCGAGCAGCGCTCGACGTTGCCGCGTGCTTCCGTGTAGGGTCTGTAGCACGTGCTACACGGCGGGGTCTCTCGTCGTCGGCACGCCGGGGAGGTCTCGGCCGCGTTGGGGGCGGCCGAGCACCCCCGGGCTCACGCTCCGGTCACGAGCCGGGATCGTGTCGCTGTCTAGACTCGTCGGGTGACCGTCTTCGCCGCCATCGTCCTGTTCCTCGCCGCCGTGTTCAACCTCGTGACCTGGCCGCGCTTCTTCCAGCGGGTCGCGAAGGACAGCCGGGCGCGCGACGCGGCCGGCAAGCCGACGACGTTCTACACGGTGCACCTGGTGCTGCTGCTCATCGCCTTCGCGATCGCCCTCGCCGCCGTGGTCGCGGGGATCCTGCTGCTGGTCTGACGCGGTCCGAGTGGCCACCTGACGGACGGGAGGCGCGGTGCCGGCTGGTACCGCGCCTCCCGTCCGTCCGTGGTCACCACGCGCCCGTGAGACGCCGCCGTCCCGCCGAGCCGCCGCTGTGCCGGCGAGCCGCCGCCGTCCCGCCGAGCCGCCGCTGTGCCGGCGAGACGCCGCCGTCCCGGCGAGACGCCGCCGTGCCGGCGAGACGCCGCCGTGCCGGCGAGACGCCGCTGTATCCGGCGGCGTCTCGCGGCGCCTGCGGTGTCTCGCACGAACGCAGGCGTCTCGAACTGATGCAAGCGTCTCGCACTGATGCCGGCGTCTCGCACTGACGCCGGCGTTTCGCGCGCGGCGAGCGACCCGGACGGCTCAGGAAGCCGGCGGCAGCGGCGCCCCGAGCGCCCGCTCGAGCCCGAGCCGCGCCACCCGCTCGTCGCCGGTGTCGAGCAGCACGCGGAACGTCTCGTCCTCGCAGACGAACTCCACGCACACCGCGTCGAAGTCGCACGGCTCGATGCGCCACCCGGTGACCTGGTCAGTCGGCACCTGCGTCAGTGCGTCGCGCTCGAAGCTCGTCTCCGCGCGGACGGTGTCGTCGTAGACCCGGATCCGCCCGAAGGTGCCGCGCCAGGTGAGCTGGAGGTCGAGCGTGGGGGAGACAGAAGGGTCCGGCACGCGCCGATCGTACCGGCGCGCACCGGACCCTGTCCGGGAGGCGCGATCAGCCGCGGGAGCTGCCCGACCCGTCCTGTCCGTCGCGGCGGACCTGGTTCGCGGGGTCGCGGACACCGATCGGGAACGGCCCGGTCACACCCTCGCGGAGCGCGGCGATGCGGAGGATGCGGTCGCGCTGCAGGAACCAGCCGACGATCAGCAGCGGGATGATGACCACGAGCGAGGCGATCGTGTACGTGCCGACGGGGTAGTCGATCGCCATGAGCACGACCACCGACGCCAGGAACGCGAGCGTCAACCACGAGGTGACCGGGGCGCCGGGCAGCTTGAACGACGGCTCCTTCGCGAGCCCCTGCTTCGCCCACTGCCGCAGCTTCATCTGGCAGAGGATGATCGTGCCCCACGCGGTGATGATGCCCAGGCTCGCGACGTTCAGCGCGATCTCGAACGCCTGCGCCGGCACGAAGTAGTTGAGGGCGACGCCCGCGACGGTGAACGCCGCGGTGAGCAGGATGCCGGCGTACGGCACACCGCCCTTCGACATCTTCGTGGTCCACTTCGGCGCGGAGCCGTTCATGCCCATCGAGTGCAGCGCGCGGCCGGTGGAGTACAGCCCCGCGTTCAGCGACGAGAGCGCCGCGGTGAGCACCACGAAGTTCATGATCGACCCAGCGACGACGCCGACCTGCGGGTTGCCGAGCGACGAGAAGAACGTCACGAAGGGGCTCTGCCCGTCCTTGTACGACGTGTACGGCAGGAGGAGGGAGAGCAGGACGACCGACCCGACGTAGAAGACCGCGATGCGGAAGACGACGGAGTTGATGGCGCGGGGGATGACCTTCTCGGTGTCCTGGGTCTCGCCGGACGCGGTGCCGACGAGCTCGATGGCGGCGTAGGCGAACACGACGCCCTGGACGACGAGCACCGCCGGCAGCACGCCGTTCGGGATGAGTCCGCCGTTGTCGGCCCAGATCGAGAAGCCCGTGCGGACCGCCTCGCCGCCGGTCTCCACCGGGAAGGCGAAGATCAGCCAGACGAGGGCGATCACGAGGAACGCGACGAGTGCGGCGACCTTGATGAGCGCGAACCAGAACTCGAGCTCGCCGAACACCTTGACGGCGACCATGTTGGCGGCGAGCACGACGACGAGGGCGATGAGTGCGAGGAGCCACTGCGGTGCCGCGGTGAACGCACTCCAGTAGTGGAGGTACAGCGCGACGGCGGTCGTGTCCACGATCGAGGTCATCGCCCAGTTCAGGAAGTACATCCACCCGGCTGCGTAGGCGAACTTCTCGCCGTAGAACTCGCGGGCGTAGGAGATGAACGACCCGGAGGACGGGCGGTGCAGGACGAGCTCGCCGAGCGCGCGCAGGATGAAGAACGCGAAGACGCCGGCGATCAGGTAGGTGACCGCCAGCGCGGGGCCGGCGGTGTTCAGGCGTCCACCCGCGCCGAGGAAGAGCCCGGTGCCGATGGCTCCACCGATCGCGATCATCTGCAGTTGCCGGGGCTTCAGACCGTGCTGGTAGCCCTCCTGCTCGTGCGAGAAGTCGTTCGCGGGCTTCGCAACACCCGTGTCGTTCTGCGCTGTCATGCGCGCCAACCTACATGCGTGGACGGCCCGGGGTGGAACGGGAGCCCACCCTGAACGACACCACAGGTGTGCCGACGCTGAACGCCCACCGACGCCGGTCCGACAGCATGGACGGATGGACACCCTCCTCCGACTCCTCGTCGCGATCGGGATCGCCCTGCTCGTGACGGCCGCCGCAGCGCTCGTCCTGCACCTCGTGCTCCGGACCATCGCCCGCCGGGAACGCTGGGCCGCGGTCCTGTCCCGGCGCACCAAGCACCCCGCGCGGTCGATCCTGCTCATCGCGCTGCTCTGGACGGCCTTCACGACGAGCATCCCGCACGACGAGGACACCTACCCGTGGCGCGACGAGGTCTCGCACGCCTTCCTCATCGCCACCATCGCCGTCGGCTGCTGGCTGGCGTGCCAGATCGCCATCTTCCTCGAGGACCTCGGCCTGCACCGCTACCGCGTCGACGTCCCCGACAACCGGGTGGCACGGCGCATCCGCACCCAGGTCCTCATCATCCGCCGACTCACGGTCGCCGTGCTCGTCATCATCGCGGTCGGCGCGATCCTGCTGACCTTCCCCGGGGTCGAGGCCGCGGGCGCGAGCGTCCTGGCCTCGGCCGGACTCATCTCCGTCGTCGCGGGTCTCGCGGCGCAGTCCACCCTCGGCAACGTGTTCGCCGGCATGCAGCTCGCGTTCTCCGGGTCGATCCGCGTCGACGACGTCGTCGTGGTCGAGCAGCAGTGGGGGCGCATCGAGGAGATCACCCTGACCTACGTCGTCGTGCACCTGTGGGACGACCGCCGGTTCGTGCTCCCGTCGACCTACTTCACGTCCACGCCGTTCGAGAACTGGACCCGCACCGGCAGCGAGCTGCTGGGCGCGGTCGAGTTCGACCTCGACTGGCGGATCAGTCCGACCGAGATGCGCGGGGAGCTCGACCGCATCCTGTCGACCTCGACGATCTGGGACGGTCGGACCAAGGTGCTCCAGGTCACCGACGCGGTGAGCGGGCTCGTGCGGGTCCGCATCCTGGTGTCCGCTCCGGACGCCGGCGGCCTGTTCGACCTGCGCTGCTACGTCCGCGAGGAGATGGTCGAGTGGGTGCAGCGCGAGCACCCCGACGCCCTGCCCCGTCAGCGGGTGCAGGTCACGCAGGGCACCGAGCGCGTCGGCGAGCGCCGCGCCCGCACCGAGGAGCAGGACGCTGCGCTCTTCCGCGAGGGCGACGAGCGCACCGCGCTGTTCACCGGTCCGATCCAGACGTCCGACATCCGTCCGGACGAGGTCCCGCCCGAGCGCTGACCGCACGCCCTGACAGCCTGCGCTGACCACACGGGCGTCCGCAGGTCGCGACGCCACGGGACGACGGACGGGAGGCGCGGTACCGGTGGGTACCGCGCCTCCCGTCCGTCGTCCGGTCACCGTCGTGACCGCGACGTGCGTCCTAGCGCTGGCGCGCCTTGACGGCTCGGTCGTCCTCGACGACCGTGCCGAGCGCGACGATCGTCGTCGCGAGCCACGCGATCCACGTGAGGGCCAGGCGCCAGTCGCGCGGCCCCTGCCGGGTGGTCTGCACGACGCTGTAGCCGCTGATGATCGAACTCCACACCGCACCGCTGAACATGAACTTCCGCACGGGTTCCTCCTCCTGGTCGTCCCAGCCACGCTACCGGCCGCTACATTGGAGCGCCGCCGGTCGCCCTGCCGGTCCGCAGAGCGAGGAGACACCGTGCGCCAGGCCGTCATCGGGGGAGTGCTGCTCGTCGTGGGCGCCGTCTGCGTCGCGCTCGGGCTGCTGCCCCTCTCGGACCTCGGCGCGCTGGCCGACCGGGTCGTCCCGGTGCTCGCGTTCGTGCTCGGGCTGACGATCGTGTCGGAGCTCGCGGCCGACGCCGGTGTCTTCGACCGGCTCGCCGACCTGGCGGCCCGGGTCGGCGGCGGGCGCACGATCGGCCTCTGGGCGGCCGTCGTCGTGCTCGCGGTGGTCTGCACGGTCTTCCTGAGCATCGACACCACGGCGGTGCTCCTCACCCCGATCGTCATCACGCTCGCGCGTCGCGTCGGGCTGCCGCCGATGCCCTTCGCGCTCACGACCGTGTGGCTCGCCAACACGGCGTCGCTCCTGCTGCCGGTGTCGAACCTGACGAACCTGCTCGCCGTCGACGGGATCGGCCTCGACGGCCCGATCCCGTTCGCCGGCCTCATGGTGTGGGCGGCGCTCGCCGGGGTCGTCGTGCCGTGCGCGGTGCTCCTCGTGGTGTTCCGCGGGAAGCTCTTCGGCCGGTACACGCCGGTCGACGTGCGACGGCCGCGCGACCCGCTGTTCTTCTGGGCGGCCTCGGCGGTGCTCGTCCTGCTCGTGGTCGCGCTGACCGCCGGCGTGACGGTCTGGGTCGCGGCGCTCGTCGCGGCGGCGCTGCTCGTCGTCGTCGCCGCGTTCCGCGCACCGTCCGAGCTCCGGCCGTCCCGCGTCCCCTGGGCGACGCTCGTCTTCGCGGCCGGGCTGTTCGTCGTCGTCGAGACCCTGCACGCCACGGGGCTCACCGACCCGATCGTGCAGGCGCTGTCCGGTGGCACCGACACCGGGTCGCTCCTGCTGCTCGGCGGTGCCGGCGGGGTCGCGGCGAACGCGATCGACAACCTGCCCGCGTACCTGGTGCTCGAGCCGGCCGCCGGACACGAGGCGCTGCGCTACGCGGCGCTCCTGGTCGGCGTGAACGCGGGGTGCCTCATCACGCCGTGGGCCTCGCTCGCGACGCTGCTGTGGCACGCACGGCTGTCGGCCGAGGGCGTGCACCTGTCGTGGGGACGCTACATGGCGCTGGGGTGCGTGGTCGCGCCGCTCACCGTCGTCGCCGGTGTGCTCGCGCTGCAGCTCTGAGGCGGCCGGCTACAGCCAGTCCTTGCTCTTGAACACGCGGTAGAGCACGAGCGACGTCGCGACGATCAGCGACACCGATGCGGCCAACCCGCTCCAGTGCCCCTCCCCGGGGAACGTCACGTTCTGCCCGAAGAACCCGGTGATGGCGGTCGGGATCGCGATGATCGCCGCCCAGCTCGTCACCTTCTTCATCACGGTGTTCTGCCGGTTCGACGCCAGGTTCAGGTTCGTGTCGAGGACGCTCGACACCGCGTCGCGGAGCTGCTCGACCGAGTCCGCGATCGTCACGAGGTGGTCCTCGACGTCACGGAGGTACGGGCGGATGCCGTCGGCGATCGTCTCGGCGTCGCCGTGCAGCAGGGACCCGACGCTGTCGCGCGTGGGCACGACCTGCCGCCGGAGCACGCCGAGCGCCTTCCGCAGCCGGAAGGACCGGCGCTGGACCTGCTGCTCGCGCGGGTCCCCGTGCTCGAACAGGTCGTCCTCGAGGTCGTCGATGCGTGCCTCGATGTCCTCGACGGCCTTCGTGGCGTGGTCGACGACGGCGTCGAGGAGTCCCCAGACGAGCCAGGGCACCCCGCGGTCGGCCAGGTCGGCGTTCGCCTCCAGCCGCCGTTCGACGGCGCCGAGGTCGACGTCGGGGCCGTGGATGGTCACGAGCGCCCGGTGCGTGACGAAGGCCTTCACCTCGTGCGTGACGAGCTCGCCCTCGGCGTCGAGGCCGTCGACGTCGTAGACGACCAGGAACAGGCTGTCCCGGTAGCGGTCGAGCTTCGGCCGCTGCCCGTGCTCGAGGGCGTCCTCGACCGCGAGCGCGTGCACCCCGAGCTCGTCCTCGAGCTGGTCCAGGTCACCGGGGTCCGGGTCGACGTGGTCCACCCACACGAAGGTGCCGTCGTCGCGCTCCAGCAGGTCCGACACCCGTTCGACGGGGAAGTCCCGCTCCACCGCGGTGCCGTCCCGCCACGCCCGTGTCATGACCATGGCGACGAGCCTAGTGACGGCGCACCGAGAGCCGGCCGCCCCTCCGCTGGTACCGTCGGCCTCGATCCCGGCGCACCGGCCGGAGGGAACGGAGACACCAGCACCCCATGGCAGCAGACACCGACCCGGACCGCTACGCCTTCGTCGTCGCCTCGAACCGCCTCCCGGTGGACCGCGTCGTCGACGAGGACGGCAACGAGGGGTGGCGGCACTCGCCCGGCGGGCTGGTGACGGCGCTCGAACCGGTCATGCGCGCCAACGACGGCGCCTGGGTCGGGTGGGTCGGCCAGCCGGACGTCGAGGTCGCACCGTTCGACAACGAGGGCATCCACATCGTGCCGGTGCCGCTCAGCGCCGCCGACGTCGAGGAGTACTACGAGGGGTTCAGCAACGACACGCTGTGGCCGCTCTACCACGACGTCATCGAGCACCCGAGCTACCACCGCGACTGGTGGATCGCGTACCGACGCGTCAACGAGCGCTTCGCCGACCAGATCGCCGAGATCGTCGAGCAGGACGGCATCGTGTGGGTGCAGGACTACCAGCTGCAGCTCCTGCCGGCGCTGCTGCGGGAGCGCCGCCCCGACCTGACGATCGGCTTCTTCAACCACATCCCGTTCCCGCCGGTCGGCATCTACGCGCAGCTGCCCTGGCGCGCGCAGATCCTCGACGGGCTGCTCGGTGCCGACGTGATCGGCTTCCAGCGCCAGGACGACGCGAGCGACTTCCTCCGCGCGGTCCGGCACATCAAGGGCTACACCACCAAGGGGTCGACCATCGACGTCCCCGTGGACGACCCGGCGGCCCCGCGGAGCCGCAAGGGCATCACCGTGCGGCACGTCGAGGCACGGCACTTCCCGATCTCCATCGATGCCGAGAGCTTCGAGGAGATCGCCCACCGGCCCGAGGTGCAGGAGCGCGCGCGGGAGATCCGCGAGAGCCTCGGCAACCCGAAGACCGTGCTGCTCGGCGTCGACCGGCTCGACTACACGAAGGGCATCCGGCACCGGATCAAGGCGTTCGGCGAGCTCGTCGAGGACGGCCGGATCGCGGTCGAGGACGCCACCCTCGTGCAGGTCGCGAGCCCGAGCCGCGAGCGGGTCGACACCTACGCGACGCTGCGCGACGAGATCGAGCTCACCGTCGGCCGCATCAACGGCGACCTCGGGGTCATCGGTCACCAGCCCATCGCGTACCTGCACCACGGGTACCCGCGCGAGGAGATGGTGGCGCTCTACCTGGCGGCCGACATCATGCTCGTCACGGCCCTGCGCGACGGCATGAACCTGGTCGCGAAGGAGTACGTGGCCGCCCGGTTCGACAACGACGGCGTGCTCATCCTGTCCGAGTTCGCGGGTGCCGCCGACGAGCTCAAGCAGGCCGTCATCGTCAACCCGCACGACATCGGCGCGCTGAAGGACTCGATCCAGCGCGCCATCGAGATGCCCCGCCGCGAGCGCTCCACGCGCATGCGCGCGCTCCGCAAGCGCGTCCGCGACAACGACGTGGCCCGGTGGTCCCGCTCGTTCCTCGAGGCGCTCGACCGGCACGCCCCGCGCGGGTCGCGGATCGACCCGTCCGACGACGGCGGCGAGCGGCACCGCGAGGCGGAGGACGACGGGATGTCGATCTTCGACCAGGACGCGCAGAAGGCGCGTGCCGCCGAGGACACCCGGGAGGCACGCGGTGCCTGAGGTCTCCACCGACCCGGCCGTCCTGGCGGCGGCCCTCGAGACGCTCGCGGCTGCGCCGCGACTGCTCGTCGCCCTCGACTTCGACGGCACGCTCGCACCCTTCGCCGACGACCCCGCACGGGTCGGGGCGCTCCCCGGCTCCTGGGCCGCGGTGCTCACCCTGCAGCGCGCCCGCGACACCGAGGTCGTGCTCGTCTCCGGGCGTCCGCTCGAGGGGCTCGCCCGGGTGTCGCACGCACCCGACGGCATGGCGCTCGTCGGGTCGCACGGCGTCGAGTGGCGCGTGGACGGCCACGACGAGGCCGCGCTGAGCGACGACGAGCTCGCGCGGGTCGAACGGGTCGGCGCTGCCCTCGACGAGGTCGGTGCACGGTTCCCCGACGTCGTGATCGAGCACAAGCCGGCAGGCCACGGCGTGCACACCCGGCGGGCGAGCGTCGAGGACGCGGCCGCGGCGAACGCGGCGGCGCACGAGGCGGCGCACGCAGCAGACCCGGACGTGCTGGAGCGCGGCGGCAAGGACATCGTCGAGTTCGCCGTCCGGCACGTCACGAAGGGCGACGCGATCGATCGACTGCGCGGGCTCCGCGGCGCCGACGCGGTGTTCTTCGCCGGCGACGACGTCACCGACGAGGACGCCTTCCGGGTGCTCCGCGACGGCGACGTCGGCGTGAAGGTGGGGGAGGGCGACACGCTCGCCGCCCACCGCGTGGCCGACCCCGCGGCGCTCACCGACGTCCTGAAGCAGCTCGGACGCCTGCGCGCGACGCGCTGACGACCCGGCCCCGCGCCTCCCGTCCGCGCAACGGTGTCCGGGTGGTATCCCAACTGGTCCTAGACTGCCTCCATGCCTGACATCGACGTGAAGCCGCGCAGCCGGGTCGTCACCGACGGGATCGAAGCGACCACCTCGCGTGGCATGCTCCGCGCCGTCGGCATGGGCGACGCCGACTGGGACAAGCCGCAGATCGGGATCGCCTCGTCCTGGAACGAGATCACCCCCTGCAACCTCTCGCTCGACCGCCTCGCCCAGGGCGCGAAGGAGGGCGTGCACTCCGGCGGCGGGTACCCGCTGCAGTTCGGCACCATCTCCGTCTCCGACGGCATCTCGATGGGCCACGAGGGCATGCACTTCTCGCTCGTCTCCCGCGAGGTCATCGCCGACAGCGTCGAGACGGTCGTCAACGCCGAGCGCCTCGACGGCACCGTGCTGCTCGCCGGCTGCGACAAGTCGCTCCCCGGCATGCTCATGGCCGCCGCGCGCCTGGACCTCGCGAGCGTCTTCCTCTACGCGGGTTCGGTCATGCCGGGCTACGTGAAGCAGGCCGACGGCTCCTTCAAGGAGGTCACGATCATCGACTCCTTCGAGGGCGTCGGTGCGTGCAAGGCCGGCACCATGACCGAGGCCGAGCTCAAGGAGATCGAGTGCGCGATCGTCCCGGGCGAGGGCGCCTGCGGCGGGATGTACACCGCGAACACGATGGCGAGCGTGGCCGAGGCCCTCGGCATGTCGCTGCCCGGGTCCGCGGCCCCGCCGAGCGCCGACCGTCGCCGTGACTACTACGCCCACCGCTCCGGCGAGGCGGTCGTCAACATGCTGCGCCTCGGGCTCACCGCCCGCCAGATCCTGACGAAGGAGGCGTTCGAGAACGCCATCGCCGTCGCGATGGCGCTGGGAGGCTCGACCAACGTCGTGCTGCACCTGCTCGCGATCGCGCACGAGGCCGAGGTCGAGCTGAGCCTCGACGACTTCAACCGCATCGGCTCGAAGGTGCCGCACCTGGCGGACATGAAGCCGTTCGGCAAGTACGTCATGGTCGACGTCGACCGCAACGGCGGCATCCCGGTGATCATGAAGGCGCTGCTCGAGGCCGGTCTGCTGCACGGCGACGTCATGACCGTCACCGGCAAGACCCTCGCCGAGAACCTGGCCGAGATCGACCCGCCGGAGCTCGACGGCGAGGTCTTCCGGAAGCTCGACAACCCGATCCACACCACCGGTGGCCTGACGATCCTCAAGGGCTCGTTCGCGCCCGAGGGTGCCGTCGTGAAGACCGCCGGCTTCGACGCCGCCGTGTTCGAGGGCCCGGCGCGGGTGTTCGACCGCGAGCGCGCCGCCATGGACGCCCTGACCGAGGGACGGATCCAGAAGGGCGACGTGGTGGTCATCCGCTACGAGGGCCCGAAGGGCGGCCCCGGCATGCGCGAGATGCTCGCCATCACCGCTGCCATCAAGGGCGCGGGCCTGGGCAAGGATGTACTACTGTTGACGGACGGACGATTCTCAGGCGGCACAACCGGCCTGTGCATCGGCCACATCGCACCGGAAGCCGTGGACGCAGGTCCAGTGGCATTCGTGCGCGATGGCGACCGCATCCGTGTCGACATCGCGGCTCGCTCGCTCGACCTACTGGTCGACGACGCCGAGCTGGAGGCCCGCCGAGAAGGCTGGGCCCCGCTGCCCCCGCGCTACACCCGCGGAGTCCTCGCGAAGTTCGCGAAGCTCGTCCAGTCCGCCGCCAAGGGCGCGGTCACGGGCTAGCGTCGACACGTTCGAACCGCCATCCCTCCAGGCAAGGACCACCTCATGCCCACGGAAGCCACTCCGCTGTCCGCGGCCGCCGGTACGCGGCGGTCGCCCGAGATCCTGACCGGCTCGGGAGCCGTCCTGCGGACGCTCGAGCACCTCGGGATCACCGACGTCTTCGGCCTGCCCGGCGGCGCGATCATCCCGTTCTACGACGAGCTCATGGCGTCGACGACCATCCGCCACGTCCTCGTGCGCCACGAGCAGGGTGCCGGCCACGCCGCCGAGGGGTACGCCTCCTCGTCCGGCAAGGTCGGTGTCGCCATCGCGACGTCCGGTCCCGGTGCGACGAACCTCGTCACGGCGATCGCCGACGCCTACATGGACTCGGTGCCGTTCATCGCGATCACCGGGCAGGTGTTCTCGACCCTGATGGGCACCGACGCCTTCCAGGAGGCCGACATCGTCGGCATCACGATGCCGATCACGAAGCACTCGTTCCTCGTGACCGACCCGGCCGACGTGCCGGCGACGCTGGCGGCGGCCCACCAGATCGCCACGACGGGTCGTCCGGGCCCGGTGCTCGTCGACATCACGAAGGACGCCCAGCAGAAGTCGGCGCCGTACGTCTGGCCGCCGAGGATCGACCTGCCCGGCTACCGTCCGGTCACGAAGGCGCACGGCAAGCAGATCACGGCCGCGGCCCAGCTGCTGGCCGAGGCCGAGCGTCCGGTGCTGTACGTCGGCGGCGGCGTCGTCCGCTCCGGTGCGTCGGCCGAGCTCCTGCGCTTCGCCGAGGCCACCGGTGCGCCGGTCGTCACGACCCTCATGGCCCGTGGCGCCTTCCCGGACTCGCACCAGCAGCACCTCGGCATGCCGGGCATGCACGGCACGGTGCCCGCGGTGCTCGGTCTGCAGGAGAGCGACCTCATCGTCGCCCTCGGTGCGCGCTTCGACGACCGTGTGACGGGCAAGGCGGACGAGTTCGCGCCGCACGCCAAGGTCGTGCACGTCGACATCGACCCCGCGGAGATCTCGAAGATCCGCTTCGCCGACGTGCCGATCGTCGGGGACGCCCGCGAGGTCCTCGTCGACCTCCTCGACGCGTGGGACGACGTCTCCGCCGACCGGGCGGACACGAGCGCCTGGTGGGCGAAGCTCGACCAGCTCCGGCAGGACTTCCCGCTCGGGTACGCGGAGCCGACCGACGGGCTGCTCGCGCCGCAGGCGATCATCAAGCGCATCGGTGAGCTCACCGGCCCCGAGGGCGTGTTCGCCTCCGGGGTCGGGCAGCACCAGATGTGGTCCGCGCAGTTCATCCGGTACGAGCGGCCGAACGCCTGGCTGAACTCGGGTGGCGCCGGCACCATGGGCTACTCGGTCCCCGCGGCGATGGGCGCGAAGGTCGCCCAGCCGGACCGCGTGGTCTGGGCGATCGACGGCGACGGGTGCTTCCAGATGACGAACCAGGAGCTCGCGACCTGCGTCATCAACGACATCCCGATCAAGGTCGCGGTCATCAACAACTCCTCGCTCGGCATGGTGCGGCAGTGGCAGACGCTGTTCTACGACGGGCGACACTCCTTCACCGACCTGCAGACCGGTCACGGCACGCGCCGCGTCCCGGACTTCGTGAAGCTCGCCGACGCCTACGGTGCCCTCGGCATCCGCGTCGAGAAGGCGGACGAGGTCGACGCCGCCATCCAGCTCGCCCTCGAGACGAACGACCGCCCCGTGGTGATCGACTTCGTGGTCAGCCGCGACTCGATGGTCTGGCCCATGGTCCCGCAGGGGGTCAGCAACTCGTCCATCGAGTACGCCCAGGCCCTCGCCCCGACCTGGGACGACGAGGACGCCGACATGACGGGAGAAACCGCATGAGCCACGTCCTCTCCCTCCTCGTCGAGGACAAGCCGGGTCTGCTGACGCGCGTCGCGGGGCTGTTCGCCCGGCGCGGCTTCAACATCGAGTCGCTCGCCGTGGGCGGCACCGAGGTCGAGGGCCTGTCCCGGATCACGGTCGTCGTCGACGTCGAGGACCTGCCGCTGGAGCAGGTGACGAAGCAGCTCAACAAGCTCGTCAACGTCATCAAGATCGTCGAGCTCGACTTCTCGCAGTCGGTGCAGCGCGAGCACATGCTCGTGAAGGTCCGCGTCGACAACCAGACCCGCTCGGCCGTGCTCGAGGCCGTGAACCTCTTCCGCGCGCAGGTCGTCGACGTGGCGACCGACTCGCTCATCGTCGAGGTGACCGGCGACCCGGGCAAGATCCAGGCGATCCTCCGCGTCCTCGAGCCCTACGGCGTCAAGGAACTCGCCCGCGCCGGTCTGCTCGGCATGGGCCGTGGGCCGAAGAGCATCACCGACCGCGTGCGCTGAGCACACCCCGCTTCCGGGCGGGAGGCGCGGGGCGGTCCCGCCACGCGCCTCCCGTCCGCACACCACAAGCCACCAGAACCAAGGAGACACACCCTCGTGACTGACATCGTGTACGACGCCGACGCCGACCTGACGCTCATCCAGGGCAAGAAGGTCGCCGTCATCGGCTACGGCTCGCAGGGCCACGCCCACGCGCTCAACCTCCGTGACTCCGGCGTCGAGGTCGTCATCGGCCTCAAGGAGGGCTCGAAGAGCCGCGACAAGGCGACCGAGGCGGGCTTCGAGGTCCTCACCCCGGCCGAGGCGACGAAGAACGCCGACGTCGTCGTGATCCTCGCGCCGGACCAGGTGCAGCGCATCGTCTACGCCGAGGACATCGAGCCGAACCTGAAGGACGGCGCGACGCTCGTCTTCGGCCACGGCTTCAACATCCGCTACGGCTACATCGAGGCCCCCGAGGGCGTCGACGTCGCGCTCGTCGCGCCGAAGGGCCCGGGGCACACCGTCCGTCGCGAGTACGAGGCCGGCCGCGGCGTGCCCGTGATCGTCGCGGTCGAGGTCGACGCCTCCGGCAGCGCCTGGGACCTCGCCTGGTCGTACGCCAAGGCCATCGGCGGCCTGCGTTCCGGCGGCATCAAGACGACCTTCACCGAGGAGACCGAGACCGACCTGTTCGGTGAGCAGGCCGTCCTCTGCGGTGGCACGTCGCAGCTCATCCAGTACGGCTTCGAGACCCTGGTCGAGGCGGGCTACCAGCCGCAGATCGCCTACTTCGAGGTCCTGCACGAGCTCAAGCTCATCGTCGACCTCATCTGGGAGGGCGGCCTCACCAAGCAGCGCTGGTCGATCTCCGACACCGCCGAGTTCGGTGACTACGTCTCCGGCCCCCGCGTGATCTCGCCCGAGGTCAAGGAGAACATGAAGGCCGTGCTCTCCGACATCCAGGACGGCACCTTCGCCAAGCGCTTCATCGAGGACCAGGACGCCGGCGCGCCGGAGTTCAAGGAGCTCCGCGCGAAGGGCGAGGGCCACCCGATCGAGGCCACCGGCCGCGAGCTCCGCGCGCTGTTCGCGTGGAAGTCGAACGACGCCGACTACGTGGACGGCTCGGCCGCGCGGTAGTCTGCGGTCGACCACCCGACTCCCGAGGCGGCGGTGCGTTCGCACCGCCGCCTCGCGACGTGACCCGAACGACATGCACCTGTACCCCTCCAGCTCCAGCGCCAGCACCTGGCGCCCCCGTGGCGTCCCCGTACCCGGGCGCTCCGCTTCCGTGACCCGTCCTGCAGTGCTGCCGATGCCGCTCCGCGGCGTCGCGAGGAGTGGTCACGACCGGGTCCTCCGACGTGGGAGGATCATCGGATGGCGGTGACGAAGCGAGCGGTCCACATCGGCGCCGGCAAGATCGGGCGCGGGTTCGTGGGTCAGTTCCTGGTCGCGAGCGGTTACGAGCTCACCTTCGTCGACGTGGACGACCGCGTGGTCTCCGCGCTCAACGACGCCGGCCGCTTCGTGGTCCACGAGGTCGGCGAGCAGCCCGTCGAACACCTCGTGTACGGCTTCCGTGCACTCAGCAGCAAGACCGACCGTGAGCGCGTCGTCCAGGCGATCGCCGAGGCCGACGTCGTCACGACCGCCGTCGGTGCACGCACGCTGCCGCTCGTCGCCCCCGTCATCGCCGAGGGCCTCGCGGCACGGGCGCCCGAGCGCGGCGACGTCACGGTCGTGGCCTGCGAGAACGCCTTCAACGCGACGGACTCGCTGCACGCCAGCATCCGACGCGCCCCGATCCTCGAGGACCGTCACGTCGCGGCGGTCTTCGCGAACTGCGCGATCGACCGCATCGTCCCGGACCAGTCCGGGGTGCTCGGACAGTCCGGTGGTCTCGACGTCGTGCTCGAGCCGTTCTACGAGTGGGTCATCGAGCGCACCCCCTTCGCTCCGTCCGACGCCGAGCCGCCGCAGATCGACGGCGTCACCTGGGTCGACGACCTGCAGCCGTTCGTCGAGCGGAAGCTCTACACGGTGAACACCGCCCACGCGACCGCGGCGTACCACGGCTTCGTCCGCGGGATCCGACTCATCCGCGAGGCCCTCGAGGACCGCGAGGTCCGCGCCGAGGTCGACGGGGTCCTCGCCGAGACGACCGCGCTGCTGGTCGCCAAGCACGGGTTCGACCCGGCCGAGCACGCCCGCTACGTCGCTGCGAACCTCACCCGCATCGCGAACCCGCTCCTGCCGGACACCACGGCGCGTGTGGGGCGCAACCCGCTGCGGAAGCTCGGACGACGTGAGCGCTTCATCGGCCCGGCGTCGCAGCTGGCCGAACGCGGGCTCCCGGTCGAGCACCTGCTCGGAGCGGTCCGGGTCGCCCTGGCGTTCGACGACGAGAACGACCCCGAGTCGATCGAGCTGCACGCCCTGCTCCGCTCCGGCGCGACGGCGCACGCACTCACCGAGATCCTGACCGGGCTCGTGGAGAGCCACCCGCTGTTCCCCGCGGTGCGCGACGTCGTCGCCGGGGTCCTCGCGACCCAGCCCGCCGACGTCTGAGCGGTCCCTCGTGGTGTCCGCCGTCGCGGGTCCCTCGTAGAATCGTCCCCATGACCACGGCAGCATCCCCGCCCGACGGCTCGGTCGACCACGACGACGACGCCCTCAGCTGGGGCGACGCGGACGACGCGACCCACGTCGACGCGGCCCACAACCCGGTCACGGTGAAGGGCCACGGCGGACGCGACCCGGAGCGCCCGGAGACCTCCGGCGCCCTGGTCGGCTTCGGGGTCTTCGGCGGGCTCTACCTGCTCTACACGGTGGCGTGGCTGCTCACCGCCTCGACCGCGTACGTCGCGAACGTCGACACGCTGCTGACCGTCTTCGTCGAGGTCCTCCGCTTCCTGTCGATCGTCGCGCCCGCGCTGTGGTTCACCGTGGTGCTCTGGGCCGGTCGTGGTCGTCGGACCCGCACGCGGCTGCTGTGGATGCTGCTCGGAGCCGCCGTGCTCTTCCCCTGGCCGTTCCTCATGACCAGGAGCTTCGGGTGACCGCCACGACACCGGCAGCCCGCCGGACCTCGTCCCCGCTCGTCGGCCGCATCGTCGTCTGGGTGGTCTTCGGCGCGCTGTTCGCCTACATGACCGTCCAGAGTGTCGGGAACCTCGTCACCGTCTCGCAGTCGGTTCGCGCGTTCAACACGTTCCTCGAGACGACCTCCGGTGGTTCGTCGCTGCAGCGCAGCACCCCCTGGGGCTGGCTCGTCCTCGACATCGCGATCGCGCCCGTCGCGTTCGTGGTCGCCCTCTGGACGACGCGCCGGGCTCGGCTGTCGGTGACGGTCGGTGTCTTCGTCGTCGCGTTCGCGGCGGCGGGCGCGCTCTGGCTCGACCTCCAGCTGTTCGTGCCGCGCCTGCTCGACTTCTGACGCACGTCGCGACCGTCCCACGGACGGGAGGCACGGTGCCCGCTGGCTCCGCGCCTCCGGACCGGCGCGTGGTTCCGTCGGGGACCGACGGTGCGGTCGTAACCGGGTCCCCGCGTCGATACGATGGTGGGATACCGCCCGTCTCGTGTGAGGAACTGCAGCTGTGCCGAAGCCGGTCGTCCTGATCGCCGAAGAACTCTCGCCCGCCACCGTCGACGCCCTCGGGCCCGACTTCGAGATCCGGAACGTGGACGGTACCGACCGTGCCGCGCTCCTGTCCTCCCTCGCCGACGCGCACGCCGTGCTGGTGCGGTCCGCCACGAAGATCGACGCCGAGGCCATCGCCGCGGCGCCGCAGCTCAAGGTGGTCGCCCGCGCGGGCGTCGGCCTGGACAACGTCGACATCAAGGCGGCGACCACCGCCGGCGTGATGGTCGTCAACGCGCCGACGTCGAACATCATCTCGGCCGCCGAGCTCACGGTCGGCCACATCCTGTCGCTCGCGCGCCACATCCCCGCGGCCCACGCGTCGCTCGCCGCCGGCGCGTGGAAGCGTTCGTCGTACACGGGCGTCGAGCTCTACGAGAAGACCGTCGGCATCATCGGCCTCGGCCGCATCGGCGCGCTCATCACGCAGCGCCTGCAGGCGTTCGGCGTCTCGGTCATCGCGTACGACCCCTACGTCACGACGGCCAGGGCCCAGCAGCTCGGGGTCGAGCTGGTGTCGCTCGAGGACCTCCTCCGTCGTGCGGACTTCACCACGATCCACATGCCGAAGACGCCGGAGACGGTGGGCATGATCTCGGACGAGCAGTTCGCGCTCATGAAGCCGACCGCGTTCGTCGTGAACGTCGCCCGCGGCGGCCTGATCGACGAGGACGCCCTGCACCGGGCGCTCACGTCCGGGGAGATCGCCGGCGCCGGCCTCGACGTCTTCGTGTCCGAGCCGCCGAAGGACTCGCCGCTGCTCGCGCTGCCGAACGTCGTCGTCACGCCGCACCTCGGCGCCTCGACGGACGAGGCCCAGGAGAAGGCCGGCGTCTCCGTCGCGAAGTCCGTGCGCCTCGCGCTCGGCGGCGAACTCGTGCCGGACGCGGTCAACGTCGCCGGCGGCGTCATCGACCCGTACGTCCGCCCGGGGATCCCGCTCATGGAGAAGCTCGGTCAGGTCTTCACCGGCCTGGCCACCTCGCCGGTGACGAGCATCGACGTCGAGGTGCACGGCGAGCTCGCGCAGTACGACGTCAGCGTGCTGAAGCTCGCAGCCCTCAAGGGCGTCTTCACCGACGTCGTCAGCGACCAGGTCTCGTACGTCAACGCCCCGCTCATCGCGGAGCAGCGCGGCGTGAGCGTCCGGCTCATCACCGACGCCGACAGCCCGGAGTACCGCAACGTCCTCACCATCCGCGGTGCCCAGTCCGACGGGCCCGCGATCAGCGTGTCCGGCACGCTGACCGGTGCCAAGCAGGTCGAGAAGCTCGTGGAGATCAACGGCCACGACGTCGAGGTCGCCCTCGACGCGCACCACGTCGTGATGGTCTACACCGACCGCCCCGGCATCGTCGCGGTCTACGGCAAGGAGTTCGGCGACGCCGGCATCAACATCGCCGCGATGCAGATCTCGCGCGAGGCCGCCGGCGGGCAGGCGCTGAGCGTCCTGACGGTCGACTCGCCGGTGCCCGCGGAGATCCTCGAGCACGTGCGCTCCACCATCGACGCGACCTCGCTCCGCGAGATCGACATCACGCTGTAGGGGTCCGGGACATGGCACAGACGCTCAAGCTGGCGGTCGTCCGCGGCGACGGCATCGGGCCCGAGGTGGTGGACGAAGCGCTGAAGGTCCTGCACGCGGTGGTGCCGGACGACCTCGACGTGCAGGAGACCGCCTTCTCGCTCGGTGCCGCCCGGTACCTCGAGACGGGCGACATCCTCACCGAGGACGACATGTCCGCCATCGCCGAGCACGACGCGATCCTGCTCGGCGCCGTCGGCGGTGACCCGCGCGACCCGCGACTCGCGGGCGGGATCATCGAGCGTGGACTCCTGCTGAAGCTGCGCTTCGCGTTCGACCACTACGTCAACCTCCGCCCCACGACGGTGTACTCCTCGGTCGCGAGCCCGCTCGCCGACCCGGGTGCGGTCGACTTCGTCGTCGTGCGCGAGGGCACCGAGGGCCCGTACGTCGGCAACGGCGGCGCGATCCGCGTCGGCACGCCGCACGAGATCGCCACCGAGGTGTCCCTCAACACGGCACACGGTGTCGAGCGCGTCGTCCGGTACGCCTTCGACCTCGCCTCCCGCCGCCCGCGGAAGCACCTGACCCTCGTGCACAAGAGCAACGTGCTCGTGCACGCGGGTTCCCTCTGGCAGCGGACGGTCGCGGCGGTCGCCGAGGAGCACCCGGACGTGACCGTCGACTACCAGCACGTCGACGCGGTGACGATCCACATGGTCCGCGAGCCCGGGCGGTTCGACGTCATCGTCACCGACAACCTGTTCGGGGACATCATCACCGACCTGGCCGGCGCGATCAGCGGCGGCATCGGTCTGGCGGCCTCGGGGAACATCAACCCGGACGGCACCTTCCCCAGCATGTTCGAGCCGGTCCACGGTTCCGCGCCGGACATCGCAGGCCAGCAGGTCGCCGACCCGACCGCCGCCGTCCTGTCCGTCGCCCTGCTGCTCGACCACCTCGGTCGTGCAGACCTGGCGGCGGCCGTGACACAGGCGGTCGAGGCCGACCTCGCGAGCCGGGGCACCACGCCGCGCAGCACGGCCGAGGTCGGCGACGCCATCGCCGCCGCGGTCGCAGCACGCACCACCACCGCCTGACAGGAGTCACCCCGATGAGCAGCACCGACACCGAGACCGACGGCGACTTCGCCCTCGAGTTCGCGAACACGCCGTCGCCCGAGCGTCGGGCCGCGGCCGAGCGCGAGGAGATCCTCGCCGACCCGGGCTTCGGCAAGTACTTCACCGACCACATGGCCACCGTCGCGTGGTCGCTCGAAGCCGGCTGGCACAGCGCATCGATCCACCCGTACGGACCGCTGACCCTCGACCCCAGCGCCAGCGTGTTCCACTACGCGCAGGAGATCTTCGAGGGCATGAAGGCCTATCGCCACGCGGACGGGTCGGTGTGGTCCTTCCGGCCGGACGCGAACGCGCGCCGCTTCCAGCGCTCGGCCCGTCGGCTCGCGCTCCCGGAGCTGCCGCTCGAGGTCTTCGTCGAGTCGGTCCGGCAGCTCGTCCGCGCCGACGTGGACTGGGTGCCGTCGGCGCCGGAGACCAGCCTGTACCTGCGTCCGTTCATGATCGCGACCGAGTCCTTCCTCGGGGTCCGTGCCGCGCAGGAGGTCGCGTACCACTGCATCGCCAGCCCGGCCGGGGCGTACTTCACGTCCGGACCGAAGCCCGTGAGCATCTGGCTGTCGACGAAGTACGCCCGTGCCGCACGTGGCGGGACCGGGGCTGCGAAGACCGGCGGGAACTACGCCGCGTCCCTGCTCCCGCAGCAGGAGGCCTACGAGCAGGGCTGCCAGCAGGTGATGTTCCTCGACTCGGAGGAGGGCAGGTACCTCGAGGAGCTCGGCGGCATGAACGTCGTGCTCGTGCGGTCGGACGGCACGCTCGTCACGCCGGACTCGGAGTCGATCCTCGAGGGCATCACCCGCGACTCGATCCTGCAGCTCGCCGAGGACCGCGGGCTCCGGGTGGAGCGTCGTCGGGTGACGCTCGACGAGTGGCGGGACGGGGTGGCCGACGGCTCGATCACCGAGGCGTTCGCCTGCGGGACGGCCGCGGTGGTCACGCCGATCGCGGAGCTCCGCGGCGAGGGCTTCACGATCGGGTCGCCCACCGTCGGTGCCGGCGAGCTGACGATGTCGCTCCGCCAGGAGCTGACCGACATCCAGTACGGCCGTCGTCCCGACCCCCACGGGTGGATGACGCGCCTGGCGGACCCGGCCTGAGCCGCGGATCGGTAGGGTCGAACAGTGAAGATCGCACGGTTCAGCAGCACGGGTGAAGACCCGCGGTACGGCATCCTCGACGAGCGTGACCTGGTCGTCCTTGCGGGGGACCCGATGTACCAGGGGTTCGAGACGACGGGGGAGCGGGTGCCGCTCGCCGACGCCAAGCTCCTCGCACCGGTGATCCCTCGGTCGAAGGTGATCGGCGTCGGCCTGAACTACGCCGAGCACGCGTCGGAGATGGACGAGCGTTCGGGCGACGACCCCGTGGTCTTCCTCAAGCCGAACACCGCGGTCATCGGTCCGGACGACCCCATCCGTCTGCCGGCCGAGGTCGGCCGTGTCGACCACGAGGGCGAGCTCGCCATCGTGATCGGCTCGCTCGCCAAGAACGTCCGGCGCGAGGACTTCGCGAGCGTCGTGCTCGGGTACACGATCGCGAACGACGTGACTGCGCGCGACCTGCAGGCCCGTGACGGACAGTGGACGCGAGCCAAGGGCTTCGACACCTTCTGTCCGCTCGGTCCGGTCATCGAGACCGAGATCGACCCGTCGGACATCCGACTCGAGACCCGCGTGGACGGCGAGCTGCGCCAGGCGGCGTCGACCAGCGAGATGGTGCACGACATCCCGTCCCTGGTCGAGTTCGTGTCGTCGATCTGGACCCTCCTGCCCGGCGACGTCATACTCACCGGTACCCCGGCCGGGGTCGGGGCCATCCGCGACGGCGAGGTGGTGGAGGTCCTCATCGAGGGGATCGGTTCGCTGAAGAACCCGGTCATCGCTCGCCACTGAGCGCTCGCGACACCCGAACGGCCCGTTCCCACAGGGGAGCGGGCCGTTCGCCGTACCGGGGCCACGAGGTGCCGACGGTGCGACACGCCCGGGATGTGGGTGGTGTTGGTGGTGTGGTCGGGCCGTGCGTAGAGTAATCACTCGTTGCCGCTGAGGCGGAGAACGGAACGGCCGAGACGGTCACCGGGTTCACCTGGGGATCTTGTCCGCCACGGTTCTTCCCCGGCAACGAACTTCCAGCCCCTCTGATGAGGTACCACTGTGGTGGTGCTGAGTGGGGGGTGCGTCTGGTCCTTGAGAACTCAACAGCGTGCACATTGTCAATGCCAATTATTTTGACCCCGTGCGATTGCAGCTTTGGTTGTGGTCGTCGGAGACAATTCCTTTTGGATTGAAGATTGTCAGTAGACAGTCAACAGTCAGAATCAACTCGGTTCGGCGCTTTCGGGTGTCGGATCTGTAATTTTTTACGGAGAG
>NZ_JAMAYF010000019.1:0-41991 GCF_023712445.1 Curtobacterium sp. P97 | reverse complement strand
GGGGGCTGGGGCCCCCCCCCCCTCCCGTCCGTCCCTGGTCGCGTCGACTACGCGACGGGCTCGCGCACCTGGTCGAGCGTCGGGTAGTCGGTGTAGCCCTCGGCGCTCGCACCGTAGAAGAGCTCGGGACGCGGCTCGTTGAGCGGCGCGTCCTGCTCCCAGCGCTCGGCGAGGTCCGGGTTCGCGATGGCGGCCCGGCCCACCGCGACGGCGTCGGCGAGGTCGCCGTCGAGCAGCGTGATCGCCTCGTCGCGGGTGGTCATGGAGGAGAAGCCCGAGTTCGCGATGAACGGGGCACCGGCGGTGCGGCGCACGTGCTGCACGAGCTCGCTGGCCGGCTCGGCGTGCAGGACGTCCACGAAGGCCAGCCCGAGCGGCGCGAGGCCCTCGGCGACGGCGGTGTAGGTCGCACGGACGTCGGCGTCGTCCTCCTCGAGCACGCCCTGGATGTTGTGCTGCGGCGACAGACGGATGCCCACGCGGTCGGCGCCGACGGCCTCCGCGATCGCCGTGGTGACCTCGACGGCGAAGCGCGCCCGGTTCTCGGGCGAGCCGCCGTACTCGTCGGTGCGGGTGTTCGAGACGGGGGAGAGGAACTCGTGCACGAGGTACCCGTTCGCACCGTGCACCTCGACGCCGTCGAGCCCGGCCGCGATCGCGTTGCGAGCGGCGCGGACGAAGCCCTGGACGGCCTCGCGGACCTCGTCGGTGGTGAGCTCGTGCGGCACGGGCATGTCGGCCTTCGAGCCGTCGGCCAGGTGCGTCTGCCCCGGAGCGGCGATCGCCGAGGGGCCCACGATGCGCGGGGTCTGCGAGATGTCGGTGTGCGACACGCGACCGCCGTGCATGAGCTGCATGACGATCGTGCCGCCGCGCTCGTGCACGGCGTCCGTCACGCGGCGCCACCCGGCGACCTGCTCGTCGGTCTCGATGCCGGGCTGGCCGGGGTAGGAGCGGCCCTCCTGCACGGGCCAGGTGCCCTCGGTGATGATCATGCCGAGGCCGGCGCGCTGCGCGTAGTGCTCGACGAGGAGGTCGTTGGGGATGCCCTGCTCACCGGCGCGCGTCCGGGTGAGGGGTGCCATGACGATGCGGTTGCGGAGGTGGAGTGCGCCGAGGTCGGCGGCTTCGAAGAGCTTCACGTGTCCGTTCAACCACGTGTTGCGCGGGGCAATTCCCCCGGCACGGCGGATCCTCAGCGACCGGGGCACACCAGCGTGCTCGAGCGGACCTGGCCCTCGGGGCGGATCACGGTGTGCTGCGAGAGTGGCTGGTGGCAGATCGGGCAGGGACGGTCCACGCTGCGGTCGTCGATGCCCTCGGCGCGTCCGGCGCCGATCTGCGACGGGCCCATCTTCTCGATGAGCGTGCGGTTCCAGCGGTCGTACCAGCTGCCGAAGCGACCCACGGTCCGTCCTTTCGTTCGTACACGAATCATTCTGCCACGAAGTACCCGCTCAGTCGAGTGCGTCGACGCGTCCGAGCAGCTCCGTCAGGTCGTCCTTCAGCCGCTCGAGCCGGTCGAGCGGCCAGCCGAGCCGGTCGGCCACCGCGACCGGGACGGTGCTCGCCCGCTCGCGGAGTGCTCGACCGGCCGTGGTGAGCGACACCTCGAGCTGGCGTTCGTCGGCCGCGCTGCGCTGCCGCCGGACGTAGCCGGATGCCTCGAGCCGCTTGAGCAGCGGGCTCAGTGTGGCGGAGTCGAGGCGGAGCTCCGCGGCGATCTCGCGCACCGATCGCGGGTCGTGCTCCCACAGGGCGAGCATGACGAGGTACTGCGGGTGCGTCAGGCCCAGCGGGTCGAGCAGGTCGCGGTACAGGCCGATGACGCTGCGGCTCGTGGCGGCCAGGGCGAAGCAGAGCTGCCGGTCGAGGGCGAGGGGGTCGACGTCGGGCGCGGTCATGCGTCCACGGTACTTCGTCCACGAACGGATCGGGCGCCCGGTGCTGCGGTCGTGCGCGTTCCACTGTGCCGTGCCGTGCCGTGCCCGTGCCCGTGCCCGTGGCCGTGCCCGTTCCTTCCCATGACACCCGCGATGGGAGGCGTTATCGGGCGTACCTGGTCCTTCGGGACGACCAGGTACGCCCGTTTCCACCCGGTACGCCCGTTTCCACCGGGTAAGCCCGACCCCACCGGGTACGCCCGGGTACGGACGGGGTGCCCGGTGCTGCGGTCGTGCACGGCACACGGACGGGAGGCCCGGTGCCGGTCTCGTGGACCGGCACCGGGCCTCCCGGCGGTGCAGTGGGGCTGGCGCCCCCGCGGACGCTCGACGCCTAGGCGCGGTGCGTCGGCGTGTGCCCCTCGTGCGGGTTCGCATCGGGCTCCACGTCGGCGGCGTGCGACCCGCGGTGCGCTCCGACTCCGGCCCCGGCGGTGGCACCGGCGACGGCGGGCTCGGCGCCGTGGCCGCGGTCGTCACCGGGGTGCGAGCGCTCGAGCTTGGCGCCCTCGACGTCGACGTCCGGCAGGATCCGGTCGAGCCACTTCGGGATCCACCAGGCGCTCTTCCCGAGCAGGTGCATGACCGCCGGGATGAGCAGCATCCGGACGACGAAGGCGTCGACCAGCACGCCGAACGCCAGGCCGAAGCCGATCGGCTTGATGGTCGAGGACTCCGAGAAGATGAAGCCCGCGAACACCGAGATCATGATGATCGCAGCTGCCGTCACGACCGCACGACCGGCGTGCAGACCGCGTTGCACCGCGACCTTGGCCGAGGCGCCGTGCGCGTACGCCTCGCGCATGCCGGACACCAGGAAGAGCTGGTAGTCCATCGCGAGCCCGAACAGGATGCCGATCTCGATGATGGGCAGGAAGCTCAGGATCGGCGCAGGGTCGTGCACGCCGAACACGGAGCCCAGCCAGCCGAACTGGTAGATGGCCGTCAGACCACCGAAGGACGCGAGCACGGACAGGATGAACCCGGCCGTCGCGGTGATCGGCACGAGGAACGACCGGAACACGACGATGAGGATGATCAGCGACAGGCCGACGACCACGACGAGGTAGAGCGGCAGCACGTTCGCGAGCTTCTCCGACACGTCGATGTTCGCGCTGGCGTTGCCCGCGACCCCGAGCGTCACCGTGCCGTCGTCGGTCTGCACGGTCTGCTCGCGCAGGTCCTTGACCAGGGTCTCGGTCGAGACGCTGTCCGGGCCGCCCGCGGGCTTGACCTGGAAGGCGATGATGTCGCGGTCGGACGACGCGCCGATCGGCAGGACGGCCTCGACGTCGTCGTTCTTCGCGAGCGCCTGGCCGATGGTGACCTCGGTCGCGGTGACGTCGTCCTTCGCGATCGCCTCCGGCAGGTCGGCCACGACGAGCAGCGGACCGTTCTGGCCGGCGCCGAACTCGTCCTCGAGCGCCTTGTACGCCTTGTACTGCGACGAGTCGGTGGCCTCGGAGGCACCGGTCGGCAGGCCGAGGCGCATCTGCGTGGCGGGGAGGGCGATCGTGCCGAGCACCGCGATGCCGGCGACGAGCGTGACGACCGCGCGCCAGGTCGACATCGGCTTGTTCGGCACCCGGACGGACCCGGTGTGCCCGATCTGCTGCCGCTCCTTCTTCCGGAGGATGCGCATGCCGAGCAGGGACAGCAGCGCCGGGGTGAACGACGTCGCGATGAGGATCGCGAACAGCACGGCGACGGCGCCGACGGTGCCCATCAGGCCGAGGAACGGGATCCCGGTGATGTTGAGCGCGAGCAGGGCCACGATGACGGTCGTGCCCGCGAAGACCACCGCGTTGCCGGAGGTGCCGTTGGCGAGACCGATGGACTCGTGGACGCCCATGCCGGCCTTCAGCTGCGTCCGGTGTCGGTTGAGGATGAACAGCGAGTAGTCGATGCCGACCGCCAGGCCGAGCATCACCCCCAGCACCGGCGTGACCGAGATGAACTCGACCAGGCTCGAGAACGAGAGCGACGCGAGGGTGGCGACGCCGACGCCGAGCACGGCGGACAGCAGCGGGATGGCGGCGCCGATGACCGTGCGGAGCATCAGGAAGAGCACGAGCGCGGCGATGATGACACCGACGATCTCGCCGGGGCCGAGGATCGACGGGACACCCTGCGCGATGTCGTTCGAGACGTACACCTCGACGCCGTCGATCTTCGCGCTCTCGGCCCGGTCGGAGATCTCCTGCTTGGTCTCCTGCGGCACCTCGAAGGTCGACTTCGTGAACTGCACGGTGCCGATCGAGGCAGCGCCGTTCGACGACACGAAGCGGATGTCCTTCGACAGGTCGAGCAGGTCGGACCCCTGCTCCAGCTCGCGCTCGTTGTCCTCGAGCTTCTTCGTGTTGTCGTCGATCTCCTGCTGGGCGTCGGCGATCTGCTGCTCGCCCGCGGTGATCTGCTGCTGCTGGGCGTCGATCTGCGCCTGGGCCTGCTCGAGCTGCTGCTGACCGGCCTGCGCGGCCGCACTGTTCGCGGCGGCGGCCCCGGCGGCCTGGGCCTGCGCCTCGGCCTGGGCCTTCTGCTGGTCGAGCTGCGCTTGCGCCTGCTCGATCTGCTGCTTGCCCGACTCCAGCTGGTCCTTCTGCTGGTCGAGCTGGGCCTGGCCGTCCTCGATCTGCTTGCGACCGTCCTCGATCTGCTGGCGCCCGTCGACGATCTTCTGCCGCTGCTCGTCGAGCTGGTCCTGCGTGGTGAAGCCGTCACGGACCTCCTTCACCCCGTCGAGGTCGGCGATCCCGTCCAGGAAGTCCTTGACGTCGGCCTGCTGCGTCGCGGTGAACGCCTTGCCGTCGGTCGTCTCGAAGACCAGCGTGCCGTTGCCACCGTTCGCCGACGGGAACTTGTCCGCCAGCTCGTCCTGCACCTGGCTCGTCTTGGTGTTCGGGATCGTGATGGACGAGGAGATCGTGCCCGCGAACAGGCTGTAGGTGAGCCCCGCGATGCCCATGATGACGATCCAGGCGATGATCACCAGCCAGTGGCGTCGTGCGGAGAACCGTCCGAGACGGTAGAGGAGACCGGCCATGCGGTTGCCCCGTCCTTTCGTGTCAGGTGCTGTGGTGGTGCGGGGTGCGCCGGTGGACCCCGGGGGGAGTGGTCAGGAGGCCGGCATGTAGCCGGAGCGGACGCTGTGCACGAGTCTGCTCAGCAGGGCGTCCCAGGCGGTCAGTGACGCCGGGGTGAGCTCGGGGCCGTCGTTGGTGAGCCAGTGGTCGGCGATGACGACGATCCCGCTCATGAGCGAGTCGACGAGCAGCGCGGTGTCGAGCGGGTCGGCACCCGGGTGTCGCCGGGCGACCTCGTCGCGCAGCCGGTCGGTGACCCGCGAGAACGCGGTCTGGGTGAGGACCGCGGCCTTCGGGTCCTCCTTCCCCGGTTCACCGATGATCCGGTACATCCCGGAGATCGCCGGCGCCAGGTCGGCCCCGCGTGCGGCCGACTCGAGCTCCTCGAACATCGACGCGCGGCTGCCGTCGCCGATCGGGGTCCGGGCCATGTCGGCCAGGAACCGGTCGATGATCACCGAGAGCTCCTGCTCGCAGACCGCGAGCAGGACCTCGTCGAGCGACGCGAAGTGGTTGAAGACGGTCCGTCGCGCGATGTCGGCACGCGACGCCAGGTCGTCGACGCCGAAACCGCGTCCGCCGCGTTCGTCGACCAGGTCCCGCGCTGCCTGCAGGATCGCGGCACGGTGCTTCGCCTTGAGCGCGGCACGACGGTCGGTGGTGGTCACGTGTGCCAACACTAGGTGCATCGATGCACTCGGTGCACCTTCTCCGAGCGCTCCCTCAGGTTCGTCCCCCGGGCACCGAGGGTCGCGGGTCGATCCGGGTGCGTCGGAGCAGAACACCGGTTCCGCACACCGGTTCCGGCTGCCAGACTGGGGGCTCGCGACCGCCGTACGAAGGAGTACCCATGACCGTCCGCCTGAGCCCGGAGACCCTGGACCGGATCGCCGCGAGCGGCGTCGCCGTGCCGAGCTACGACCGCGACGGGATCACCCCGGGGATCGTGCACTTCGGCGTCGGCGGCTTCCACCGTGCGCACCAGGCGATGGCGGTGGACCGGCTCCTGCAGCAGGGCGAGGCCCGCGAGTACGGCATCTGCGGTGTCGGTGTGCTCGAGCAGGACCGTCGCATGGCCGCCGCGATGGCGGAGCAGGGCGGCCTCTACACGCTCGTGCTCAAGCACCCGGACGGCACGCAGGAGTCGCGGGTCGTGGGCAGCATCGTCGAGTACCTGCTCGCGGTGGACGACCCGGACGCGGTCGTCGAGAAGATGGCGCACCCGGACACCAGGATCGTCAGCCTGACCATCACCGAGGGCGGCTACAACTTCGACCACGTCACGGGGGAGTTCGTCGCGGACGAACCGGGTGTCGCAGCGGACCTGCGCGGGGACGCCCCGCCGCGGACGGTCTTCGGCCTCGTGGTCGAGGCGCTCCGGCGTCGTCGCGACCGGGGTCTCGAGCCGTTCACGGTGATGTCGTGCGACAACATCCAGGGCAACGGGCACGTCGCTCGGCAGATGTTCACCGCCTACGCCCGCCTGCAGGACCCGGCCTTCGCGGCGTGGATGGGCGAGCACGTGTCGTTCCCGAACTCGATGGTCGACCGGATCACCCCGGTCACGACCGACGAGGACCGGGCGTGGGTCCGTGACGAGCTCGGCATCGAGGACGCCTGGCCGGTCGTCGCCGAGCCGTTCTTCCAGTGGGTGCTCGAGGACGACCACCCCGCCGGCCGCCCCCGGTACGAGGACGCCGACGTGCAGCTCGTCGACGACGTCGAGCCGTACGAACTGATGAAGCTCCGGCTCCTCAACGCCAGCCACCAGGGGCTCTGCTACTTCGGGTACCTGTCCGGGTACCGCTACGCCCACGAGGCCACGCAGGACGAGGCGATCGCCACCTTCCTCCGCCGCTACATGGCCGAGGAGGCGACCCCGACGCTCCACGCGGTCCCCGGGATCGACCTCGACGACTACACGGCGACGCTCATCGAGCGCTTCCGGAACCCCGAGGTCCGCGACACCCTCGCCCGGCTCTGCGCCGAGTCGAGCGACCGCATCCCGAAGTGGCTGCTCCCGGTGGTCCGCGAGAACCTCGCATCCGGAGGTCCCGTCGCGCTCTCGGCCGGCATCGTCGCCTCGTGGGCGCGCTACGCGGAGGGCACCGACGAGGACGGGCAGCCGATCCAGGTCGTGGACCGCCTCGCCGACCGGCTGACGGCGGCCGCGCGGCGGCAGGACGAGGACCGGCTCGCCTTCCTGCAGGACCGCCAGGTGTTCGGCGACCTGGTCGACGACGACCGGTTCGTCGCGGCGTACCGCGACGCGCTCGACGGGCTCCTGCAGGACGGCGCACACGCGACGGTCACGCGCCTGTCGCGCTCCTGACGTCGCCCGCCGGACGGGAGGCGCGTGCGGACCCCGACCACGCGTCCCGGGTCCGCCACCACCGGACGGGAGGCGCGGGGTGGCACCGCCATGTGCCTCCCGTCCGACCGTGGCCGCGTCGCTCGCACGGCGGGACGCGACGTGCAGGTGGATCGCGGGCGGGGTCGGCATGCTCGTCAGCGTGCGGACGACGAGGACGACCCTGGCCACGATCGCGGCGGTGGCCGCGCTGACGCTCGCCGGGTGCAGCGGCAGTGGTGGTGGTGGCGACCCCTCGGGCACGGCGGGCGGCGCTCCGACGGCGACCACGACGCCGGTACCGACACCGACACCGACCGCGACTGCGACCGCGGACGCGGCGACGTCCCGCGCGTTCGCCGCGCTCGAGGAGCGGGACGACGCCCGGATCGGCGTCGTCGCGATCGACACGGCGGACGGCAGCAGCGTCGGGTACCGGGCGGACGAGCGGTTCGCCTTCGCCTCGACGAACAAGGCGTTCATCGCCGCGGCGGTCCTCGACGCGTCGAGCGGCGAGGACCTCGACGAGGTCGTGCACTACGGACGGGGCGACCTGCTCGAGTACGCACCCGTCACGAGCCGGCACGTCGACGAGGGCATGACGGTCCGGGCGCTCGTCGACGCGGCGGTGCGCGAGAGTGACAACACGGCTGCGAACCTGCTCGTGGAGCGGCTCGGCGGGGTGGGCGGTGTGTCGCGGTGGCTGCGGGGGATCGGGGACGACGTGACCCGGGTGGACCGCGTCGAGCCCGACCTCAACACGGCGGTCCCGGGTGACCCGCGGGACACGACGACCCCGGCGCAGTCGGCGAGCGACCTGCGGGCGGTGCTCGTGGGCGACGCGCTGGACGCCGGGGACCGCGAGCTGCTGCGGTCGTCGATGGCGGGGACGACGACCGGCGACGGCACGATCCGGGCGGGCGTCCCCGCGGGCTGGACGGTCGCGGACAAGACCGGGACCGCCTCGTACGGGGTGCGCAACGACATCGCCGTCGTCCGGCCGCCGGGCCGGGACCCCGTCGTGCTCGTCGTGTTCACGGCGCACGAGCGGGCGGACGCGGAGCCGTCGGACGCCCTGGTGGCCGCGGCGACCCGATTGGCGGTCCAGCGGATCGGCTGAGGGACACCCCCGGGCGGTGCTCAGCGCGGGAGCGTCGTGGCCCAGCGCCCGAGCACGTCCCACACCTGGTCGCGGACCTCGGGCGCGGAGAGCACCACGTCGTGCAGGGCCCCGTGCAGGCGCCGGACGGTCACCTCGGCGCCGAGCGACAGGGCCCGGTGCGCGACCACGTCCACGTTGAGCGCGACGTCGGCGCGCGTCATCGCGTCGTCCCACCGCGGCTGCAGCATGCTCTTGTCGCTGAGCATCACGAGGGTCGGCACCGCGATGCCGAGCCCCTGCGCGACCCGTTCCTGCCCGGCGAACACCGCGGCGAGCCACCCGGGGTGCAGGGCGAAGCCCCGTTCGGGCCGCCAGCGCTGGTCGTAGGTCCACGACCCCTCGCCCGTGGCGGACACCGTCCGCGTCGCGAAGCCCGGGTCGACCGCGGGCATCGGCGCGAGCGGGTTCCGCTTCGCTCCGAGCTTGATCACCGGCGTGACGATCGCCCGGCCGAGTGCACTCGCCTGGAACTCGAGCCACGGGCTGTTCAGCACGAGGCCGTCGACGAGGTCGGGGTGCCGCGCGGCCCAGAGCGCCAGGGTCAGCCCGCCGGTGGAGTGCCCCATCGGGACGAGTCGTCGGCGCGGACCGCCGTGGTGCTCGGCGGCGATCGCGTCGAGGGCGGCACCGATGTCCTCGTCGTACACGGCCAGGTCGTCGACGAACCCGGGCGTCTGGTGTGGGCGGAGGCTCCGGCCGTACTTCCGCAGGTCGAGGGCGTGGAAGCGTGCTCCGAGCCGCTCGAGGTGCTCCGCCAGCTCCACCTGGAAGAAGTAGTCGGACCAGCCGTGCACGTACAGCACGTCCACGCCGTGCAGGGGGCCGCGGGCGTGCAGCAGCAGGTCGTTCGGTGACCGCCGGCGCCGCACCAGGGTCGCGACGACCGGTCCCTCACCGTCCTCGCCGAGCGGGAGCTCGAGGCGCTCGAAGGAGGCCCCCAGCACGTCCTCGTGCCACCGTCCGGTCCCCATCCCCCGAGCGTACCGACGAGCACACGGTCACGACGCGGTCACGGTCGGGTCACGGGACGGTGACGGCGGGAGCCCCTGCGGTAACGATCCGTACCGACTCGGTCCTTTCCCAGCGGTCGTGCCGGTTCTGCCCGGGGAACCCCGGGCAGACGTCCGAACAGCGTTGGGAGGGTCACCCGACGCCTCCGGACGACGGGGGCGGGACGACGAGGGGGACACATGACGATGCGACGTGCGACCGGGGCAGCCCTGGGCTTCGTCGGCGGCAGCGTGCTGGCGGGGTTGCTGGTCGGGGTCGGTGTGACACCGGTGCTCGCGGTGGCCGGCGTGGGGACGACCTCGGCGATCGACCTGTTCGACTCGATGCCGGAGTACATCGAGATCGGTGACCTGCCCGAGCGCAACGAGATCTGGGCGTACCAGGGCGGACAGCCCGTGCACCTGGTCGACGTGTGGGACCAGAACCGCCAGGAGCTGTCGCTCGACCAGATCAGCGACACCCTCGAGCACGCCGCGATCGACGGCGAGGACAAGCGCTTCCGCGAGACGGGCGGCGTCGACCCGACGAGCCTGGTGCGGTCGGTCGCGAGCGTCATCGCCTCCGGCGGGCAGGGCGGGTCCGGTGGCTCCACCATCACGATGCAGCTCGTGCGGAACATCAAGATCCAGCAGGCGAGCGAACTGCCGACCGCCGAGGAGCGCGAGGCCGGCTACCGCGAGGCGACGAAGAAGAGCCCGGAGCGCAAGCTCGCCGAGGTGAAGCTGGCGATCGGACTCGCGAAGGAGTACTCGAAGGACGAGATCCTCGCCGCCTACCTGAACATCGCGTACTTCGGCGACCAGACCTACGGTGTGCAGGCAGCCGCGCAGCGGTACTACGGCAAGGACGCCTCCGACCTGACCCCGGCCGAGGCCGCGTCGCTGATCGCCATCGTGCAGTGGCCCGAGCGCCGCGACCTGTCGACGCCCGAGCACCACGCCGACAACCAGGCGCGGCGGGACGTCATCCTCCGCTCGATGCACGAGCAGGGGCACCTGAGCGACGCGGACCTCGCGACGGCGCTCGCGTCCCGTCCGGCTGACTACGTCCGCCTCACGGCGCCGCAGCAGGGGTGCGAGTCGGCGGTGCGCGGCGCGGAGTTCTTCTGCGCGTACGCCGAACAGGTGGCGAAGGAGCTGCCGCAGCTCGGCGCCGACCCCGGTGCCCGCGCCGCCGCGTGGCGCACGGGCGGGTACCGGGTGCAGACCACCCTCGACCTCGACCTCAACACCCAGCAGAAGGACCTGCTCGCCCTGCACGACCCGGCGACCGAGAGCCGGCTCGCCCTCGGTGCGACGCTCGACACCGTTGAGGCGGGCACCGGTCGCGTGCTGACGATGGCGCAGAACAAGGACTTCGACCGGTCGGCCGACGCACCGGCGACGGCGACCTCGCTCAACTACGCCACCGACGAGTCGAACGGCGGCTCGAAGGGGTTCCAGGTCGGCTCGACCTACAAGATGTTCACGCTGCTGCAGTGGCTCGAGTCCGGCCGGAGCCCCGACACGGTGGTGGACGGGACGCGGAAGGCTCGCGCCACGTGGACGCAGTGCGGGCAGCGGGTCACGCTGGACACCCCGTACGACCCGAAGAACGACTCGCCGGGGCAGACCGGGCCGTACTCGGTCCGCGCGGCGACGGCCCAGTCGGTGAACGCGGCCTACGCGGACATGGCGTCGCAGCTCGATCTCTGCGACATCCGCGACACCGCCGCGCGACTGGGTGTCCACCCGGCGACGGGTGGGGAGCTGCCGGCGAACCCGGCGGCGATCCTCGGGACGACGAGCATCGCCCCGCTGACGATGGCGGCCGCCTACGCCGGCATCGCGAACGGCGGCGTGTACTGCGCCCCGGTCGTCGTCGACCAGGTCACCGGGCCGGACGGGACGGCCCTCGGTGGGCAGCCGCGGTCCTGCACGCAGGCGGTGTCGGCGTCGGTCGCGGCCGAGGCGTTCGCGGTGATGCAGGGTGCGTTCCGCGGCGGCACGGCGTCGGGTGGGCAGACCCTCGACGGGGCGACGCTGTTCGGCAAGACGGGCACGACCGACGCGGCGGACCAGATCTGGCTCGTCGGCGGGACCTCGCGGGCGGTGACCGCGTACTGGCAGGGCAACACCGACGGCGGGAAGACGAACCTGCGGTACGTGGGGAGCGGCCAGGGCGGCACCTACGCCGGGTCCCGGGCGGACGTGTGGCGGCAGGCACAGACGGCGGTGAACGCGGCGCTGCCGGTCGGCTGATCGTCCGCTGCGGAGCGACCCCGTGACGGACGGGAGGCGCGGTGCCTGCCGGCACCGCGCCTCCCGTCCGCACGTGGGTCGCTACGAGACCTTCTTGCTGTCCTCGAGCCAGCCCGCGAGCTTCGTCATGTAGTCCGCCTGCGATGCGTAGTCGAGCGCCGGGAAGGTCCAGCTGTGGACCTGGCCCGCCTCGAGCGCGGCGTTGTCGGCGAAGGTCGGCTGCTTCTCGAGGTCCGCGACCTGGTAGCCCTGCTGCGACAGCAGGAGCACGTCACCGGTGATCTGCCCCGCGTTCTCCCACGAGTAGACGCCCCAGTAGAAGCCCTTCGGCTTCGGGTTCACGAAGTCGACACCGAACGACGAGTACATCTGCAGGCTCGGCTCGTCGCTCGGGCGGGTGACGTACGCGCCGGAGCCGTCGGCGAACATCGACACGACGGAGACGTCGCTCGACTTCGCGGCCTGCTCGAGCTCGTTCTCGGCCGCGTCGAAGCGGTCCTCGGCGGCCTGGACCTTCGCCTCGGGGGCGCCGAGCGACTCGGCCAGGTCGGCGATGGTCTCGATGACGTCCTCGCCCTTGCCGCCCCACTTCACCTGGACGACGGGTGCGATCGCCTCGACCTGCTGCTGCTGCTCCTTGTCCTTGAAGCCGTAGCCGGGCTGGGTCGTGTCGAGCGTGCCCTGCTCGTCCTTCGGGTACACCGACGTGACGACGAGGTCGGGCTTCAGGGCCGCGAGTTCCTCGAGGTCGATGTCGCCGTACGCCTCGCCGAGCTGGGTGATGCCGTCGGTGTCGAGGTCGGCGAACCGCTTGTCCTTCGCCATCGTCAGCTGGCCGAAGGTGCCGACCGGGCGCAGCCCGTACTCGATGAACGAGATGGCGACGTCGTTGAGGACGACGACGCGCTTCGGGGTGCTGTCGGTCTTCACGGTCGTGCCGGTGGCGTCCTCGTACGACCAGGGACCGGAGGCGGCCGAGCCCGTGCCCGCGGTGTCGCCGGAGCCGGCTTCGTCGTTCGCACCGGAGCAGCCGGTGAGGAGGAGGGCCGAGACGGCCACGGAGGTCACGAGGGCGGCGCGCAGGGAGCCGCGGCGGGGGATCTTCACGTTAGGAGAGCCTAACCTAACTCTGAGAGACCCGCCAGCATCGGACGAGAACACGGACCCGGATCGGCGGCGGTCAGGCGCGTGGAGCCTCGTGCTCGTCCGCCTCGTGCTCGTCCGCTTCGTGCTCGTCTGCTTCGGGCACGATCATCGGCGCGCCGGTGACCGGGTCCGGCACGACGCGGGCGTGCAGCCCGAAGGCGGTCTGCAGCACGGCGGGTGTCAGGACGTCCTGCGGCGTGCCGTCGGCGACGACACCGCCGTCGTGCAGCACGACGAGCCGGTCCGAGTACCGCGCCGCGAGCGTCAGGTCGTGCAGCACCATCACGACGGTCGACCCCTGCTCGCGGTTCAGGCGCCGCACGAGCCGGAGCACGTCGAGCTGGTGCGCGAGGTCGAGGTACGTCGTCGGTTCGTCGAGCAGCAGGGTCTCCGCCTGCTGCGCCACCACGAGGGCGATCCAGGCGCGCTGCCGCTGGCCGCCGGACAGGCTCGCGACGTCGCGGTGCGCGACGTCGGTCAGCCCGGTCGCCGCGATGGCCTGCTCGGCGACGTCGGCGTCGTCGGCCGTCCACGGCTTCGCCCACGACTGGTGCGGGTTCCGTCCGCGCATCACGAGGTCGAGGACACTCGTGCCGGCGGGAGCCACCGGCGTCTGCGGCAGGATCGCGAGCCGCCGGGCGACGGCGCGGTTCGGCTCCCGGCGGATGGGGGAGCCGTCCAGCAGCACCTCGCCCGACCGTGGCTTCAGCACGCGGCCGAACGCCTTGAGGAGCGTCGACTTCCCGCACCCGTTCGCGCCGAGGAACGTCGTCACCGTCCCGCGCTCGATCCGCAGGTCCAGGTCGCGGAGGACGGGGTCGCGGTCGTAGCCGACGGACAGTCCGCGGGCCTCGAGGACGGGAGGCACGGTGCCGGTCGAGGCGCCGCCCGCGCTCCGGTCGGTGGTCGCGTCCGGTGCGCCCGCGGTCCTGCCGTCGGTCGTGGTGGCGGTCATCGGGACATCTCCTTGCGATGGCGGACGAGGAGCCAGATCAGGTACGGGGCCCCGACGACGGTGGTCACGATGCCGACGGGCACCTGCCACGGGAAGGCGGAGCGCGCGAGCAGGTCGGCGCCGAGGACGAGGACCGTCCCGAGCGCCCCCGCGAGCAGCAGTGGCGGACGGTTCGTCCCGGCCAGCCGCAGGGCCACCTGGGGGACGACGAACGCGACGAAGCCGATCGGTCCGGCGGCGGCGACGGCGGCGGCGGTGAGGACGACCGCCAGGGCGAGGACGAGCAGCCGGTGGCGCTGCACGCCGAGTCCGACGCCGGTCGCGACCTCGTCGCCGAGCTGCCCGATGCCGAGCGCGGCGCTGGTGGCGAGGGCGATCGGGACGCAGACCGCTGCGACGAGCAGGAGCGGCCAGACCGTCGTCCACGAGGTGCTCGACAGGCTGCCGACGAGCCACTGCGACGCCGCCGTGGCGACGGTGATCTTCGCGCGGACGAGCAGGTAGCTCGTCACGGCGTCGAGCGTCGCGCTCACCCCGATGCCGACGAGCACCAACCGGTAGCTCTGCACGCCGCCCCGCCAGCCGAGGCCGTACACGGCGGCCGCGGCGACGAGTGCGCCGATCGTCGCCGCCACCGGGATGCCGCCGCTCAGGACGACCGCCGACACCGAGTAGGTGCCACCGCCGAGCACGATCGCGGCGACCGCGCCGACGCTCGCTCCCGAGGTCACGCCGATGATGTCCGGCGTGCCGAGCGGGTTCCGGGTCACCGTCTGGGTCAGCGCGCCGGCCGTCCCGAGCACCAGGCCGACCAGGGCGCCGGTGAGCACGCGGGGGAGTCGGAGCGTGGTGACGATGAAGCCCTCGGGGCCGTCCTCGGCGCCGAGCAGTGCGCGGACGACGGTGCCCGGCGCGATGAACGTGCTGCCGACCGCGACGCCGAGCACCACCAGGGCCAGGGCGACGGCGAGCGAACCGACCGTCCAGCCGAGCACCCGCGGACGCCAGGCGAGTCCGACCGGGCCGATCCGGACACCACGGCGACCGGCGGGCGGACGGTCCGTGCCGGACGGTACCGCGCGCTCGGCCTCGAGCCGTCCGTCCGTGGCGGCGCTCACAGGGACACCAGCGATCGGCGACGGGCGACGGCGACGAAGACCGGACCGCCGAGCACGGCGAGCACGATGCCGACCTCGACCTCGGAGAACCCGCCGACCAGTCGGCCCACCACGTCGGCGACGAGCACGAGTGCAGCGCCGACGAGTGCCGACACGGGGAGCGTCCAGCGGTGCCCGGTCCCGACCAGGGCGCGGGCGACGTGCGGCACCGTGAGGCCGACGAAGCCGATCGGTCCGGCGGCGGCGGTGGCACCGGCCGCCAGGAGCGTGATGCCGCCGAGCCCGACGAGGCGGGCGACGAGCACGTTCTCGCCGAGGCCCTTCGCCAGCTCGGCGCCGAGCCCCAGGGCGTCGAGGGCGCGGGTGTTCCAGACCGCGAGCACGGCGCCGACGAGCAGGAACGGTGCCGCGGCCACGAGCACGTCGAGCTGCCGGGAGGCGAGCGACCCGACCACCCACAAGCGGTAGGCGTCGAGGGAGTCCTGGTCGGTCAGGACGATGAACGACGTGATCGCCCCGAGCAGGGCGGAGACGGCGGCCCCGGCCAGGGCGAGGGGCACGGGGCTCGCGGTGCCGCTGCCGGCGACGGTCACCGAGAACACGACGACGCTCGCGACGACGGCCCCGACGAGGGCGAACCAGACGGTGGCCCCGGTGCTCGTCACCCCGAAGACGTACACGCCGAGCACGACCGCGAGCCCGGCGCCGGAGGAGACGCCGAACAGCCCGGGGTCGGCGAGCGGGTTCCGGGTGTGGCCCTGCATGAGGAGCCCGGCGATGCCGAGCGCTGCGCCGACGGCGGCCCCGATCAGGGTGCGCGGGATGCGGGAACCCCAGACGACGGCCTCGGCGGTGCTCGACCCGCTGCGCGTCAGACCCGCGAGCACCTGGTCGACGCCGAGCCGGTTGCTCCCGAGGAGCATGCTCGCGACCGCGGCGACGACGAGCGCGACGACCAGGGCCACGACCACCAGCAGCCGACGACGGACGGCCCGGCGGTGCACGCCGTCGGCACGCGGCGGGGCCTCGCTCCGGGCAGCCCGGTCGGGCGTCAGGACGGTTTCGGGGGATGGCACGCAGGCCAGCTTAGGGTAGCCTTCCCTTCATGGCGAAGATCCCGCGGCTCATGCCAGAGGCACCCCGGCTCTTCCGTGCTCGGGTGCTCCGCTCCGTCCGGCACACCCCGTCGGTGCAGCGGGTCACCGTGACGGGCGACGACCTGCACGAGTTCCCGTTCCTCGGCTTCGACCACTGGTTCCGCCTGTTCGTGCCGCGCCCCGACCAGGATGCCTTCCGGATGCCCGACCTGGACGGTCGCCGCTGGTGGCCGTCGTTCCTCGCCATCCCCGAGGACGTCCGTCCCCACTGCGCGAACTACACGGTCGCGGCCTTCCGTCCCGAGGTCGGCGAGCTCGACGTCGACTTCGTCGTGCACTGCGACGCCGACGGCGAGCCCGAGGGCCGCGCGGCGATCTGGGCCTGCGGTGCCCGTCCCGGTGACGAGCTCGCGATGCTCGACCAGGGCTGCATCTTCGACTGCCCGGACGACGCCGGCGAGGTCGTCGTCGCCGCCGAGGAGACCGGCCTGCCCGCCGTCGTCGGCATCGCGGCGTCGCTGCCGCGCGACGCCGTCGGCCGCATCATCCAGGAGGTCCCGACCGCCGCCGACGTCCGCGTGCTCGACGCCCCGGTCGGTGTCACGGTGACGTGGATCGTCCGGGCGGACACCGAGCACGACGTCCCCGGACGCGCGGCGCTCGCCGAACTGCAGCGGTACGTGCCCGCCGACGACCGCGGGTACGCCTTCGTGGTCGGGGAGTCGCGGCTCGCGACCGAGGGCCGGCGACACCTGCACCGTGCCGGTCTGCCGAAGACCCGGATCACCTTCTCCGGGTTCTGGAAGCACGACGCGCGCCAGGTCGTCCCCGCCTGAACGTCCCCGCGTAGCGTGCGGGCATGAGCAGTCGACTGAGCGAACTCGTGCTGAACTGCCGCGACCCCGAGGCGTTGTCGCGCTTCTGGTGCGCGGTCCTGGACTACGTCGAACTCGGGAAGGACGACGACGGCATCGAGATCGGGCCCGTATCGGGCTTCGGCGGCGCGACCCCGACGATCATCCTCAACCGGGTCGAGCACGCGCCGACCCAGACCCTGCGGCTCCACCTCGACCTCTCGCCGGTGGATCGCGACCAGGAGGCCGAACTCGAGCGGCTGCTCGCGCTCGGTGCCCGACCCGCCGACGTCGGACAGACCGGCGAGGAGTCCTGGCACGTGCTGCAGGACCCCGAGGGGAACGAGTTCTGCCTGCTGCGGACGCGGCTCGACCCGCTCTGACCACCTCTCGCGCCGCCCGTTCCTTCCCAAGACAGGCGCGATGCAATGCGATCTCGGGCGTACCTGGTCGTTCAGGAGCACCAGGCATGCCCGCTTCGACCAGGGACGCCCGCTTCGACCAGGCACGCCCGCGTCCACCAGGGACGCCCGGTCCGACCACGCACACGACGGACGGGAGGCACGGTGCCAGCTGGCACCGTGCCTCCCGTCCGTCGACGCGGAGCGTCTAGCCCTTGAGGCCCGAGCCCGTCACGCCCTCCACGATCTGCCGCTGGAAGACCAGGTAGAGGATGATCAGCGGCAGTGCCGCGAGGATCGCGCCCGCCTGGATGTCGGCGTAGCGCTGCCCGAAGCTGCCCTGCACCGTGGCGAGCCCGACCGGGATCGTCATGAGGTCCGGGTTGGACAGGACGAACAGCGGCAGGAGCAGGTTGTTCCACACCCCGACGAAGGTCAGGATCGCGACCGCGGCGATCACCGGACGGGACAGTGGCATGATCACCGACCAGTAGATCTTCCACATGCCCGCACCGTCGATGCGCGCCGCCTCCTCGAGCTCCTTCGGGATGCCGTCGAAGAACTGCTTGAAGATGAAGACCGCGATCACGGCCGGCACCTGCGGGAAGATCACCGACCAGTACGTGTTGAGCAGGTTGACCGCGTTGAGCTCCTGGAAGATCGGGATGATCAGGACCTGCGTCGGGATCATGATGCCCAGGATGATGAGCAGGAACGCGACGTTCCGGCCGCGGAACGCCAGACGGGACAGCGCGAAGGCCGCCATCGAGGCGAACAGCACCGTCAGTGCCGTGGTGACGAGGCTCGTCACGCCGCTGGCGAGGTACCAGTTCCAGATGTCGCCGGACCGGAACAGCGACGCGTAGGAGTGCAGCGTCGGGTTCCAGTTCGACAGGATCGCGTTCGCGCCCAGGGCCGCGACCCCGTTGTCGGACAGTGACGTCTTCAGGGCGAACAGGCTCGGGATGAGCCAGATGATCGCGAACACCGTCAGGATGATCGCCGCGGCGGTGTTGAAGCCCTTGCCGGAGACGCCGATCTTCGCCGCGTTGGCGGGAGCGGCTGCCGAGACGCCGGAGCGCAGCTTCCGCGGACGCGACGTGGTGATGCTCTCGGTGGCGGTCATGTCAGGCCCCGATCTCTCGCTTGGCGGCAGCGCGCTCGACGAGCTGCCGGATGACCGCGATCGCGACGATCACGATGAACAGGAGCACCGACGCGGCGGACGCGGCGCCGAGACGGTTGTCGGTGAAGCCGACGCCGGTGATGAGCTGCAGCGAGACCTGGGTCGAGATGCCCGGGCCGCCGTTCGTCATCAGGTACACCTGGTCGAAGATCTTCAGGCTCGCGATGATCTGCAGCAGGATGACCAGCGTCGTCGTGCGGCCGAGCAGCGGCAGCGTGATCGACTTGATCTGCTGCCAGCTGGACGCACCGTCGACCGCGGCGGCCTCGTACAGCTCGCGGGGGATCTCCTGCAGGCCGGCCAGGTAGAGCACGAAGTTGAAGCCGAGGGTCCACCACACGGTGGCGATCGCGACGCCGATCATGGCCGTGTTCGGGCTCGCGAGCACACCCGCACCCGGGGTCAGGCCGATCGCCTGCTGGATCGAGGCGAAGAGTCCCGTCGCCGGGGTGAAGATGAACACCCAGATGAGCGAGATCGTCGCCGACGGCAGGATGAACGGCAGGAAGAACGCCAGGCGGAAGAACCACTGCCCGCGGTTCATCCGGTTCGTCAGCACGGCGAAGACGAAGGCCAGGATCACCAGCGGCGGCGTCGTGTAGAGCGTGAACTGCAGGGTGTGCCAGAGCGACGACCAGAAGTCGGCGCGACCGAGCATCTCGGCGTAGTTCGCGAAGCCCGCGAAGCTGCCGAGCCCGGTGCGGACGGTCGAGGTGTTGAAGAAGCTCGTGACGATCATCCAGACCGTCGGACCGAGCAGGAAGGCCAGGTAGAACAGGCCGAAGGGCGCGAGGAAGAGCCAGCCGGTGCGGCCCTGTCCCCGGTTGGTGGAGTTCACGCGGGGGCGCGTGCCACGGGTGACCGCGGCGGCGTCCGTGGGTCGGGTGAGAACTGGTGCAGCGGTCACGTCATCGTGCCTTTCGCGCGGTGTTCACGTCGGTCGTCGGGGAGGCGTGCCCGGTCACAGCGGGCTCGGGGTGTTGAGGTAGGTGGCGAGCTGGTCCTTGATGGCCGCGAGCGCCTGGGCGGGGGAGCTGCTGCCCTGCTGCACCAGTGCGAGCTGGGCGCCGACGGTGTTCTCGAAGGTCGAGCCCGATCCGCCGTACCAGGCGGGGTCGTCGAAGACGGCGGACTCGGCTGCCGAGGCGTAGTTGGACTGCGGCTTCAGGTCCTTGAACGCGGTGCTGTCGAACGTGGGCATGTACGCGGGGACGTGCCCGCCCTCGGCCCAGGTCAGGCTCTGCTCGAGCATCTGCTTGATGAAGAGCATGTGCGCCTTGCGCTGCTCGGGCGTCCGGTCCTTCCGCGGCAGGATGAACGTGTGCGAGTCGGCCTGCGTCGCCGGCTTGTCGAACAGCTGCGGGACGGGGACCATGCCGAACTTCAGCCCCTTGATGGACTGCGCGGTGCTGATCTCCCACTCGCCCTGCATGAAGAAGCCCGCCTTGCCGGTGAACATCAGCGTCTGGGCGGTGGCGTAGTCGAGCCCCTTGTTCAGCCAGCCCTCCTTCACCCACTTCTGGGTCATGTCGGTGACCTTCGTGTACGCGTCCTCGTTGACGGTGAGCTTCGCGCCCCCGTCGCTGATGAACGGCGTCGCGCCGTCGATCTGGTTGTACATCGACCAGAAGAAGCGCCACGGGGTCGCGACCTCGCTGACGTTCGCGACGTTGAGCGCGGTGCCGCCGGTGACCTTCGCGACGGCGGCCAGCGCGGCCTCGAAGTTCTCGAGCCCGTTGAGGTCCTTCAGGTTGCCGTCGGAGTCGATGAGCCCGGCCTTCTGGCACACGTCAACGTTGTAGAAGAGCACGAAGGGGTGCGTGTCGAGCGGCACGCAGATGTTCTTGCCGTCGGTCTTCTGCGCGGTCCAGGCCTTCTGGTTGAAGTCGCTGGCGCTCAGGCCGACGCTCGCCAGGTCGTCCTCGGTGATCGGGTCGAGCAGCCCGCCGTCCCAGAGCGGCTTCGCACGGGTCAGGTGGGCGATCGCGACGTCCGGCGGCTTGTTCCCGACGGTGGCCAGTGTGACCTTCGAGTAGTACGGGTTGCCCCAGGCGAACGTCGTCGCCTGCAGCGAGGACGGCCCGCCGTGCTGCTTCGCGTAGCCGGCCTCCATCGTCTGCATACGGACACCGTCGCCACCGCCGAAGAGGTTCCAGAAGACGAGGGTCTCGGGGTTCAGCGGGGCACCGGCGACGCCGGCGGCGAGCGGGCTCGAGCACGCGGCGAGGGGGAGGACCGCGGCGCCGGCGGCTGCACCGGCGAGCAGGGTCCTGCGGGTGAAGGCACCGCCGCGGGACTGCGGGGTGGGTACGGCTGGTCGGATCGGCATGGCATCACTCCATCGGGACGGGCCGAGCGGAGCGGTCGTTGCTCCGTGAGCGCTCACAGTAGCGGCAGGTCCGGGGGTGCGCCACCCCTCTCGTGAAGGTCACGACCGGGGCGCGTCCCCGCTTCCCCATCCGCCCGGAACCCGCTAGCGTTCATGGGGACGTGAGCGCTCACTTTCGTTCCGGGCCGATCACGTCGCACCACGAGCCCCCACGCTGATCAAAGGAGATCCATGCCTCGCACACACCTCGTCCTCGACGCCGCGTTCACCGTGGGGCCGGTGCGCCGTCGCCTGTTCGGTGGGTTCGTCGAGCACCTCGGGCGCCACGTCTACGACGGCATCCACGAGCCGGCACACGAGACCGCCGACGAGCACGGCTTCCGCAAGGACGTCATCGACCTCGTCAAGGAGCTGAACGTCTCCGCGATCCGCTACCCCGGTGGCAACTTCGTCTCCGGCTACAAGTGGGAGGACGGCGTCGGGCCCGTCGAGCAGCGCCCCCGTCGCCTCGACCTCGCCTGGCACTCGACCGAGACCAACGAGGTCGGCCTGCACGAGTTCCAGCACTGGCTCGACGCGGTCGACTCCGAGCTCATGCTCGCCGTGAACCTCGGCACCCGCGGCACGCAGGAGGCCATCGAGCTCCTCGAGTACGCGAACATCGACGCCGGCACCGCGCTCAGCGAGTACCGCCGCTCGAACGGCCGCCAGGAGCCCTTCGCCATCACGATGTGGTGCCTCGGCAACGAGATGGACGGCCCGTGGCAGCTCGGCCACAAGAACGCCGAGGACTACGGCAAGCTCGCCGCCATGACCGCGAAGGCCATGCGACAGATCCAGCCCGACCTCGAGCTGGTCGCCTGCGGTTCGTCCGGCGCCTCGATGCCGACGTTCGGCGAGTGGGAGCGCACGGTCCTCGAGCACACCTACGACGACGTCGACTACATCTCGGCGCACGCCTACTACGAGGAGGACGGCGACATGTCGACGTTCCTCGCCTCGGGCGTCAACATGGACCACTTCATCGACACCGTCACCACCGCGGCGGACCACGTCAAGGCGCACAAGAAGTCGGACAAGCGCATCGACATCTCGTTCGACGAGTGGAACGTCTGGTCGATCAGCAAGTGGAACGAGCAGCAGAAGACCTTCGAGCTGCAGGACTGGCCGGTCGCGCCGCGCCTGCTCGAGGACGTCTACACCGTCGCGGACGCCGTCGTCGTCGGTGGGCTCCTCATCTCGCTGCTCCGGCACGCCGACCGCGTCGCGTCGGCGAGCCTCGCGCAGCTCGTCAACGTCATCGGCCCGATCATGACCGAGCCCGGCGGCCCGGCCTGGCGCCAGACGACGTTCTTCCCGTTCTCGCTCACCTCGAAGCTCGCGAACGGCACGTCGCTGCAGGTCAAGGCCTCGGGTGACACGGTCGACGGCGGCAAGTACGGCGAGGTCCCCGTGGTCGACTCCGCCGCGACGGTCGAGGACGGCAGGGCAGCGGTCTTCCTGGTGAACCGTCACCAGACCGAGTCGACGACCGTCACGATCGACCTGGCCGGCATCGGCGCCGACGGTGACGTCCGCGCGGAGGGCATCTGGGACGACGACGTGCACGCCGTCAACGACCTCGAGGGCCGCGAGCGCGTCGGACTCCGCACGAACGAGACCGTCCGTCGCGACGGCGACACGATCACGATCGAGCTGCCCCCGGTCTCCTGGACCGCGCTGTCGATCGGCTGACCCGACCGCCGACCACGGTCGGCGCACGAACGCCTCGGCGAGCGCTCCGGTGAGCGTCGAGTGAGCACGGAGGGCACCGGCCCGCGCGAGCGGACCGGTGCCCTTCGCTCGTGCCGGAGCATGCCGGAGCGGGCCGGAGCGGGCCGGAGCCTGCCGGCGCGGGCCGGACGGGAGGCGCGGTGCGGTACCGCCACGGACCTCCCGACCCGGGACGTGCCGGACGGGAGGCGCGGTGCGGTCCGGCCGCGAGCCTCCCGTCCGCCGCTCGGTCAGTCCGCGGACGGCCGCATGTCGTAGGTGACCCACGGGGTCGCCGCGGCGACGCGGTCGTAGACCGCCCGCGCGGTCGCGTTGTCCTCGGCGGTGATCCAGCGGACGACGCTCGCGCCCTCGGCAGCGGCGGTGGCCGCCGCCTCGTGCAGCAGTGCCGTCGCGACGCCGCGCCCCCTGGCGTCGGGAGCCGTGAACAGGTCGTCGAGGTACAGGCCGGTCGTCGCCGACGACGGGCGGGCGAACCGTCGGAGGTCGGCGAGCCCGAGCAGGTGGCCGTCGGCGTCCTCGGCGACCAGGCCGGTCAGCCCGTGTGCACCCGTCGACACCCACTGCCAGGTGGTCCGGACGGCCTCGGTGTCCTCCGGCAGTCGGTAGAACGCGCGGTAGCCGGCGTACAGGGCCTGCCACGCAGCGGCGTCCGTCGACCGCACCGGACGGATGCGCACGACCGCGGCGCGCGCTCGGGACCGGATGTCCGTGATCACGGCGGTCTTCGCGTCGGCGTAGGCGTTCGTGTCGTCCCACGACTGCTCCATCAGCGCACGCTTGGTGTCCTCGTACCGCTGCCGGTCGGTGTCGTCGCGGCGGAGCTGGTCGCGGAGCAGCAGGTAGTCGTCGAGCTCGGCAGCGCCGTGCTCGTACACGTGCACGTGCGCGTCGCGCTCGGGCGTGCGGACGAGGCGGTGCCCGGGCTCGCGTACCCGGAGCCCGTAGCCGGCGCCGAGCAGTGGGGTGAGGTACGCGGCCTCGTCGGTGACGTCCGGCACGGCGACCGCGACGTCGACGATCGGCTTCGCGGCGAGTCCCGGCACGGACGTCGAGCCGATGTGCTCGATCGTGACGTGCTGGCCGTCCAGGGCGTGGGCGATCCGTGCACGGTGCTCCTCGTAGCGGGCGGACCAGGCGGGATCGTGGTCCCGGAGCCCGACGGTCAGCGGTTCGGGGCCGCCGACGATGTCCACCTCGGTGACGTCGGGGTGCGCGTGCGCACCGGTGCGGATCCAGTGGTGGAGCAGGGTGTGCCCGTCCGGGTCGACCACGCTGCGCTCGTACCGGCCGCCGGCGTGCTCGATGACCCGGCGGGACGCGGGGTTCGTCGCGTCGCACGTCAGCATGACCTCGGGCAGCCCGCGCTCGGCAGCCGCGCGGACGACCTCGGCGAGCGCCGCGGACGCCAGGCCCCGGCCCCGGGCGGAGGGCCGGACGCCGTACCCGACGTGCCCGCCGTACGACCGGAGGAAGTCGTTGAGCTCGTGCCGCAGCGCGATGCTGCCGAGGTACTCGTCGCCCTCGACGATCCAGCGGTAGGTGCACGTCACGTGGTCGGGGCTGGCCGGGGTCGTCTCCTCGGCCAGGAGCTGGTCGACCCAGCGCTCGAAGCCCGCTCGGTCCTGCAGCGCCGCGGCGTCCCGGATCCCGGCGCCGTCCTGGTGGGCACCGTCCCACTCCTGCAGGGCGCGGCGGAAGGACGGGTAGTACTCGGGGGAGGGGGCGACGAGTTCCATCCCGAGATCCTAGGGGTGCTCACGTCTGGCGTGCGCAACGGCAGGCCTGCTCGCGTCAGGCCTGCTCGCGTCAGCGGTAGCGGTAGAACCCCTCACCCGACTCGACGCCGTACTTGCCCTGGTCCAGGTACTCCGACTGCAGGTACGCGGCCCAGGCCTGCGCGCCGGGCTCGGGGGACGCGCTCGCGACCGCGTGCGCGGTGCGGAGCCCGATGACGTCGTACATGCGGAACGGCCCGACCGGGCTGCCGGTCCCGATCTGCCAGGTGGTGTCGATCGTGGCGGGGTCGGCCACCCCGCGGAGCACCAGGCCCGCGGCGGCGTCGAGGAGCGGCACGAGCAGGGAGTTGAGCACGTAGCCCGGCTGCTCCTTGTGCAGGCGGATCGGGACCATGCCGATCTCCTCGGCGAACGTCGCGACGCGCTCGAACACCTCGGGGTCGGTCTGCTCGGTCCCCATCACCTCCGCGGTGTTCGGCCGCCAGACGTGGTTGGCGAAGTGCAGCGCGAGGAAGCGGTCCGGGCGGCCGGTCGCGTCCGCGATCGCGCTCGGCAGCAGGGTCGACGAGTTCGTCGCGAAGACGGTCTCCGCCGACGCCACCTCGGCGAGCCGGCCGTAGACCTCGCGCTTGGTCTCGAGTCGCTCGGGGACCGCCTCGACGACGAGCTCGGCCCCACCGACGGCCCGGGCGAGGTCGGTGTCGAAGGTGATCCGCGCGACGGCGGCGTCGGCGTCCGGTCGGGCGTCCTGCCCGACGTCGCCGAGGTACTGCTCGACGATGCCCGCGAGTCGCTCACGACCGGCGGCGACCGCGTCCTCGCTGATGTCGTACACGACGACGGGGATGCCGTGTCGGGCGGACTGGAGGGCGATCTGGGTGCCGAGGACGCCGGCGCCGAGCACGGTGACGGAGCTGAAGGTGGTCATGCTGCCCAGTGTGCTCCCGACCCGTGGGAGTGCGCGGGCGAGCGCCTGACCCGACGCGGGCGCCTAGGCCCGCGGCGGCGGTGCCGTGCTCGCTCGTTCGACCAGGCGCACCGGCACGAGGTCGGTCGACGTGCGGACGGGGGTGCCCTCGATCTGCGCCAGCAGCGTCGCGACCGCCCGCCGCCCGACCTCGTCGAAGGACTGGTGGACGGTGGTCAACGGCGGCCAGAACGACTCCGACTCGGGGAAGTCGTCGAAGCCGACCACGCTGAGGCTCTCCGGCACCGACCGACCGGCCTCGTGCGCCGCCCGGAGGACCCCGAGCGCGGTCTGGTCGTTCACCGCGAAGACGGCGGTGATCTCGGGCCGCGCCGCGATCTCCTGCCCGGCGCGGTGCCCGTCGGCCGTCGACCACCCTGCGGGGAGGACCCGGGGGACCCTGCGGCCCGCGTGCTCGAGCGTCTCGCGCCACGCGACGAGGCGGCGTTCCGCGGAGTACGAGGCGGTGGGTCCGGCGACGTGCCAGACGGTCTCGTGCCCGAGGTCGAGCAGGTGCTGCGTGGCGAGCCGTGCGCCCTCGGCCTGGTCGATGTCGATGGAGGGCCGGTCGGTCGTGCCCGCGGAGTCGACGACCACGAGCGGGACACCGCTCGGCAGCACGACCTCGGCGGTGTCGATGATGTGCGACTCGATGACGATCACGACGCCGTCGACCGCCTGCTCGTGCAGCCGGGAGAGCGCGGTGCGGACGCCCTCGCCGGTGCGCGACGCCATGGGCAGCAGGGTGATGGTGAAGTCCGCGGCGGCCGCAGCGGCCGAGATGGCCTCGAGCGTGCGCATGTTGCCGAACGACGCGAGCGTGAACATGATCACGCCGATGGTCCGGAATCGCCCGGACCGCAGCGCACGCGCCGCACGGTTCGGTCGGTAGCCGAGGTCGTCCATGGCGCGCTGGACCCGGTCCCGGGTGTCCGGGCTGACGTTGTCGAAGCCACGGGCGACGCGCGACACGGTCTGCATCGAGACGCCGGCGGCGTCGGCCACGGCGGCCAGCGACGGCGCACGGCGCGGTGCGGTCAGATCGGTCGACAACGCTGTTCCCTCCGTTCGACTTCCCCGAACGCTAGTGCATGTTGACGTTGCCATGCTACGGTGACGTCGTTCGATGTTGACGTCAACATCGACGTCCTCCGGATCCGTGCCAGCGCAGGCAGGGCACGGCCCGTGGGCGCCGTCAGGTGCCCGGTCCGGAACCCGAACGCAGCAGACAAGGGAGTCACATGAGCACGCTCGCAGCGCGCCCGGCCGAGGCGGCACCGCCGGCGCGGCCGACCGCTCGCCGCCCGAAGGTCCGGGGGCGGTACACCGGCTGGCTGTTCGTCGGCCCCTTCGTCGTCGTCCTCGTGGCGATGCTCATCGTGCCGATCGGCTACGCGCTCTGGCTCAGCCTGTTCCGCGACCAGCTCATCGGCGGCAACCAGTTCGTGTGGTTCGCCAACTACGTGCAGCTGTTCCAGGACGCCCAGTTCTGGGAGGGCCTCGGTCGCGTGGCACTCTTCCTGGTCGTGCAGGTCCCGATCATGCTCGGCCTCGCGCTCGTGGCGGCCCTCGCGCTCGACAGCGCACGGCTCTGGGGCACCGGGTTCTTCCGCATCGCCGTGTTCCTGCCGTACGCCGTGCCCGGCGTGGTCGCCGCCCTCATCTGGGGCTTCATCTACGGCAACCAGTTCGGCCTCACGGGCGCCGCGAACAGCGCGCTCGGCATCGACCTGCTCCAGCCGTTCAGCCCGACCTGGGTCCTCACGTCGATCGGCAACGTGGTCACGTGGGAGTTCCTCGGCTACAACATGCTGATCTTCTACGCCGCCCTGCGCGTCGTGCCCGGTGAGCTCTACGAGGCTGCCGAGCTCGACGGCGCCGGCCCGCTGCGCACCGTCTTCTCGATCAAGCTGCCCGCCCTGCGCGGCCCGATGGTCATCGCGACGATCTTCTCGATCATCGGCAGCTTCCAGCTCTTCAACGAGCCGAACCTGCTGAAGACGCTCGCGCCGAACGTCATCGGCAGCGCCTTCACCCCGAACATGTACGCCTACTCGCTGTCCTTCAGCGGCCAGCAGTTCAACTACTCCGCCACCGTCGCCATCGTCATGGGTGTCATCACCGCCGTGATCGCCTACGTCGTCCAGGTCCGCGGAACCCGCCAGGAGAACCGATGAGCACCCTGCAGCAGCCCGCCGCCGGCGCGACCAGCCCGGCCACGGTCACCGAGGCGACCACCACCCAGCGCGACCCGGGGGACCGGGCGACCCGCGCCTCCCGGTCGCGCCGCGCCGGCAAGCCGGTCGACGGACGCAAGGTGAAGCGCTCCGGTCTCCTGACCGCCGTGATGGTCGTCTTCGTCGTCTACTCGTTCGCACCGCTGTTCTACCTGCTGGTGAACAGCACCAAGACCCAGGCGTCCCTGCTGTCGACGTTCGGCCTGTGGTTCGGCGGCGACTTCAACCTCTGGCAGAACATCGTCGACACCCTGACCTACAACGACGGCATCTTCCTGCAGTGGCTCGGCAACACGCTGCTGTACGTGGTCGTCGGTGCCGGTGGCGCGACCCTGCTCGCCACGGTCGCCGGCTACGGCATGGCGAAGTTCCAGTTCCCCGGCCGTCGCGCGGTCTTCGCCGTCGTCCTCGGGGCGATCGCCGTCCCGGGCACCGCCCTCGCCGTCCCGACCTTCCTGCTCTTCTCGCAGTTCGGCCTGACGAACACCCCCTGGGCGATCATCCTGCCGTCGCTCATCAGCCCGTTCGGCATGTACCTCATCTGGACCTACGCGATCGACGCGATCCCGACCGAGCTCATCGAGGCCGCCCGCATGGACGGCGCCGGCGAGTTCCGGATCTTCTTCACCATCGCGCTGAAGCTCCTCACGCCCGGTGTCGTCACCGTCCTGCTCTTCGCGGTCGTCGCCACCTGGAACAACTACTTCCTGCCGCTCATCATGCTGAGCGACCCGAAGTGGTACCCGCTCACGGTCGGCCTCAACCAGTGGAACGCCCAGGCCACCGGCTCCGGCGCGCAGCCGATCTACAACCTCGTCGTCACCGGATCGCTCCTCACGATCATCCCGATCGTGGTCGCGTTCCTCTTCCTCCAGCGCTTCTGGCAGTCCGGCCTCGCGGCCGGTTCCGTCAAGGCCTGACCCTCCGGACGGGAGGCGCGCCGGCAGCCCGCCACGCGCCTCCCGACCGGGACACAGCAGCACCACCCCAGCCCCAGATCACGAAGAAGTGGAAGGCAACCCATGAACAAGCGTCTCCGGCGCGGGCTCAGCGCCCTCGCCATCGGCGTCACCGCCGCCATCGCGATGACCGCCTGCGCCTCCGGCAGCTCCGCCGGCGGCTCGGCGGACGACATCGACAAGGCCCTCAAGGACGGCGGCACGCTGACCTACTGGTCCTGGACCCCCTCGGCCAAGGACCAGGTCGCCGCGTTCGAGAAGCAGTACCCGAAGGTCAAGGTCAAGCTGGTCAACGCCGGCACCGGTGCCGACCAGTACACGAAGCTGCAGAACACGATCAAGGCCGGCTCGGGTGCTCCCGACGTCGCGCAGGTCGAGTACTACGCGCTGCCGCAGTTCGCCCTGTCCGACTCGCTCGTCGACCTGTCGTCGTACGGCTTCGGCGACCTCGAGAGCAAGTTCTCGAAGGGCACCTGGAGCAACGTCGCCATGGACGGCAAGGTCTACGGCCTGCCCCAGGACTCCGGCCCCATGGCGCTGTTCTACAACAAGAAGGTCTTCGACGAGTACGGCATCGAGGTGCCGAAGACGTGGGACGAGTACATCGCCGCGGGCAAGAAGCTGCACGAGGCGGACTCGTCGAAGTACATCGCGGCGGACTCCGGCGACGCCGGCTTCACCACGAGCATGATCGCCCAGGCCGGTGGCACCCCGTTCACGACCGACGGCGACAAGATCACCATCGACCTGCACGACGCCGGCACGCAGAAGTGGGCGAAGACCTGGGACCAGCTCGTCGAGCAGGGCCTGCTGTCGAAGACCACCGGCTGGACCGACGACTGGTACAAGCAGCTCGGCAACGGCCAGATCGCCACGATGGTGACCGGCGCCTGGATGCCCGGCAACCTGATGGCCAGCGTGCCGGACGCGAAGGGTGACTGGCGCGTCGCCCCGATGCCGACCTACGACGGCGGCCAGGCCCAGACCGCCAGCAACGGCGGCAGCTCGCAGGTCGTCATGAAGCAGTCGAAGAACCCGGCCCTCGCCGCCGGCTTCCTGAAGTGGCTGAACTCGTCGGAGGAGTCCACGAAGGTCTTCATGCAGTCCGGCGGCTTCCCGTCGACGACCGCTGACCTGAACTCGAGCTCGTTCCTGGACGAGAAGCCGGAGTACTTCGGTGGCCAGGAGATCAACAAGGTCCTCGTCGACGCCTCGAAGTCCTCGGCGAACGACTTCACCTACCTGCCGTACCAGGTCTACGCGAACAGCGTCTACGCCGACACCGTCGGGCAGTCCTACCAGAACGGCACCTCGCTCGAGGGCGGTCTGGAGGCCTGGCAGAAGGCGCTCGTGAAGTACGGCAAGGACCAGGGCTTCACGGTCGAGAGCAAGTAACACCCGCGTTCCCCACACCCCGGGGCCGTGCGGACACCACGTCCGCACGGCCCCGTCGTACGAGAGAGACACACCATGCGCTTCGCCATCGGCGACTCCGACTTCCTGCTCGACGGCGAGCCGCACCGGGTCCTGTCCGGCGCGATCCACTACTTCCGCGTGCACCCGGACCTCTGGCAGGACCGGATCCGCAAGGCGAAGCTGATGGGCCTCAACACCATCGAGACCTACGTCGCCTGGAACGCCCACGCGCCGCGTCCCGGTGTGTTCGACCTGACCGGCGGCCTCGACCTGGGCCGGTTCCTCGACCTCGTCGCCGCCGAGGGCATGCACGCCATCGTCCGCCCCGGGCCCTACATCTGCGCCGAGTGGTCGAACGGCGGCCTGCCCTACTGGCTCTTCGCCGACGGCACCGTCGGCGTCCGCCGGAACGAGCCGGGCTTCCTCGCCGCCGTGCGGGAGTACCTCGAGCACCTCGCGCCGGTGCTCGTTCCGCGCCAGATCGACCAGGGCGGCCCGATCGTGCTCGTGCAGGTCGAGAACGAGTACGGCGCCTACGGCTCGGACGCGTCCTACCTGCGGGCGCTCGAGGAGATGCACCGGGCCATCGGTCTGACCGTCCCGTTCACGAGCGTCGACCAGCCGATGGACTCGATGCTCGAGGACGGCTCGCTGCCCTCGCTGCACAAGACCGGCTCCTTCGGGTCCCGCTCCACGGAGCGTCTCGCGCGCCTCCGCCAGGCGCAGCCGACCGGCCCGCTCATGTGCTCGGAGTTCTGGGACGGCTGGTTCGACAGCTGGGGCGAGCACCACCACACCACCCCGGCGTCCGCGTCGGCGTCGGACCTCGACGACCTGCTCGCCGCCGGCGGCTCCGTCAACATCTACATGTTCCACGGCGGCTCGAACTTCGGCTTCACCAACGGCGCGAACGACAAGGGCGTGTACCGGCCGATCGCGACGTCGTACGACTACGACGCCCCGCTCGACGAGGCCGGTCGTCCGACGGCGAAGTTCCACGCGTTCCGCGCGGTCATCGAGCGCTACGCACCCGTCCCGCCGCTGCCCGAGTCGATGCGGGAGGGTGGGTCGGGCCGCCTTGAATCGTATGATCGTTCGAGCGGCCGGGAGGCGCGGGTCACCCCCGCCACGGACCTCGCGGTCCGCCTGGACCGCGTCGCGTCGCTCCGCTCCCTGCTGCCCACGCTCGCCGACTGGTCGACGCACGACGAGCCGCCGACCTTCGACGCCCTCGGCGCCGCGAGCGGCTTCGTGCTGTACCGCACCGAGGTCGACCTGCCCGACGGCGGCGTCCTGACCGTCGGCACCGAGGTCCGCGACCGTGCGGTCGTCTCGGTGGACGGGGTCGTCGTCGGCGTCCTCGAGCGCGAGCACCACGACCGGGCGATCGCGCTCCCGCCGGTCACCGGCACGCTCGAGCTCCTCGTCGAGGACCAGGGGCGCGTCGACTACGGCCCCCGCATCGGCGAGCCGAAGGGCCTGATCGGCGGCGTGGCCGTCGACGGTGTGCCGCTCGCCCGGTGGTCGGCGTCGCCGCTCGCGCTCGACCCGATCGCACCGGCGGCCGTCGACCAGCTCGCGGCGCTGGTACCCACCGACGGCGACGTGCTGGCCGGGCCCGTGCTCGCCGCCGGGTCGTTCGACCTGACGTCCACCGAGGACCGCTACCTGTCGCTCGACGGCTTCCGCAAGGGTGTCGCCTGGGTGAACGGGTTCTGCCTCGGGCGGTACTGGTCGCGCGGGCCGCAGCAGACGCTGGCCGTGCCGGGGCCGGTGCTCCGTGCCGGTCGGAACGAGGTCGTCGTGTTCGAGCTGCACGCCTCGGCGTCCCGCACGGTCTGCATGCTGCTCGAGCCCGACCTGGGACACACCGAGGCGTAGCGGGCAGGGTCAGGCGTCGAGGGCCTCGAGGTCGGCCAGGGCGCGCTCGGCGTCGGCGATCCGGTCGGCTTCGGGTCGCGTCCACCACTCGGGGCCGCGCTCGCCGAGCCCGTGCTTCGCCAGGCCGTTCCGGTGCCGGGCGGCGGCGAGGGCGTCCTCGTCGCCGGCGCGCTTCGCCTGCCGCACGGCGTTGCGCCCGCGGCCGAGGTGCGAGCGGAGTGCCGCGGCGACCTCCTCGGGCAACGCGGGGTCGGTGCGACGCCACCGGCGGCCGTCGACGACGAAGAAGTGGTCGTCGGGCTCGGCGGTCATGCTCCCGAGTCTGCACCGTCGGTGGTCGGCGGTAGACAGGTGCCGATGACGGAACCACGCGTGCGACCCATGCTCGACGTCAAGCGGATCTACGCCGAGGACGCCGCCCTCGAGCTCCCGCGCGGGCAGGAGGTCCTCGGGCGCTGGCCGGACGCCGAGATCGTGCCGGTCGCCTCGCACTGGAACATCCCCGAGGTCCACGGCGACGAGCGCAACGTGCAGCGCTGGGTGCGGATCAAGACCGAGGCGCTCGTGCTCGGCGTGAAGAAGTCGCTCGTCACCCGGCCGAACGGGCGCTCCGCCGACTTCATCGCCCCGTCGACGGCGAACGGGTGCGCGATGGCGTGCGCCTACTGCTACGTGCCGCGGCGCAAGGGGTACTCGAACCCGGTGACGGTGTTCGCGAACATCGAGCAGATCACGAAGCACGTGGCGCGCAACATCGCGAAGCAGGGGCCGAAGACCGAGCCGAACCAGTGCGACCCTTACGCCTGGGTCTACGACATCGGCGAGAACAGCGACTGCTCGGTCGACGCGCTGATCAGCGACAACGTGCGCGACCTCTGCGACCTCTTCCGGATGACGCCCACCGCGAAGGCGTCCTTCGCGACGAAGTACGTCAACCGCGAGCTGCTCGACTGGGACCCGATGGGCCGCACGCGCATCCGGTTCTCGCTCATGCCGCACGAGACCGCGAAGGTCACCGACATCCGCACGAGCCCGATCGCCGAGCGGATCGCCGCGGTGAACGACTTCGTGGACGCCGGGTACGAGGTGCACCTCAACTTCTCGCCCGTGATCCTGACGCCGACGTGGGAGTCGGACTGGGCCGAGCTGCTGCGCCAGGTCGACGACGTGCTGTCTCCCGCGGCCAAGGCGCAGCTCGCGGCCGAGGTGATCTTCCTGACGCACAACCAGCCCCTGCACGAGGTCAACCTCGGGTGGCACCCGAAGGCCGAGGACCTGCTCTGGCGTCCCGACCTGCAGGAGCAGAAGGTGTCGCAGAACGGTGCGGTCAACGTGCGCTACCGGTCGGGCATGAAGGGGCAGCTCGTCGAGCGGTTCCGTGAGCTGGTGGCGGAACACCTGCCGTCCTGCCGCATCCGGTACGCCTTCTAGGCACCTCGCCCCGGAACGACGAACGCCCGCACCGCTCGAGCGGTACGGGCGTCAGAGCGCGAGGCTCACTTGCCGTCGAACGCGTCCTTGGCCTTCTCCTTGTCGAGGCGACCCTCGCCCATGACCTGGTCCTTCTGGCCCTGGTGCGTGAGCTCGGCGTCGTCGGTCTTCTTGCCGACGGCCTCCTCGACCTTGCCGGCGACCTTCTGGGTGACGTCCTTGGCCTTGTCTCCGAGCGACATGGTGTCTTCCTTCCTCCGGGAACCGCCGAGGGCTCCCGGCGTCTGTGGAACCGAGACAACCAGGGCGTCGGCGCCGACTCGCGGCCCGGTCGGAGGTTCGTGTACCCCGACCGGGTCGGCCGGGGTACGCCTACGGGACGAGCCGCTCGGCGCGGTAGCGGTCGAACAGGTCGGTGAAGGCCCGCTCGGTCCGGCGGAAGGCGGTGAAGCCCGCCTCGCGGCTCTTGCCCATGTCGGTCACGACCTCCATCGCCCGGCCGAGGTCGGCGTCGGTGTGCCACCACGAGGCCAGCCGGGTGATGTCCGACTCGACCAGTCCGTACCGCTCGGCGATGCCGGCCCACGCGCCCTCGTGCGGAGCCATCTGTTCCTCGAGCGGTCGAGGACGGTCCTGGTAGCCGACGACCCGATCCGGGTCGACGCCGAGGTGTGCGGCGAGACGCGGCCACATCCACCGCCACCGGAACACGTCACCGTTCACGACGTTGAACGGCTCGTCCGCACCCTCGGGGCTGGTGGCTGCCCAGACCATGTGCTCGGCGAGGATGCCGGCGTCGGTCATGTCGGTCAGCCCGTTCCACTGCGCCTCGCTGCCCGGGAACACGAAGTCCAGGCCGAGCTCCTTCGCGAGGGTGGCCTGCACGGCGATGGTCAGGCCCATGTTCATGGCGTTGCCGACGGCGTACCCGATGACGGTGTGCGAGCGGTGCACCGACCACGTGAACCCCTGGCGCTCGGCTGCGGCGAAGAGCTCGTCCTCCTGCGCGTAGTAGAAGTTCGGGGTGTCGAGCCGCGGCTCCTCCTCGTGGAAGGGCGTGTCCGGCATCTCGCCCGCCGCGTACGCCTCGAAGGGGCCGAGGTAGTGCTTCAGCCCGGTCACCAGGGCGACGTGGGCGAGCGGCGCGTGGGACAGCGCGGCGAGCAGGTCGCGGACCATGCCGCCGTTCACGCGGATGTTCTCGGCCTCGGTCTCCTGGCGCTGCCACGCGGTGAAGAACACGTGCGTGGGCCGCTCGTCGGCGAGGGCCGCCGTCAGCGAGTCCGGGTCGCGGAGGTCGGCGGCGACGGTCCGGACACCGTCGCGCGCGAGCGGGCGGCGGGAGAGTGCGGTCACGTCCCACCCGAGACCGAGCAGGTGGTCGACGAGGGCGGAGCCGGTGATGCCGCTGGCACCCACGACGAGGGCTTCGGGGCGGGCGGGGGTCGGTTCTGTGGTGGTCGTCATCGTCGGGTGCAACGCGCGCCGACGACAGGTGTTCCCTACCGGGGGCGTCGGATCCGGATCGGACCCTTCGCCGTGGACGGGTCGACCACGCTGCCGTGCTGGGTGATCTCGACCTCACCCCGCGCGACCATGCGGCGTGCTGCCCGCCGGGCGGGCTCCATCAGGGGTCGCCAGTCGTCGGGCTCGAGGGACCGCGCGACCTCGGACGGGCAGATGCTCGACGTCCGTGCACGGGCGGCGAGCAGTTCGTCGATCCGCTGCTCCAGGGTACGGTCGGTGGCGTCGACGCCGTGCTTCCGGCACGCAGCCGAGCACCACTTCGCGTCGGGGGAGGCGGACGACGGCATCCGCCGACCGCACGACGCGCAGGTCCGTTCCGCGTGCGCCTCCTGCGATGCCGAGGCGTCCGCAGCGGTCCTGATCGCTCGTCCCATGCGCACCATCCTGGTCCTGCGGTCCGACACGACCCACAGCACAGGCTCGGCTGGCACGATCGGACCGGTGGAGCCCGAACCGAACGTCCCCCGCCCGCACGGATCCGCCTGGGTCGAGCACGCGATGTGGTGGCACGTCTACCCGCTCGGCGCGGTCGGCGCCGAGGTCCGTCCGACGACACCCGTCGACGACCGACCGGTCGAGCACCGGCTCCAGCGGCTCGTGCCCTGGCTCGACCACGTCGTCGCCCTCGGGCTGAACGGCCTGCTGCTCGGGCCGGTCTTCGCGAGCTCGACGCACGGGTACGACACCGTCGACCACTTCCGGGTCGACCCCCGACTCGGCGACGAGGCCGACCTCGTCGCGCTGGTCGGGGCCGCCCACGAGCGCGGTGTCCGGGTCGTGCTCGACGGCGTGTTCAACCACGTCGGGCGCGAGCACCCCGCCTTCCGTGCGCTCGAGGAACAGGGCCCGGACGCCCCGACCGCGGAGCTCTTCGCGGTCGAACGGTCCGGTTGGCAGGCAGGGGACCCCGTGCCGGTCCGCGACTTCGAGGGGCACGACATCCTCGTCGCGCTCGACCACGAGGGCCGCGCCGCCGAGGACCTGGTGGTCGAGGTGATGACCTACTGGCTCGCCCGCGGGGTCGACGGTTGGCGGCTCGACGCCGCGTACGCCGTGCCGCCGTCGTTCTGGGCACGGGTGCTGCCGCGGGTGCGCGAGCAGTACCCCGCCGCCTGGTTCAGCGGCGAGGTCATCCACGGTGACGCAGCTGCGATCGTCGCGGCGTCGACGATGGACTCCACCACGCAGTACGAGCTGTGGCAGGCGGTCTGGCACGGGATCGCCGACCGGAACTGCTTCGAGCTGGCACACGCCGTGGAGCGGCACGATGCCCTGCTCGCGACGTTCGTCCCCACCACGTTCGTCGGCAACCACGACGTGACGCGGATCGCGAGCGCGGTGGGGGAGCGGTTCGCCGGGCACGCCGCCGCGGTGCTGTTCACCGTGGCCGGCACCCCCGTGGTCTACGCGGGGGACGAGTACGGCTGGACCGGGGTCAAGGAGGAACGCGAGGGTGGCGACGACGCCGTCCGTCCGGAGCTGCCCGCGACGCCGCCCGAGCCGGACGACCTGACCCACGCGCACGAGGCCCTCGTCGCCCTGCGTCGGCGGAACCCCTGGCTGCACCGGGCGCACACCGACGTCGTCCACCTGACCAACACGGCCGTGGTCCTGCGCACCGCGACGGCCGACGCCGCGGTGGTGACCGCCCTGAACCTGGCCGACGACCCGGTGGAGGTGCCCGCGGCCGACGCGACACGGATCGAGGCGGGCGGGGGCGACCTGCGGGACGGCACCCTGCGCCTCCCGGCCGCCGCCTGGGCCGTCCTGACCGCCTGACACGACGAAGCTCGGGCCGGCGGACGGTTCCGCGGTCCCACGACCACGGAACTGTCCGCCGACCCGAGCCTCGGCGAAGGGGGATCGACCGCTACTTGCGCGCGGACGCCGCCCGGCGCTTGTTGAACACGTCGAACGCGACGGCGGCGAGCAGCACCAGGCCCTTGATGAGCGACTGGAACTCGGTGCCGACACCGAGGATCGACATGCCGTTGTTCAGGATGCCGATGATGAGACCACCGACGATCGCACCCGGCACCGTGCCGATGCCGCCGGTGACGGCGGCGCCACCGATGAACACGGCCGCGATGGCGTCGAGCTCGAAGCCGTTGCCGGCACCCGGGGCGGCCAGGTTGAGCTGGCCCGTGAAGACCACGCCCGCCAGGGCCGCGATGACGCCCATGTTCACGAAGAGCAGGAACGTGACGCGCTTCGTCTTGACGCCGGACAGCTGCGCGGCGAGGGCGTTGCCGCCGATCGCGTAGACGTGGCGACCGAACACCGAGCTGCGCATGACGACCGAGTAGACGACCACGAGCAGACCGAGGACGACGAGCACGATCGGGGTGCCGTTGTAGCTGGCGAGGAGCAGCGCCACGTAGATCACGAGCGCGGCGCCGAAGGCCGTCTTCACGATGAACCAGGCGAACGGCTCGCTCTCGAGCTGGTACTTGCGACGCGTGATGCGGCCCCGGAAGGCCGAGATCACCATGACGGCGGCGGCCGCGATGCCGAGGATCATCGTGAGCGGCTCGTAGCCCGTGGTGCCGAACGACGGCAGGAAGCCGGAGCCGAGCGAGCGGAAGCCCTCCGGGAAGGGCGAGATCTGCTGGTTCTGCAGCACGATCTGGGTGGCGCCGCGGAACGCGAGCATGCCGGCGAGCGTCACGATGAACGCCGGGATGCCGAAGTACGCGATCCAGAAGCCCTGCCAGGCACCGACGAGGGCGCCGACGACCAGGCAGAGGAGCGCCGCGACCGGCCAGGGGAGGCCCCACTGGGTGATCATGACGCCCGCCATCGCACCGCTGAAGGCGACGACCGACCCGACGGACAGGTCGATGTGGCCGGCGATGATCACCATCACCATGCCGATCGCCAGGATCAGGATGTAGCTGTTCTGGACGATGATGTTCGAGACGTTGATCGGGGCCAGCGTGATGCCGTTCGTCGCCACCTGGAAGAAGATGACGATGACGATCAGCGCGATGAACAGGCCGATCTGTCGGAGCTGCCCGGTGAGGTAGCCGGCGGCGGACTTAAGCGCGTTCATTGACTGGGGTCTCCCGTTCCTGGGTCATGTACTGCATGAGGACCTCTGGCGTGGCCTCGGAGCGGGGCACGTCAGCGGTGATCGTGCCCTCGGAGAGTGTGTAGATGCGGTCGCAGATCCCGAGCAGCTCGGGCAGCTCGGACGAGATCACGATGACGCCCTTGCCCTGGTCGGCCAGGTCGTTGATGAGCGTGTAGATCTCGTACTTCGCGCCGACGTCGATGCCGCGGGTCGGTTCGTCGAGGATGAGCACGTCCGGGTCGGCGTACATCCACTTCGACAGGACGACCTTCTGCTGGTTGCCGCCGGAGAGCTTGCCCGTCACGGCGTCGACGTTCGGCGCCTTGATGTTCATGCTCTTCAGGAAGCCGCCGGCGACGGTGGTCTCCTTCGAGGCGTTCACGAAACCCCAGTCGGCGAGCTTGCCCAGCGCCGAGCCGGAGATGTTCCGCTTGATGTCGTCGATGAGGTTGAGGCCGTACCGCTTGCGGTCCTCGGTTGCGTAGGCGATGCCGTTGTCGATCGCCCGGGTCACCGTGTTCGTCTTGATCGGCACCCCGCGCTTGTAGACGGTGCCGGAGATGCCGGTGCCGTACGAGTGCCCGAAGACGCTCATCGCGAGCTCGGTGCGGCCGGCGCCCATGAGGCCGGCGATGCCGACGACCTCGCCCGCGCGGACGTTCAGGTTCACCTGGTGGATGATCTCGCGGGAGCCGTCGAGCGGGTGGTGGACGGTCCAGTCCTCGATGCGCAGGAGCTCCTCGCCGATCTTCGGCTCGCGCTCCGGGTAGCGGCTGGACAGGTCGCGACCGACCATGCCGCGGATGATCCGGTCCTCGGAGACGTCGTCGGCGTGCATGTCGAGCGTCTCGATGGTCTTGCCGTCGCGGATGATCGTGACCTTGTCCGCGATCGCCTTGATCTCGTTGAGCTTGTGGCTGATGATGATCGCCGTCATGCCCTCGGCCTGCAGCGAGCGGATGAGCTCGAGCAGGTGCTCCGAGTCGTCGTCGTTCAGCGCGGCGGTCGGCTCGTCGAGGATGAGGAGCCGGACCTCCTTCGAGAGCGCCTTCGCGATCTCGACGAGCTGCTGCTTGCCGACACCGATGTCCGTGACCTTGGTGACCGGGTTGTCCCTGAGTCCGACGCGCTTGAGCAGCGCCGCCGCCTCGAGGTTCGTCTGGTTCCAGTCGATGAGCCCGCCCTTGACGCGCTCGTTGCCGAGGAAGATGTTCTCGGCGATCGACAGGAACGGGCTGAGGGCGAGCTCCTGGTGGATGATCACCACGCCCGCCTTCTCGGAGCCGTTGATGTCACCGAACTGCACCGGCTTGCCGTCGAGCAGGATCTCGCCGTCGAAGGAGCCGTGCGGGTAGACGCCCGACAGCACCTTCATCAGGGTCGACTTGCCGGCGCCGTTCTCGCCGCAGATCGCGTGGACCTGACCGCGCTCGACCTCGATCGAGACGCCCTGGAGCGCCTTCACACCGGGGAAGGTCTTGGTGATGTCCCGCATCTCGAGGATGGTGTCCGCCATGTGGACCGCCTTTCCGTCGTCCGCGCCTGGGCGCGGGTGGAGACGGACTGGAGGCGCGGTGCGGGGGTGCACCGCGCCTCCAGTCCTGTGGATGGTTGCGTCCTACTTGAGGTCGGCTTCGGTGTAGTACCCGCTGTCGACGAGGACCTCCTTGTAGTTGGCCTTCGTCACCACCGTGGGCTGGAACAGGTAGGTCGGGACGACCTTGACCTTGTTGTCGTAGCTCTTGGTGTCGTTGACCTCGGGGGTCTTGCCGGAGAGCAGGTCCTCGGCCATCGTCACGGACTGCTTCGCGAGCTTGCGGGTGTCCTTGTAGATGGTGGAGTACTGCTGGCCCGCGATGATCGACTTGACCGAGGCGGCCTCGGCGTCCTGGCCGGTCACGATCGGCAGCGGACGGTCACCCGAGCCGTAGCCGGCGCCCTGGAGGGCCGAGATGATGCCGATCGACATGCCGTCGTAGGGCGAGAGCACGCCGTCGAGCTTCGTGCCGCCGGAGTACGTCGACGCGACGAGGTTCTGCATGCGGGCCTTGGCGGTCGCCGGGTCCCACTGCTGCGTGGCGGCCTGCGAGAGCTGGTCCTGGCCGGAGCCGATCTTCAGCGTGCCGTCCTCGAGGTACGGCTTGAGGGTGTCCATCGCGCCGTTGAAGAAGAACCCGGCGTTGTTGTCGTCGAGCGAGCCGGCGAAGACCTCGATGTTGAAGGGGCCCTTCTTGCCGGTCTTCTCGCCCTTGTCGTCCAGCACGCCGAGCCCCGTGAGGAGCGAGGTGGCCTGGTCGACGCCGACCTTGTAGTTGTCGAACGACACGTAGTAGTCGACGTTCTTGTTGCCGGTGAGCAGGCGGTCGTACGAGATGACCTTGATGCCGGCCTTCGCGGCGGCGTCGAGCTGGTCGGAGAGTGCACCACCGTCGATCGACGCGATGATCAGGACCTTCGCGCCCTTGGTGATCATGTTGCTGACCTGCTGGGCCTGCTGCTGGACCTTGTTGTCGCCGTACTCGAGGTCGACCTTGTAGCCGGCCTTCTCGAGGTCGCTCTTGACGGCGTTGCCGTCCTTGATCCACCGCTCGGAGACCTTGGTCGGCATCGCGACGCCGACGAGGGCGCCCTTGTTGCCGTCGGCGGTGTCGCCGCCGCCCTCGGTGGACGCACGGCCGCCGGCCGAGCATGCTGCCAGGGAGAACGCGATGCCGAGGGCCGCGACCCCCGCGATGATCCTGCGCTTCATCATCGAAGTACCTCTGTTCCTCTCGCGTCGTCCTCGACGCGCTCGGGTGCTGGGGCTGCTGTGCCCCGTGGGATGTGCTCGTGTGAGCGCTCACATACTGAGGGTTCCGTACCGGGGTGTCAACTCGTCGTGACCGTTCCGAGATGTTGTTGCGCCGAGCGGACCGGACGCTACGCTCGGCCACGTGACGACAACGACCGCGCTCGGGGGTCCCGGCGGCAGACGCCGGAAGGCCCCGACGATCTTCGACGTCGCCGAGCGCGCCGGGGTCTCCCACCAGACCGTCTCCCGCGTGATCAACGGCGATCCGACCGTCCGCGACGCCTACCGGTCGCAGGTCACCGACGCCGTCGCCGAGCTCGGCTACCGTCCGCGTGCCGCCGCCCGCGCCCTCGCCGGCGGACGCAGTCGCGCGCTCGGCATCATCACCGCGGGCGACGCGCTGTACGGACCGTCGAGCACCGCGGTGGGCTTCGAGCGGGCCGCGCGCTCGGCCGGGTACCACGTGCTGCTCTCGACGCTGCCGGACGACCCGCGCCCCGTGGACCTGTCCGGGGCGCTCACCACGCTGCTCGCGCAGGACGTCGCCGCGATCGTGCTGGTCGCTGCCGACAACCGCGTGCTCGACGCGCTCGCGTCGCTGACGATCCCGGTGACCGTGCCGGTCGTCGTCGCGAACGCCGTGCAGCGCGACGCCGTCCGGACCCCGGCGGCACGCAGTGTCGCCGCCGTCGCGATCGACCAGGCCGCGGGCACCACGCTCGTGATGGAGCACCTGTTCGCCCGAGGGCACCGCCGGGTCGTGCACATCGCCGGACCCGCGGTGTCCCAGGAGTCCGAGGTCCGCCGGGAGACCTACGGGCGGATCATGCGCGACGCCGGACTCGAACCGGTCGTGCTCGACGGCGACTGGACCCCGGCGAGCGGCTTCGCGGCGGCGCGGACGATCGACGTGCACGCGGTCGACGCGGTCTTCGCCGGCAACGACCAGATGGCGCTCGGGGTGCTGCACGCCTTCGCCGACGAGGGACTCCGCGTGCCGGACGACATCGCCGTGGTGGGGTTCGACGACATCCCCGAGGCCGCGCACTTCACCCCGCCGCTCACCACCGTGCGCCAGGACTTCATGGCGATGGGGCAGCGGGTGCTCGAGGCGGTCCGGGCCGTCGTCGAGGGGGAGCCCCTCGACGAGACGCTGCTGCTGCCCGAGCTCGTGGTGCGGCGCTCCGCCTGAGCGGCGGCGCCGGTCGTCCCGGTCGCACGACGTGCCGCCAGCGGTCGTCCCGGTCGCACGACGTGCCGTCGGGGGTGGTCACGGTGGTGGTGTCCGACCACGCCGGGATGCGGAGTCCGAGCGCCAGGGG
>NZ_JAMAYF010000196.1:0-408 GCF_023712445.1 Curtobacterium sp. P97 | reverse complement strand
CAGCAGCGGCAGCGCCAACCGGGTCACGTACAGCGGCGAGAGCGTGTTGACGGTGATCTCGCGGTCGATCGAGGCCAGCGACCGCTCGCCGAAGCGCTCGGCGCTGGTCATGCCGGTGTTGTTCACCAGCACGTCGACCCGGCCGTACCGGCTCCCGACCTCGGCCAGCACGGCCTCGACCCGCGCGGGGTCGGTGAGGTCGCCGGCGAGCGCGACGTGCTGCCCGGGCCCGGGCAGGCCGGCGGCCACCGCCGCGGCGCGCCCGCCGTCGCGGTCGACGACGACCACCGACGCCCCGCGCCCGGCCAGCCGGTGGCACAGCACGCTGCCGATGCCGCCGGCCCCGCCGGTGACGACGACGACGCGGCCGGTGCCCGACCAGGTGCGCCGGGTGAGCAGGCGGCGCAG
>NZ_JAMAYF010000195.1:0-409 GCF_023712445.1 Curtobacterium sp. P97 | reverse complement strand
CTGCGGGGGTGACACGGGTCCGGTGCGGACCCGGCAACCGACCGGCAACGCCGGGGGCCCGCGGTGCGGCAGCCGTAACCACATCTCGTTCCGGACGTCACCACACCGAAACCGGGCGCGACGACCGTTCTCGCCATGACCACGGGACGCCCCCAGCGGGTGCACGACGCGCACCGCCACCTCGGCGTGCTGCCCGCGCACCCCTTCTACGGCGGCCCGCCGGTCAACCCCGACACCACCGCCCGGGCGACCATCGCCGAGCTGGTGGCCGACCTGGACCTGGACCGCGAGGGCACCGAGGCCGCGCTGGTCATCCCGAACTACGGGGTGCCCGACCCGACTGCCTCCTTCGCGCTGAACGAGCTGGTCGTCGAGGCCGCGCAGGCCGACGAGCGGATCCGGGCCGGGC
>NZ_JAMAYF010000194.1:0-409 GCF_023712445.1 Curtobacterium sp. P97 | reverse complement strand
GATCATGATGGCCGTCGGCACCTTCGCGATCGGCCTGATTCCGAGCTATGCGTCGATCGGCATCATGGCCCCGGTCCTGTTGCTCGTCGCCCGCCTCGTGCAGGGCTTCTCGACCGGCGGCGAATACGGCGGCGCGGCGACCTTCATCGCCGAGTTCTCGACCGACAAGCGCCGTGGCTTCATGGGCAGCTTCCTCGAATTCGGCACGCTGATCGGCTATGTGCTGGGCGCGGGCGTCGTCGCGCTGCTCACCGTCGCTGTCGCAGGAAGCGCTGCTGTCGTGGGGCTGGCGCGTGCCGTTCCTGATCGCCGGCCCGCTCGGCCTGATCGGTCTCTACATCCGGATGAAGCTCGAGGAAACGCCGGCGTTCAAGCGCCAGGCCGAAGAGCGCGAAGCGCAGGACAAGGC
>NZ_JAMAYF010000193.1:0-409 GCF_023712445.1 Curtobacterium sp. P97 | reverse complement strand
GCGAGGGCGTGCACGGCGCTCTGGAACACGGCCAGCCGCACCGTGCCCGCGGGCGCCGCGCCCAGCCCGCGCAGCCCGGCCTCGACCTCGTCGAGGTGGGCCAGCACCCCGCGCGAGCGGTCGGCGAGCACCTGGCCGGCGGCGGTGAGCCGTACGCGGCGACCCTCGCGCTCGACCAGCGCGGTGCCGGTCTCGCGCTCGAGCACGGCCAGCTGCTGGGAGACCGCCGACGGGCTGAGGTGCGCGCGGGCGGCCACGGCGCGCACCGTGCCCAGCTCCTGCAGGTCGACGAGGAGCTGGAGGCGCCACGGGTTGAGCACGGCGCCATTGTGCAGCTGGGGTGCACAGCAGCGACGGGTATCGGTGCTGGACCTGTGCAACGACCGCCGGGACCCTCGACGTCGTGGAC
>NZ_JAMAYF010000192.1:0-410 GCF_023712445.1 Curtobacterium sp. P97 | reverse complement strand
CTGCTGCGCGGCTCGGCGTCGGCGTACCGCACCAACGTCGTCCTGGTGCAGGTGCTCGCCGAGGCCGCGGCCAAGGCCGGGCTGCCGGCCGACAGCGTGCAGCTGCTGCCCGCCGAGCGGGCCAGCGTCGGCGAGCTGCTCAACGCCCGCGGGCTCGTGGACGTCGTCATCCCGCGCGGGGGCGCCGAGCTCATCCAGCGCGTGGTGCGCGACTCGACAGTGCCGGTGATCGAGACCGGGGTGGGCAACTGCCACGTGTACGTCGACGCCTCCGCCCAGGCCGACATGGCCGAGGCCATCGTGCTCAACGCCAAGACCCACCGGGTCAGCGTCTGCAACTCCGCCGAGACCCTCCTGGTGCACCGCGACTCGCCGCTGCTGGGCCGGCTGCTCACCGCGCTGGTCGACGC
>NZ_JAMAYF010000191.1:0-410 GCF_023712445.1 Curtobacterium sp. P97 | reverse complement strand
CCCAGAACCCCAGCACCTGCAGGTCGGCCTCGTGCAGCGATCCGGTGTGCCGGTCGACCACCTCGGCGATCTCGGCCCGCTCGGCCTCGTCGGTGAGCCGCAGGCCCGCGCGCAGGCACTGCTCGACCGCGCCGTCGCACCCCTTGCGGCTGAACACGAACGTGATCGCCGGCAGCAGACCGGCGGCGTCGAGGCGGGTGAGCACCTCGGCGCGGCCGGGTGGGGTGTAGCGGGGGCGGTGCTCGTAGCGTTCGCGGGTGCGCCGGGTGGCGCCGCCGTGCCAGGAGTCGAGCCGGCGCTCCTGCTCCTTGACGTACCGCACGAGCTCGGGGTCGACGACGGCCGCGCCGCGCTGGCGGGACGAGACCTGCACGTCGCCGGCGAGGTGGGCGCCGGGGCGCAGCGCGAAG
>NZ_JAMAYF010000190.1:0-411 GCF_023712445.1 Curtobacterium sp. P97 | reverse complement strand
GCGGACCAGTGACTCATAGGTATGTTCAGCATCCTGCTTTGGTGCCGCGAAGACATGGAAGCGACGTGAGAACCCCAGCGTGTTAACCGCGAAGTTAACCCTGCATCGTTGCCCGGCAACCTCAGCCTCAACTTCTCCCCAGTCATGCTGGAGCTGGTAACCGGGCTGAGTTTCGAAGCGAACCGTTTTCTTCGATGGCCGCATCTTACGTTTTGGCTGGATGTAGTAACGCAACATGGAGCGTCCGCCGGTATAACCCATCGCTTTGATTTCCGCGAGGATGACCTCGCCGTTCCAGACATTCTCAGCCAGACGCATGTCGATATAGTCCATGAACGGCCTGAGTTTGGCCTGAAGTGGTCAACAAAAACTGGCCACCGCGTTAGAGTTTTTCCAGTATCGGTTTTCTGA
>NZ_JAMAYF010000189.1:0-411 GCF_023712445.1 Curtobacterium sp. P97 | reverse complement strand
ACGGTGAAGGACAACGACGTGGGCTGCGCCGTGGAGGACGCGGTGGCCACCACCGTGGTGGCGGACGAGCTCGCGGAGTACGCGTTCCAGCTGTCCGCCTTCGCGACCTTGGCCGCGTACTCGTTCAGTGACGCGGTCTTGGTGTTGAGCGTCTGGAGCGAGGTCTTCAGCGTCGAGACGTCGGACTGCTTGTCGACGAGCAGCGTGCGGGGCGCCTTCTCGATGCTCATCAGGTTCGAGATGAGCGTCTCGGTGTCCAGCCCGCTGACGAGGCCACTGATCGAGGACGTCGCCACCGGCGGACCGCCTTCCGTGTGAGAGGGGTGGTGCACCAGGAGGGGGTGCGCGAGGTGCGCACCCCCTCCCGGCGGGTGACCGGCCTACGACCGGTCAGGGACCTCAGCCCTGGAG
>NZ_JAMAYF010000188.1:0-413 GCF_023712445.1 Curtobacterium sp. P97 | reverse complement strand
CGCTGTTCCTGCTGGTCACCGCGCTCGTCCTGCTCGTGCTGGCCGGGACGACGACCTGGGGCCTCGTCGCCGACCTGTCGACGACCCCGGTGCTCGAGCTGCTCGACGTCCTGCTGCTGGTCTTCATCGTGGTCGAGCTGCTGTTCGCCGTCCGCACGACGGTCGAGAAGCGCGAGCTGATCGCCGAGCCGTTCCTGCTCGTCGGGATCATCGCCTCGATCAAGGAGATCGTGGTGCTCAGCGTCGAGGCGGCCGGCAAGGTGGGCACCGCGGGCTTCGCCGACCGGATCACCGAGATCGGGGTGCTCGGCGTCCTGGTGCTGCTGCTGGGCGTCACCTCGCTGCTGCTGCGCCGCAAGGAGCGCGAGCCCGACGAGGGCGAGAACGCCCCGGCCGACCCGGAGACCCGCGAC
>NZ_JAMAYF010000187.1:0-413 GCF_023712445.1 Curtobacterium sp. P97 | reverse complement strand
ATCTCGAGCACGACGGTCTCGGCGACGGCGCGGTGCTCGGGCCGGCTGGTCACGCCGAAGGGGCTGCCCGACAGGCGGGTGGCGTCCTCGGGGCCGCCGGAGAAGGTCATCGCGGGGTGCAGCGCCAGACCCAGCACCCCGGCCTCGGCCGCCGGGGCCAGGACGGCGAGGCCGTGCGCGCCCGAGGTGTGGAAGGTCAGCTGACCGCGCCGCCACACCCCGGTCTCGGCGAGACCGGCGACCAAGCCGGGCAGGGCGTCGTCGGGCACGGCGAGCACCACGAGGTCGGCGGCGGCCACCACCTCGTCGGTGGGCAGCAGCGGTACCCCCGGCAGCAGGCGCGCGGCGCGGTCGCGGGAGGCGGCGGACAGGCCGGCGGCGGCGACCACCTCGTGGCCGGCCGCGGCGAGGGC